>JBBSEU010000268.1:0-8105 GCA_038239365.1 Aggregatilineales bacterium
AGATGCAAACGACGCCCTATTTTTTCGAATCAATTAAAGAAATCAAAGACCTGATTCATGCGGGCGCAAAGGTGGAATGACCGATGGCCGAAAAGATGCTCGATCAAATCCCGGAGTTCAACAAGCCCGCGACTTCTTCAGCAGAAAAAGACGGGCTGGCGAACTGGAGCGCGCTCACCTCCGTGCCAACGGCCAGGAATGCGCGCGAACTGGTGATCATCCTGATGGTTGCGGTTTGTGTCGTGGCCGGAATTGAGCTGTTGGTGCGTGCCTTTCAGGTGCCGACCTATGTGTTTCCCGCGCCGAGTGCGATTTTTGGCTCGCTCATCCATAGTTGGCCGGTGCTGATGCCGCACGTTGGCGTTACATTGAAGGAACTGGCGATTGGCTATTTCATCGGAGCGACAATCGGTATCGGGCTGGCAGCGTTGATTACGCAGTTCCCGTTTGTCGAAAAGATCGTGACGCCGTACATCATCATCCTGGTCACAACGCCGATGTTAGCGTTGGTTCCGTTGCTGATCCTGAAACTCGGTTTTGGCATGGAGCCGCGAATCGTGGCAGTTGCGCTGGCCGTCGGGCCAATGGTGATGATCAACGCTTCGACTGGATTCAGGCGAACTGACCTGGCGAAAATCGCACTGGCACGTTCGTATGGCGCGACAACGCTGCAAATATTTCGCATGGTGCGCTTTCCATTGGCACTGCCAATGATCATTGTCGGACTCATGGTGGGCGGCATCTTTGGCCTGCTGACAGCAGTGGGCGCAGAAATGGTGGGCGGCGGCGAGGGATTGGGAACGCGGCTGGTGTACTATTCGTCGCTGGCACGTATGGAGCCGTTTTTTGCGACAATTATGATTATTGCGACGATAGGGATTTTGCTGTATGTCACCTTTTTCTTCATCGGAAAAAGGTATACAAGCTGGGAAACCTGAACCTAGATCAAGTTATTTCATGAATTTGTTATGGAGGACAAGATGAACCAACCCTTTTTGAAGCAGGCGCGTCCTGCAACACTCACGCGGCTCGTCGTGTTGATCGCAATCGTAGCCATGCTGGCGGCAAGTGCGTTTGTGCCCAGGGCAACCCTGGCTGCCGCGGCTGATGCGATCTGTCCAGTAAGCCCCGTCGCAAAGATCACGTGGATCCCGCCGCGCGGTACTCTGGAAGTAATGGACGATTACCCGCTATGGGTCGCCAAGAAGATGGGTTATTTCGATAAGCTCGGCGTTGACGTGACCCTGCAACCTGCTCCAACCGGCGGCGCTAGCACCATGAGTCTGCTCACGGAAAAGCAGGCGGATGTCGGTTACCCCTCGCCCGGTGTGCTTACATCGGCTATCGACGCCGGGATTCCCGTAATTTTGGGCTTCGAGATGATCGGCGGACAGGTCTTCGACTTTGCTGTGCGCGCTGACAGCAATATTAAGAGCGTCAAAGACCTGGCTGGGAAGACGATCTCAATGCCCGCCGCAGGACTTGAAACGATCACGAACCCGATTCTGGCCGAGCAGGGTGTTGATCCGGCGACGATCAAATACGTCAACGCGGGAAACCAGTGGGGACAATCGGTTGAGCAGGGTCAAGCCGATGCTGCGTTGGCATGGGAAGGTCTGCGCGCTCAATGGAATTCGATTGGCCTCAAGCTCAAGTACCTGATTGGTTCGGAGTTCTCCAAGGATCCGTCGAACGGCTATGCCATCCGTGCCGCCGACCTGAAGGACGACGCTGCCAAGAAAACATTAACTTGTTTCTTCCGAGGCGTGGCGATGGGATTGGAGTTTGCGCGTGTGAATCCGCAGGCCGCAGCGCAGATCACTTACGAGCAGTTCCCGGCGCTGAAAGATCAGATGACACCAGACCTGGCACTCGAGTCGCTGCGGCAGCTTGGTTACCTTTATAACCAGTCGAACAAGGCGGGCAAAGGCTACGGCTATAGTGACGAAGCGAACTGGCAGAGCTACTTGGACCGGATCGCTAAACTCGGCCAGACTAAGGTCGGACTCAAGGTTGCGGATACCGTTACCAACACGTTTGTGAAGGACGCCAACGATTTTGATAAGGCGAAGGTCGCTGAGGACGCAAAGGCGTTCGTCCTGGGCGATGCGTGGAAAACGGTCAAGCTGCAAGGACCAATCGAGTAGAATAGGCCTTACCCTAAGTCCCTCCTACAGCGAGGGACTTTCACACCGCCGATTTAAGACCCAAATGACTGAATAAGATTTGAATTTGTAATTCAGGCTGCCCATTTTTGCGAGCGCAATTTATCTACCAAATTTTGGAGTGTTGAATGGCTACGAACCGAATCGGTGGACATACCAACAGTTATCACACACAGAACCTTGAGGATTCCCTGGAGGGAATCGCGGCGGCGGGCTTTCGTTATGTGGAATTGAGCGCAGTAAAGGGCTGGACTGAGCACGTACCACTTGATGCCGATGCCAAAACGCTGGGCGGAATCCTGCGTCTACTGAACAAGCTGAGCCTGACGCCCGTTGCCCTGAGCGGCCACACCGATCTGACCACCCAGCAGGGGTTAGCCGACGGCTTGAAAGCGGTGGACTTGTGTGAGCGGCTGGGGATCGACATCCTGAATACGGCCATCGGCGGGCACTACAGCGAGAACGAAGACGAGTCGGCGTTTATGGGCAACATCCATCAACTGGCAGATGCGGCGGCGGCGAAAGCTATCAAGATCGGGATCGAGATTCACGGCGACATCACCAGTTCAGGAAAAAAGGCAATCCCGATTTTGCAAAAGATTAACCGCCCGAATGTGGGCATCAATTACGATACGGCGAACATCGAGTTTTACGATAATGGAACTAAGGCAGTTGACGATTTGCAGGCTTCGCTGCCACATCTGGTCTTCTGCCACCTGAAGGATCATCTGGGCGGGCCGCGAGTTTGGGATTTCCCGGCCATTGGCGAGGGTCAGATCGACTTTGAGCAGGTTTTTGAGTTGCTTCACAAGGGGGGTTATGCGGGCGATTTCAGCGTGGAAATCGAGTTCAAGGGCGATCCATTCCCGCCGCTTGCCGAAGTGAACCGATCTATGAAGGCGTCGTACCAGAACCTGGCCGCGCTGGGCGTGGTCTGAATGGAAGCCAACTACATATGAAAATCGGCATTCTTGGCTCCGGGTTCATGGGTGAGACTCACGCGCGCGCCTTTGCGAAACTTCCTGATGTGCAAATCGTATCGGTTTCATCGCGGCATCTGGACAAAGCCGAAAAGTTGGCGAAACAAATCGGGGCGCGGGCGCTTGTCGATGATTACGCGATCCTGAACGATCCGGCGATTGACGCTGTAAGTATTACGCTACCGACGCACCTGCATAGGGAATATGCAATTGCTGCGCTCGAGGCCGGGAAAGATGTGTTGCTCGAAAAGCCGTTTGGGATGACAGTGGCGGACTGTGATGCGGTTATAGCGGCACACAGGAAAAGCGGCAGGAAGCTTATGATCGCGCATGTCGTGCGATTCTGGCCGGAATACGTGTCGCTGGTGGAACTGGTGCAGAGCGGCAAGCTGGGGCGTCCGTTGACCGCGGTGGCGACAAGGCTCTCGGTTGTGCCGGGGTGGGCGAATTGGTTCACCGACCCAGCTCTGAGCGGCGGCGCGATACTTGACCTGAGCATTCACGATTACGATGCACTGAACTGGCTGCTCGGGAAGCCGAAGACGGTCTATGCGCGCGGCCATGAAGCGGCACCCGGCCTTTGGAATCAGGTGATCTCTATTGTCGATTACGGGTCGGTACACGGATCGGTGGAAGGCAGCGAGATGATGCCGAAGGATTACCCGTTCACGGCGATGCTGAAGGTGATCTGTGAGGGTGGCGTGGTGGAATTCACGTTTCGGGCGGGCGGCGTGAGCATCGAGATGGGTGGCGGCACGACGTTGACTGTCAATGAGCCGGGCAGGGCCTATAAGCTGGAGGCCAAACAAGGCGACGCTTACGGCGAACAAATCGCGTATTTTGCTGACTACGTTCGGGCTGATCGAGCGATTGAACGGGGAACGCCAGAGCAGGCGCGGCTGGCCGTCCAAACCTGTGCGGCGGCACGGAAGTCACTGGAGACGGGCGCAGTCGTCGCCGTGGAATGAGGCGCTATGAGCAGCGGTAAACTGACGGCGTTAGCGATTGTCGCGCACCCGGACGATATCGAATTTCATATGGCGGGTACGCTGCTACTGTTAAAGGACGCGGGCGCAGACATTCACTTCTGGAATCTGGCGAACGGCTGCTATGGATCGGTCACTCAGTCACGTGAAGAGATTGCCAGAATACGATGGGAGGAGGCACAGGATTCGGCACGCGAAGCCGGCGCACAGATCTATCCGCCGATTTGTGATGATTTGGGAATTCTGTACGAACCTAAACGAATCGCGCAGGTGGCCGCCGTAATTCGACAGGTGAAGCCGGATATACTACTGGTGCATTCGCCCGAAGACTATATGGAAGATCACATGAATGCCTGCCGACTGGCAGTTACCGGGGCATTCGTGCGCGGGATGCCGAATTATGAGACGCTCCCACCAGTGCCACATTACGATGGGGACATCACGATCTATCACGCGATGCCGCATGGCCTCCGTGACCCATTGCGGAAACGGGTTCGCGCCGGACAATGGATAGACATCAGTTCGATGATTGAGCGCAAACGCTCGATGCTGGCAAAGCATCGCAGCCAGAAGGAATGGCTTGACTTCAGCCAGGGCATGGACTCGTACCTGGTGTCGATGGTTGAGATGGCGGAGCAAAGCGGCCTGCTTTCCGGGCGGTTCGTTTATGCCGAGGGCTGGCGGCGGCACTCACATCTCGGGTACGCGCCAAACGATGTTGACCCCCTATCGGAGGCGTTAGGTGAGAAATGCTGGGTAGACCCAGAGTACGAACAATCGTTAGGTCAATTCATCTGACGATGTACCGTTATTTGCTTGATTCACGATCTTGGAGGATTTGTGACACGTCCATTTAGCAAGGTTGCGCCAAACTGGTGGGATTATACGACGCTCGATCCAGCGATACTGCATGATGCGGCGCGGTTGAATGAAAACGACCTGCTCCAGCTTGCGCGACCCGGTTTCAAGGTGTCGTTTTACGAGACGCTGGAAGAATTCTATCTGGCCGAAGCCCTTGAATACATTGAAGCGTGGCAGCAAGCAACGCCTAACCGTCCAGCGGGAATCTGTGGGCCGATTGGGCCGACTGAGCAGCTTCCATTGGTGGCGCGTATCGTGAACAGCATCGGCCTCAAATTGCACCACGCGCACTTTTGGGGCATGGACGAATGGGTTGAGGATGGCAAGCCTGTACCAATCACGCATCCGCTGTCGTTTGCGAGGGCCGATCTGGAATTATGTTTCAACCGGATTGACCCGACGTTGCGTATGCCCGACGCGAACCTGCACTTCCCGACGGACGATTTGGACGCCTATAGCAAAACTTACGATCAAGTGCGCTGCGTCGTGATGCAGGGCGGGCAGGGCGAGGTCAAGCACTGGGCGTTCAATGACCCGGTACGCCGCGCTGCACCCTATGCGGACCAGCCGCCAACGCCCGAAGAATACCGACAAAAGCAGGCACGTGTTGTTGATTTGCACCCCATGACGGTCATCCAGAATGCGCGCACCTCTGGTGGGGGTAATATCTCGATGGTGCCCACCCAGGCGGCCTCGGTAGGGCCAGTTGAAACCTGGAAAGCGGAAAAAGTATCGATCTGGCACGCAGGCGCGCACGATAATCCATTTGGGATGCGGCTGACGACGCTGATGATTTCGAAGCATATCCCGGATTCAAGCGTGCCCATGTCGCTTCTGGCGCAGCATCCGAACGTACACTTCCATTTCTACCGCAAGGGTATCGGCAAAGTGGAAGCAGAAATGCACTGAGCGCAGATAATCACCCAAGGATGGTACGTCGATCAGCACAAAAATCACGGTGAGCGACATCGCAAAGGCAGTTGGCGTCTCGCCAAGTACCGTATCGAGAGTGCTTACCAACGGTTCGCGCAGTAAGTTCATTAGCGAAGAAACGCGGCTCAAAGTACGTGATGCCGCCGCGCAGTTGGGCTATACGCCGAATCCGCTGGCAAGGGCGCTCAAAGGAGGGCGCTCGAATCTGATCGGGTTGATGCTGCGCGAAATCGCCGATCCCTTCTTTGCACAGCTAATTCAGGAAATCTCGGATGTGGCGCAAAGGAGTGGCTACCAGATTGTCCTGGGCTACTCGCGTGGGAGTTCGGACGGCGTGCTGAAAATGTCGAGCATCCTGGATACGCGGTATGTGGACGGCGTGATCGTACTCGGTGATCTGAAAGATGACGAGCGCACCCTTGCGGCCATCCTGGAGCAAAATCCGGCAGTTATTGCGCTCTGCCGAGGTTCCTCGCCCAGGCCAGTTTTCACCGTGAATTCCAATAACACCGCCGGAATCGAAGCATTATTCGAGCATCTATTCGGCCTGGGACACCGCCGGATTGCCTTCATCGAAGGGGACTGGATGGCCGATATTACCCAGCGGCGGATCGCTTATGAAGAGCGGATGAACACGCGCGGATTGCCGATCCACGACGGGTGGCTTCAAAAAGTGCCGAACAATTTCATGGGTGGTTATCAAGGACTACAAAACCTGCTTGCGTTGGCTGAAATTCCGACGGCGATCATGGCCTCTGACGATACAATTGCGATTGGCGCGATCAAGGCGCTGACTGATGCCGAACTGCACACGCCGGACACGATGTCTGTGACGGGCTATGACGATATTGAGTTGGCCTCGTTCATATCACCCAGCCTGACCACCGTGCGGCAGCCAATTGATCGCATGGCGATCCAGGCGGTTGAGGCACTGATTTCGCTGATCACGCTGCCGAAATTGCCGCTTTCAGATACGATTCTACGGGTGCAGCCCGAGCTTGTTATACGTAATTCGACGGCAGCACCGCCTGCTTAGCTGAAATTTAGGTTTTGTCAGAACTGAGAACGCGTTCAACAAGACGAGCAAATCGACGTAGCATTGTCCCTTTGCCCGCCGTGATTAGCCAATCGCGGCGGTAGACAATAATGCTTCCCATTGTCGATGGAAAGTTTGGCGTTTTTCAGATAGAGAGGGGATCGGGTCAGAAGGGGTTCGATGCGGACGGAAATACTGGCGAGCTTCACTGAAAGCAGTGCAGAAACGAGTGGCACCCTCGAACGAGCCGAAGCCGTGCATCGGATAGTAGCGGCCCGCCGATGGGCCGCGTGTTTGTCGGTCATCACCCGATCCGGTCGATGCCCGACCACCGTGATTGCTTGTTTGAAAAACGCCCTGGCAGCCCGTAGTATGCGAAAACTCTATCCACGGCACAAAATCAGGTGTTAAGCGGCCTGTCGCCATTAATCATGAAGAATGCCACCCAGCACCTCTCGTCGGTAAATTAGACCATGAACTGGCTTCCGTTGAAATGGGATCGGTGCTTGCTGGTGAAGACCCTGATGAGGTCGCGCACGATTGTAATAGTCGACATATTCCGTCAAAACACGACGCAGATGCGCCTCATTGAAGATCAAGAGCTGATCGAGACACTCGTGCCGCACGGAGCGTATCCACCGTTCGGCGAAGGCATTCGCATTGGGCGCGCGATACGGTGTCAACACGACCTCAACCCCTTCGGACGTAAAAACGGTGTCAAAGGGAGCCGTGAACTTGGTATCTCGATCATGGATCAGAAAGCGCGTGTGGCTATTTTGCTCCTGGAGTTGCCAGGTCAGTTGCCGGGCTTGTTGAGTGACCCAGGCTGAGTTGGGATGGCGCGTGCAGCCGGCTAAGTACACCTTCCGGGTGCTCAGGTCAATGAAAAACAGGACATAGACGGTTTTCAAGAACACCGTTTCAACCGTGAAAAAGTCGCACGCCAGCATTTGGGTGCGGTAGTGATTTAAGAACGTCCGCCAACTGCTGTGAGTGCGGTCTCGTTCAGGCGCTGGTGAAATGTGATGGCGCTTGAGGACAGCACGGATCGTCGAGATTCCGATCTCATATCCCAACTTCATGAGTTCACCCTGAAGCTTTTCGTAACCCAAGTCGGGATTCTCGTTGGCCAGGCGCACAATTA
>JBBSEU010000269.1:0-8071 GCA_038239365.1 Aggregatilineales bacterium
CCTTGCGCCGCAGCAAGCAACACTTGATCACATGCTGATTCACCAAGCACCCCAATTGCGCGACTCGATTCGGTTTGGCGGCTGGCTGGCTGGTCAGGCGCTGATCACGGCCTTTTGTGCGGCGGATGTGGTGGCCGTGCCATCCGTCTTTTTCGAGAGTTTTGGTATGGTCGCGGCAGAAGCGATGGCCGCCGGAAAACCCGTCGTTGCCAGTCCATTTGGCGCGCTGCCCGAACTGGTTATCGACGGCCAAACCGGGTACGTGGTCAATCCATTTGATGCGGCGGCGTTGGCTGATCGATTGTGCCGCTTGTTGATCGATTCTGAGTTGGCGCAGCGGATGGGGTTAGCCGGGCGCGAACGGTTGATCGCTCAATTTACACTGACGCGACAAGTACAGGCGATGGAAGCGATCTTCACAGATGTGATCACAGGAGTGAATCGGACGTGAAGCTGCTGATCATCACCTCGTCGCTCGATCTGACTCAACCGTTCAGCGCGACTCCGGCATGGTGGCAGTTGCTCAAGGGGCTGTACGAAGTTGGCGTAGATACACTGGTCACGACTTACCAGGGACCAGCCATTGAGTCGTTGTGGTGGCGGGCATTGCCTAATCCGGTGCAACGTGAAGGCGATCTGTTCAAGCGGGCGCGCGATTTGTTTGTCCGCCCCGGTTCGCGCCGCGCCGTGACGACTGGTACAAGCGGTGAGTCATTCTCAGATCGGGCACAGCGCCGACTCGCCCAAACACTGATTCGCCCCAAATGGCAGGCATTTCTAGATCAAACCTTGCGCGCACAACCCGACGTAGACGCCGTAATCTTCCTGACAATCCCGCTCAATCATATGGTGGGGTTGGCGCGCTATGTGCAGGAGCAGTTTGGCAAGCCGATGATCTACTATGACGGTGATGTACCCGCCAGCTTGCCGGAGTTCGCCGGGTTTGCCAGCGGCTTCAAAATTTATCAGGACGCTGATCTAACGGAGTATGCGGGCTTCATCTCAAATAGCCTGGGCGGTGCGGAAACGCTCAAAAAGATGGGCGCGCGGCGAGTAGATACGCTTTATTATGGTGCTGACCCGGATGTGTTCAGTCCGTTGGATGTGTCGCAGGATGTGGATATATTTTTTTACGGCCATACCCGCGAATACCGCGAAAGCTGGATCGACGCGATGATCGGGCGTGCCAGCGAAGCCTTACCCGAAGCACGCTTCGCGGTACGCGGGCGCGGCCTGGGGAATATTGGCCGCGCCGAAATGCTGCCCTATTTATCGTTCAGCAAATTACGCGAATATACCTGTCGCAGCAAATTGAATCTGTGTGTGACTCGCAAGGCGCACGCTTCGGTGATGGCTTCGTCCAGTTCGCGCCCGTTCGAGCTAAGCAGCATGGCTGCCTGTGTCGTCGCTAACCCGTACCTGGGACTCGAAACATGGTTTGAGCCGGAAAAAGAGATCATCATCCTTAAAGATGAGGCCGAAGTGGTGGAGCGTTACCGCTGGCTGCTCAGTCACGATACGGAGCGGCGGGCAATTGGCATGGCAGCACGGGCGCGCGTGCTGAAAGAGCATACTTTCCGGCATCGGGCACAACAGTTGATTCGCATTGTGGAGAGCTATTTGTGATCCCACCTGCACAATTGCCCGATCCGATCCCCGACTCGCTGAGCAGCATGGTTCACTACACACGGCTCACCCCCTGGAAAGCGAACAACGAGATCAGACGCTTGCTGATCTGGCCGAGAGTGCGTCTGCTCTTTGCCTGGGCAGGCATCGCATGGGGCACGAACTGGCGTTTTTATGGCGTGCCACTCATTCAGCGGCATCGGGCCAGTACGATCAGGATTGGTGACGGTATGGAACTGCGCTCGTCGTTGATCAGTAACCCGCTTGGCCCGGCACACCCGGTCATTCTCAGCACACGACGTGCCGGGGCGATTATCCAGATCGGCGCTAACTTTGGTATGACGGGTGGCTCGATTTGTGCTGACCATTCAATCACGATGGGAGATCGGGTGACGGTGGGTGCCAACACGATTATCGTTGACACCGATTTTCACCCGCTCGATCCAGTGACTCGGCAGCGCGACCCCATGAACGGGGCAACTGCTCCCATTTTGATCGAAGATGATGTATTTATCGGCATGAACTGCCTGATCCTGAAAGGGGTACGAATCGGGCAGAGCAGCGTCATTGGCGCGGGCAGCATCGTAACACGCGATGTGCCGCCGGGGGTCATCGCGGCGGGAAATCCATTAAGAATCATCAAAACCCTATAAAGTATGAATTTTTACGAAAAATCGCTTTTACAACTTTTTCTCATGTACAATGCTCAACAGATGAGTTGTCCCCGTTTGTAGTGAAAAGGCTGGTAGCAATGTCGATGCACGTAGTTCATATTGAAGACGATTTTACGCTTCAAGATATTTTGAGAATTTCATTCAAATCGGTTGAAGAAGATGTTCAACTGCGCCAGTATACAAACGCCGATGATGCGCTGCCCTACATCCAGGAAAATGCCGGGGTGATCGACCTGTTTATCCTTGATATTCGGCTGCCGGGTAGCATGAACGGTTTGCAGATCGCGCAGCGGATTCGAGAGTTGGATTGTCCCGGCTACATTGTGTTGACCTCGGCCTACTCAGCGCCCAATCGAGAGTGGCTGACGGCAGTTCGGGGCGAATACATCCCCAAACCCTGGCATGTGATTGAGCTAACCAAGCAGTTGCTTCAATATCGGCTCGATCCAACGGCGTGACCAATCAAAAATATGAATAACTCGTATATGGATGGCTGCCACACCTGCGAACTTCTCATAAAGCGCGACGTTGGGGATAGACCTCTTTGGGACAACATCTATCGCACTGATTATTGGGATTTAGTACACAGTTACAATACCGCTTTGTATGGTTGGCTTTGTCTCGTTTGCAGACGCCATTTAGCAGCAGTTGATGAATTGACCGAGCCAGAAGCAGCAGAATTGGGACTGCTCATTCGCCGCGTTTCGATAGCATTACGAGAGGCAACGCACTGCACCAAAACGTATGTGGTACAGTTTGCCGAAGCGTTGGGGCATCAGCATGTTCATTTTCACATTATCCCGCGAATGTCTGAACAACCTGAAGATAAAAAGGGAACCAATATCTTTGGCTATCTGGGTGTCCCCGAAGATCAGCGCGTAAGTGAAGATGCGATGAATGAAGTGGCCGCCAGGATTCGACATTTTTTGCTCACAAGCCAAGTTGATTAGTGCGAAGTGCCATCTTATGTCATTAGCGTTCGGCAGGCCGCACGTAGCGCGTCAATTGTTCGGCAATTTGCGGCACATTGAATTTTCCCTGCGCGATTTCTAGAATGAAGGCATACTCCGTCGCGTTGTCCCAGATGATCTGATGATCGTTGATCTCTAAAAAGGTGGTGACAGCGCGCAAGGCGGTGCGTTTGTTGCCGTCTGCAAATAAATGGTGATAGGCGAGCGACTCCAATAATGCCGCTGTTTTATCGATCAGGGTGGGGAACTGCGCCTCTCCGAACAGGGTAATCGCCGGGCGGCGTGCCGCCGACTCCAACAGGTGAACATCGCGCACAAAGGTATGCCCCTGTGTAACTTCATCGTTGATATTGTACAAATCGGACACGGATAGATAGTGAATCGGCTTACTGTCGTTCGAGTTCATCGAGCAGCCACCTGTGATCCTGAATGATTCGGGCGATGATCTGCATATCCCGCTCTGCCTCGGCATCCGGGAACGGTTCAGTGGCGGTGAGCGGAAACCAGGCCGCCAATTGATATAAGTCGATCTGCCCTTCGGCAACACGGACGATCATATTCAGCGCATCCGTAGCTTGCCATGTCATACGTTGGCCGTTCACCTCGAACATAAAAATGGATGCAACGGTAGCCGTGCGCTTGTTGCCATCGGTGAACGGATGGTTGCGTGCCACTGAATGAAACAAGGCGGCCACTTTTTCGTTGAGTGTTGGGTAGGCATCTTCACCGAAGGCACTGGCCGAAGGACGCAAGACTGCCGCTTCCAATAGTGCAATATCCCGCACCTTTTGCTTACCGCTCATAATCTGAGCATTCTTCAATAGACTGCCATTGATATAAATCAGTTCAGAGAGCGTCAGATAGCGCATTGGGCATCCTGTACAATTTTCGCCAAAAACTTTCTAGATTTTTTGTTCGGATTCGTTGTTGTATTGATGTGATAAATTTCCTTAATGGATTTTATCTTAAACATCCCGTCTTTGCCCTTGCGCGAATTTAACGCTGAGTTAAACTGTTCATCAATAGATTTCAAATATACCCCTTGCGACACGCTACTTAACGCACTTAGATTTATTAACGATGCCCACATCTTTGTGGGCATTTTTGTTTATAAGCATTGAGCTAAGCAAAAGGGGTGTACTCCTGCCCAATCAATCTATAGCGACACTCATCAATGATTTCAATGAAGCCATCAATCAACATGATCTTGATGCGACGATGGCCTTTATGACGGATGATTGCGTCTTCGAGAATACCTCACCATTCCCGGATGGGACACGTTTTGAAGGACAAACGGCGGTGCGCGGCTTCTGGGCGGATTTTTTTAAGGGTTCGCCGAATGCCCATTTTGATATTGAAGACCTGATCACGGCAGAGGATCGCTGTGTGACGCGCTGGACGTATCACTGGATCGATACGGAAGGCCAGCCGGGTCACATTCGCGGCGCAGACGTGTTCCGCGTGCGCGATGGCAAGATCGCGGAGAAATTCAGTTACGTGAAGGGTTAGTTACTCCGCGTTTTCTTCATTTGCCTCACTGGTTTGAGGGGTTTCGGCTTTGTCGGCACTATCGCGCGTGATCGCTCGCGCAAAGATCAGATAGCCCGTATGCCCCACCATCCGCTCATCAGGACGGATGCGCGCCGGGACGATCTTGTAAGATCGCAGCATTAACTCCTGCACCTCTACCCGAAACCAATGGCCGTGATACATGGCGCTCACCAGATCGATCACCTGATTCATGGTGGGCAGCAGCGCGCCAAAATGCCCGCCACCCGATAAAGCGGCGCGCGCCACTTCCAGGTAATCCCAGGGGTTAGGTACATCCAGAAACAGTGCGTCAACGTCGGTTTCGTCGAAACCTTCGGCAATATCGCGCGTTTTGAACGTGACGCGCTGGGTGACTCCGGCGCGTGTCAGGTTGCGGCGCGCGGCCTCTGCGTTAGATAGCCTGCGATCATAGCTGATCACCTGACCTGTATCGCCAACCAGCAGTGCCAGCCATGTCGTCAGGCCGCCGCTGCCAGTGCCCGCCTCCAGCACGCGCGCTCCGCTGCTGATGTTCAGTTTGACAGCGATGTAGCCCAGGTCTTTGGGCTGAATGATCGTCGTCTCGTGACGGGCGTGCTGCATCAGGTCTTCAAAACCGGGCCTGAGCATATAAAAAAGGTGGCCGAGATGGGTATGCACCGCCGCCCCATAGGGCAAACCGATCAGATCGTTGAAGGGGATATTGCCCAGATGGGTGGTCAGTAGGCCGTCTGCGGCCAGTGTTCGCACGTAGCTTTTGCGATCTTTGCTGGCAAACAGGACGGTATCGCCAATGGATGCCAGCGACGATTCTATCATAACTTTGTTACGCCTCTACTATCGCCCGCTGTTATACTTTGGGCGGTCTCAGGTGATGATAACCTTTTTCACAGGATTTGACTGTCTTTGAACGCCGCCCTGACTGTTGACGCACTGCGCGATGAAACGATCCAGCATTTGCAAGCCCTGATTCGGTTGGATACCTCCAATCCGCCGGGTAACGAGTCGCTGGCGGCGGATTATATTGCACGTGTGCTGGATGCCGCCGGGATCGCCTACGTGATGCCCGAACGCACACCGGGACGCGCCAACATCGTCGCACGACTGCGCGGCACGGGCGAAAAAGCGCCGCTGCTGCTGATGGGTCATACGGATGTAGTGCCCGCCGAACCTGACTCGTGGACTCATCCGCCGTTTGGCGCTGAGATCGCGGACGGGTATCTGTGGGGGCGCGGCGCGCTGGATATGAAGTTCATGGTGGCCTATGAGTTGGCGGTTTTCCTGGCGCTGCATCGTGAAGGTGTCCCGCTCCACCGCGATTTGATTTTGGCTGCAACTGCCGATGAAGAAATCGCCGAAGGGAATGGGATCGACTGGCTAGCCGCACAGCATCCCGAACTGATCCGCGCCGAATATGCGCTCAACGAATTGGGTGGCATGACCAGTTGGATCGCTAACCATCCAGTGTATGACATTCAAGTCGCCGAAAAAGGCGTGTGCTGGCTGCGTCTGACGGTATACGGTGAACCAGGACATGCGTCTGTGCCGCGCCGCGATAATCCGGTCACACGGTTGGCACAGCAGATCGCGCGTCTGGGGACGGCTCGAATGCCGCTGCATATCACCGAAACGGCTCACACTTACCTGAATGGGCTGGCTGATGTTTTGGGTACTGACACCGATACCCTGATCGCGTACTGTGACGATCTCGATCTGCAAAGCCCACTCAGCACGGCACTTGCAGACGAGGAACGCCGTCATCTATACGCGATGCTGCACAATACCGCCGTCCCAACGGGTTTGAGTGGTGGCTACAAAACCAACGTCATTCCGGGATCGTCCAGCGCAATCATTGATGGCCGCACATTGCCCGGTTTCGACAGTGCGGGGTATCTGGATGAACTGCGCGTGCTGCTCGATCCAGACGTGCAAATCGAGGTCATGACTGAAGCACCGCCATTGGAAGTGCCGCACGATAACGATCTATTTCGCCTGATGCGCGCCACGCTGGAGAAGGCACACCCCGGAGCGGTGGTTTTGCCGTCGCTGATGACCGGCGCAACAGACGCCAAATACCTTGCGCCGTTGGGTATCAAGGTTTACGGCTTTTCACCCATTCGGATCGAACAGGGAACACCCGGCTCAGAACTCATTCACAGCCATGATGAACGTATCCCATTGGACGGCTTGACCTTTGGGGTAGGGGCGGTCTACGATGTGGTCAGCCAGTTTGTTCAACGATAGCAAAACATTATGTCAAACTTGTTCCAATTCACAAACGTTTCAAACATTTCAAACCAAACCATCGGGTTGTGTGTTAGACTACGCGCAACCATAAACACTCCATTGTCGAGAGAGGCGAATCCATGAAGCGTGTAATGATTGTCGATGACGAAGTAGGGGCACGGACGCTGATCGGCATCATGCTCGAACGCGGCGGCTTCAAAGTTATCAAAGCGAAGGATGCCAACGAGGCGCTTTCGATGGTGGATAAAGAAGAAAGTGCCGATTTAATCATTCTGGATGTGATGATGCCGGGCATGGATGGCATTGAGCTATGCCGTACCCTTCGGCACAAGACGAACAGCATCAATACGCCAATTCTGATTTTATCGGCACGCGGCGATGCCGAAGCCGTGATGCGCGGCATGGAAGCAGGCGCAACTGACTACCTGCCCAAACCGATCCTGCATCACGACCTTGTGGCAAAAGTGCGGTCACTGCTCAATATCAGCGCCGTACCGGAATAACGATTCGCGTCGGCAGTATTCGCGCCCTGCTCAGGGGATGATCAAATGCTGCCCGACATAAATCAGGTTGATGTTGCGAATGCCGTTCGCAAGGGCAATCGCCCGGACTGACGTACCATAGCGCAAAGCCAGTTTGCCGAGCGTATCGCCGCTTTTTACGACATACACGAACCGGGCACGCGCAACGCCGAAGCGGAAAATGCCCGGTGCGGTTCCACCCGTTACCCCCGCGATTACTGGAAGTTGTGCGCCCGCCAGATTGAAGGCCGCGCGCACCGCCCAACCATTGGCGATTGCGCCTACCTGAATCTTCACCCAGCGCCCGGTAGTATCTGTACCCAGCACGTACCACGTTTGACCGGAAAGCAGAGTTCCGGTTTGGTTGGAATTGGCGCTTGGTTCACTGTACAGCGGAATGGTGACCAGTACCGTTGCCAGTACGGGCTGTGTGCCTTGCTGTGCGGTGGCGGGTGAAACGGGCGCGAGTCCGAAAATGAGTGCAATGACGGCGGCGATCAGA
>JBBSEU010000270.1:0-8018 GCA_038239365.1 Aggregatilineales bacterium
CTCAATATCCCCTGTGCTGCTTGGCCCGGTCACGAGTGCGATGCTGCGCGATTCTTTGAGTGCCGCGCGTCCCTCAACAACGAACCAGTCTTCAAGGCGCGGAAACAATCGATCCCGACGCAGCAGCGCGATATGGACGGGTGGCATTAACGACGGTAGCCGCCCCTGATCTTTTCGCGTGACAAGTGCCAGCGTCCCGGTGGTGGCGAAGGCGGCATCCGCGCCCGTAATGCCCATACGGATCGGATCGGTTTCGATTAGACCCGCAAGCCGATAATCGTGTCTGGCGCGCGGAATCATCACTCCAATCTGATGTGCGGCCAGTGCATCGGTCAGGCCGGGCAGCGGCAAATTCTCCCAAGCCACGACTTTGCGATCTGCACCGATCAGATCGAGCACCGTTGCAACTGCCGATTGATGGTCGGAAACCGCGTGTACTGTCGCGTGTCGCTCCGTCAACTCCGCCGTGAAGCGCGTCAACAAATCCTCATTCGAGATGCGCGTGACCGGGACGAACGACTCTGGATGCGGACGAGCGTCCTCGAAAGGCGCGTTATGTGCCCGTAAGTCGTTCAGGATTTGATCGCGGCTACTCATTGGCGAGTCTCCTTTCGTTCGCGCCACAATTGATGAAAGGACTTGGGCGCGAACGCCGGAAAATCGCGGTTTTGCGTCCAGTGACCGAGCAGCCCCGGCAACTTGTGCAGGTTATGCTCATCGTCAGCGGCGGCGCGCGTGTACAATCGTGCCGCCGCGCCACTCATGGCATATAGAGCAGGGGATTGCATGGCGACTGCCCAACCTTTGATTCCGGCGGTCAGTGTCTTTTCCGTTTCGCCCGCTTCTACCAGATCGCCGCGCAAGCGTAACAGCATGTCGGGAATATCAATATCGACAGGACAGGCCGATTTACACGATCCGCATAAGCTGCTGGCGTGCGGCAAGGGCGTGGCGTTGTGCAAACCATTCAACAAAGGGGTGATCACCGCGCCAATCGGTCCTGAATAGATGCCCCCGTAAGGATGGCCGCCCACATTCTGAAAGACCGGGCAGGTGTTCAGGCACGCGCCGCAGCGGATACAGGCCAGTGCTTCGGCGTACTCCGTGCCATGAATGCGACTGCGGCCATTATCCAGCAGGATCACGTACATCGCGTCCGGGCCGTCAGGATCGTCTTCTGAGGCAGGGCCGCCCATCAAATGCACATATGTCGAAATACGCTGGCCGCCCGTGCTGCGCGTGAGCAGTTGCACCAGCGTCGAAAAATCATCGACCGTTGGGATCACCTTCTCTATACCAACAACGACGACATGTACGCGCGGCATTGACGAACACATCCGCCCGTTGCCTTCGTTGGTGATGATCGCCAGTGTGCCCGTTTCGGCAATGGCAAAGTTCGCCCCGGTGATGCCCATATCGGCATGGATGAACTTCTGACGCAGGTAGGCGCGTGCTGCAATGGTCAGCGTGCGCGGATCGTCGCTAGCGGCGATAGCCAGGTGTTCAACAAATAAATCGCTGACCTGTTCTTTGGTCTTGTGCAGAATCGGGGAGACGATATGACTGGGGCGCTCATGGGCAAGCTGCGCCACGAATTCGCCCAGATCGGTCTCGATCACTTCCAGCCCTGCTGCTTCGAGCGCGTCATTCAGCCGTGTTTCCTCAGTCGCCATGCTCTTACCTTTGGCGATCTGTTTCACGTCATGCTGACGCGCGATCTCGATCACCTGCCGATTGCACTCAGCGGCATCGACTGCCCACAGGACGTTGACGCCTTTTTCGATTAAGCGCGCTTCTAAGGCTTCGAGCAGATCAGGCAGTTCATTGAGCGCCCGCAGGCGTGCATGGCGTCCCTGATGGCGGAGTGCTGCCGCATCTGTCGTTTCGGCCATCGCGCGAATGCGGTTAGCAACGGAGCGCGTCGTACCGCGATCCAGGGCAATTTGCAGAATAGGGTTTTGAAGGGAGTCGGTTGCGCTGGCAATGAAATCGTTGGGATCGTAGTTCATAAAAAGCGTTTTCTATCAACCAGTGTTAATTGTAAACAATATAACCTATTTTCGAGGATTAGAGATACTCAGGCCAACCGATAAGCCGCTTTCTGTGCCCGCGAACGGGTGGCGACCATCTCTCTGGGACGGACAGTTACCTGTCGCCTCAAGCAACCTACCCGAAGCTATTAACGGGACGAGCCGCCCCTCACTTCTGCTTGGTCTTGCTCCCGGTGGGGTTTGCCGTGCCGTCCCTGTCACCAGGAACGCGGTGCGCTCTTACCGCGCCGTTTCACCCTCGCCCACGCCCGAAGGCAGGGCAATACGCTTCTCTGTTGCACTGTCCGGCAGCTTGCGCCGCCTGGCTGTTAGCCAGCACCGTTGCTCTATGGAGAGCGGACTTTCCTCACCCCGCGCGCTCTGCAAGCAAAGCAGCGAGGCGTAGTCGCCTGGTCAACCTGAGTATCACGGCTCATTGTATCAGCCGCAAGGGGGCGCGTCTATGGCAACTCATCATTCGGGCGTTCCAGCACAAATTGCTCGAAGGCTTCTGCTGTCCAGGGCAGCGCAGGCTTGAAGAAGTGTTCGTAGATCGCCTGGGCATACACGCGAATCTCGTACTGCGCGTCAGATGCCATCCGCAAGCGCAAAAACTGCATCAGGTTATGCGCGTCGACTTTGGCAACCCAGGTGTAGTAGACGCTGAAACCCGGCAAGAAAATGCGCGCCATCTCTTTGGAAACGCCCGCCGCCAACGCTTCACTGTACAGCCGATAGCTCTGCTCATAGTGCGCCCGCAATTTATCGGTCAGGATGCGCCCCTGTTCATCTTCGAGCGTGCCTTCGCTGGCCTGTTTGTTATCTTTCGATTGTTTGCGCCATACATCCGGCACGTAAAAGTCGTTTTCTTCAAAGGGGGTATATCTCCCTGAAGCAGAATTCAGGCTCCATGTTCGGTGCCGGACCCATTGCCAAAATGTGACCACTGGCGCACGCAAGCGAAATTTGAACTCCACCATCTCGAACGGCGAAGTGTGGCGATGCTCCATCAGATAAAAGAGCAGCTTTTTGTCGCGTTCGGGGCCTTTGCTTTCGCCCAAAAAGCTGACGCGCGCCGCATTCACAATCGCCAGATCACCAGAAACGTCTGTCGATGGATGCGGCATCAAGTCAATTAGTTCGATCCAGCCTTTATCCAGAACGTCGATACGCTTGCCAATGATGCTTTCCGTCATGTATAACTCTTACTTTCCTGTCGAGCCGAAACCACCTGCGCCACGCTCTGAACTGCTTAATTGCTCAAGCTGATCAACCACCTGAACCGCTTCCGCATAATAGCGGATCACCAGCATTTGCGCGATCTTCTGCCCGGTGCTGATCGTATACTCGGTTTTGTTGGTGTTGAGCAGGATGATCTTGAGTTCGCCGCGATATGAGCTATCGATCACGCCCGCCATCGTGTGCAACCCGGCGGCGGCCATGCTGGATCGATCCTTGATCAATCCGACGTAGCCATCCGGGATTTCGACGTGCAGCCCGGTTCGGATCATCGCCCGTTCGCCGGACTCTATCACACACGAGTCGAGTGCGTACAGATCATAGCCTGCATCACCCGGCTTTGGCGCGGCGAAGGTCAGGTTCGCCGCGCGGAATTCATCGCTAAAAAATACGCGCATGGGATATATCCGTTTTAGTCTCGGTTCAGTTCGATATTCAAAACAAGTGGGCTTTTCACTTTATCATCCAGTTTGAGGCCATCGGTTGAGATCGGTAAATAGCCGCGCGCCACGATGATCAGGTTATAACTGACACCACGCGGCAGCAGTCGATTAAGCTGAAACTGTCCCTGTGAGTCGCTGATCGAGATCGCATCGACTTCGGTCATGCGCCATGTGAATTCCTTAGAGGCGACATCACCGCGCAAAACGATGAACATCACGCCGGGGATACCCTGCCCGGTCTCGGCATCCGTCACGCGCCCTTGTAACTGAATGCCCGCCGCCGTCGCAAATGTATTGACGGGAAGCTGACCCAGCCCGACTTTGGCCGTCGCTTTGCCCATCGAAACACCCTGAACCAGCAGTTCGAGCGTATAGGAGCCATCCGGCAGATGACCCGTTCCTTCGATCCGCAGCCAGAACAACGATCCGACGGTGGGTTGCCAGGGCTGCGTACTTTCAAACAAGGGGTTGCCATCGACAGACCAACGCCATGTCCAGGGCGTGCCCGCTGCCAGTTCGTTCCAGTTGAAAGTCGTATATAGTCGCGTGATCGAGGTATTGAAGGTCGTGCCGGGATCAGACGGTTTATCGCCCGTGACGATAGAGGCAAACGACACGTTATCGAACACATTTACGCGATCAATCACCTGTTTGCCCGCCATGACAAAATCCGAGGTGGCCGCAAGTTGATCGCCCATGTAGAGTTCCAGCCGATAGCGTCCGGGTTGCAATGCGTTGCCCGGCGATGAGGCAGCACTGACCCGTTTTTTGCCGTTCGCGCCGTCTTTATCTGACCAGCTAGCGGGTGTGGGCGGGGTGATCTGAACGCCTTCGTAGTACCAGGCTTGCCGCCACCGTGCCCCCGCTGGCATGTTATTGAATACGAACTCTGCCGTGATCGTATCGCCCGCTGGCAAAACGTTGCCCGTAGCCAGCAAGGGGCGTCCATCGGCGGCCACGCCAAACAGTATGTCCGAAAAGGTTGGGGCGGTCTGTGCCGCACCACCTAACGTGATCTGGGCACTGCCCGCGCGCACGCCTTCAACGAGCAGTGTGAACACATATTGGCCGTTCGGCCAGACTTGTTCGCGGCTGCCGATATACCATAGCCCACGTTCACCGCCGCTCCAGGTGGTCGGTGCCAGGCTAAAGGTCGCGTTGGGCACACCGTCGATAGTCGTGCGAAGTTCGTAGACCATGCCATCAATCAGGTTGGCGTAGTCGAAAAACAGGTAGAGCGATTTCGTGCCGCTCGGCAGACTGGTCACAACGCTGGTAGGCATCCCTGCCGCGCTCACGCCCGAAGCGAAGAACAATCGACTGAAGGCGGGCGGGTCTTTAGGTTTTGGCAAGGCATCGGTAACATTGCTGCCACCCGTCGTGATCCCCAACTGCGCGGCACGCACCAGACCGCGTGCCAAGCGCGACGGGCGCAGCGCATTGATGTAGCCACCGGACGGGATGCACGTATCTTTAGCATCTATCCGGTTGTCGCCGTTCGTGTCCTGCACGATTCGACAGGCTTCCGTGCCGCTGGGCAGTGGCTCAATCGTTGGCACGCCGATTAACTGCCCGGCATTGTTGTACGCGCCGCCGCCGCTCATACGTCCCGGAATGACGGCATTCGTCTTGATCCAGGCGCGATTGCCAACGCGCGCTTCCTCGGTGAAGTTGCTGATCGTGCCACGCCGTACCGCCGCTGCGCCGCTTGATTTTTCATCGCTGTTGGTATAGCCAACTATGGACAGCGTATCGTCCAAATTGAGCGTTTCCGAGTCGCCCGGCTCGACAAAGGGCAAAGCCAGCACGGAGCGGTCAATCGGGCGGCCATCGAGTGAGCGCGTGATCTGCAAGACGGCCAAATCCCACCCGATGTTGCTCTCCAATACGTCCGCATAATAGGTCGCAACGGGTGGCTCATCCAACTGAAGCGTCAGGCCGATCACGAGCATGTCCGTTTTGCAACGGGTGCTACCCAGCGCGATATGAGCATTGGTCAGGATCAAGCCGCTGGCGCTGACTAATGTCCCCGATCCGACGCACGAAATGATCGGTTGGCCGTTGGCTGTGCGCGTCATTTGTGTAATCGAAACGGTTGCGCGTTGGGCGTTAACCGCATCAAAGCCCGTTTGTGCGTGTGCCGTTCGCCCTGTTACTAGTGTCGATAATGCTAAGGCGCTGCACAATAGCAGGATCGTCAAACGTCTCATCGGATTTCTAACCTGCGTAAAAATTCACCGAAATAGTGCTGATTCTGATCGTAGGATTGAGCATCCGCCAGATAAGTTGCCACAATCGCCTGACCCTTGTTCAGGATGATCACGTCCGCCGCGCGCACCATAACCGGGATGCTCTTGAGCGACGGATTGACTTCCGCCGACGCATACGAGTAGGTCATTTGCGTGGCCTGGAGTCCGTCGGGCAGAGTGATCGCGCTGATGTCCAGCGTGCGGTAGGACGAGAGCGCCGCCGCACGCCGCACGCTGAGCAGTTCGGTCACATCATACACGTTTGCATCCTGACCGAGGAGCAAACTTGATAAGCTGATCGTCGTCTTGAACGGGATCGCTGCCGGGTCTTGCGCGCGCATCACGAAATCATCACGCTCTGTGCCGCGTTCCAGCAGCCAGTTCGCCGGATAGCGCACCGCCAAACCTGTTTTAGTATCAGAAAAGGGAAAGGTGGCATTTTCGGTATTGGAGCGCAGCAGCACGCCGCCGACCAGTGCCGCGAAGGCCAGCGCAAAGGTGAGCCAGGTTGCCCATCGCTGCCGTAGGGTTAGCCCTTGCTCCGTCAACTACTGAATTCCGGGCTACGTCGCGCACGCCGCTCCGCATTGTTGATCAAAAAGCTAATCGTCGAGAACAACAAAACGACCATGAACATCGCAATTCCTAAACTGGCCGCCGGAACATTTCCCGTCGCAGTGGCGCTGATCCCACCGACGATCAACCCGGCACGGAAGGCGACATACAGCCCTTGCAGCAGTGCGGCCAATGCCACGCTCAACGGCATCCACAGCACCGGCGGCTTACCAATGGTCAACTCGGCCAACTGAAAACCGACAATCGTCCCAATCGCTACCTGACTGAGTGTGATACCGGCCACACGCAGAGCAACCGCCGAAGGTTCGGGGGCTTCGTTGACCACGTAATTGATCGACAAAACTGCTGCATAGCCTAACCCGGCAGCCATGCTGTAGGCGATTCCATCAGCGCGTGTCTTGAAATAGATCGGCCACACACTGAAGCGCAATACGGCGAATTTCAAAAACTCGGACGTGACCCCATAGGCGAGCATGTAGCCGATGATGCGCGTCAGGCCGCCCGTTGTAGGCAACCATTGATCGACAGCAAAGACTCGTTCAACAAGTGGCACACCCACTGCGTTGGCGGCCAACATACTGAGTACCAGCACGATCAGCAGACGTCCGCGCGGACGGCGCGCCTGGGCTTCCTGCCGATATGAAATGCCGTACCACAACAACAGGGGCAGCAGCGCGAATGAGATACCCACCGCCGTCTTCTGTGTCTCGGTGAGTGTTGGATGAACGAACCGTGAAACCATTAGCACTACGCCAACGACGATCAGCAGCAACACGATCTCGATGCTGGCCGTGCGCCATACGGGGCGATAGGTTCGAACTTGTCGCCCTTCTTCCTGCGGCGAAAGCAGCGCCGGACGAGCGGTCATAGAGACTCCGAATAACAGACCGTTCGGAATTCTACCGCGCTGCTCAAAATTTGCAGCCTATATGTCATTGTAGGAGCGGAGTGTGATCATTGGAATTGTTTGAATTTTCAAACGCTTACAATTTGTAAGCGTTTGATGGTTTGTACTTGACTACTGCCTGCGTTTCTTACCAGCGGGAAGTAATGGTTTCTCAGTCACGAGGTCATAGCCTAATGCCTGACTCAGTGCCTGGGCTTGCGTGTGAAATAGAACTGACACTTGCCAAACGATCTCCATTGCTACGGACATCGGTACCGTTTCTACGTTTTTCAGGCGTTCAGCAGACACTTCTTCGGCTAATTGTGTGTAAATTAGCGCATATTTGCCAAAATGATCGCGCAGGTTTTCACGCGGTTTAATTTTTAATTCCTTGCGTAGCTGTGCAGTGGTACGTTCCCAAAGCCCCTTGTACATTTGATCGGTGGTCACGCCAAATAGGGTTTCTGGAGCATTTAGGACAGCAGCACTTAAAGCCTCAGTGAAGGCTTTGCGGGTGACAATGCCTTCCACGCGCGCCGTGATCCAACTATCTGACTTTCCATGCAGTTTATATTGTTCGGCAGTGCGTTCAAGC
>JBBSEU010000271.1:0-7958 GCA_038239365.1 Aggregatilineales bacterium
AGCTTTGAAACTACAGGAACATCTGCACCGATTGCTGGCCTTGCTACTCCAGGTCGAAAACGACAGGCTGCACGAAATCAATCGGATACCCGCCATCCGAGCCAGCACCCGCGCCGAACTTTACCAGCGGTTGTACCGTGCGCGGGACTACATTCACGCCGAACTTGCAGCACCCCTTGACCTGACTGAGATCGCGGGCATTGCCTATTTGTCCCCCTATCACTTTTTGCGGATGTTCAAGGAAGCCTTTGGTCAAACGCCGCATGACTATTTGACCACCCGGCGTATCGAGCGCGCCCAGTTCTTGTTGACGCGAACCCACCTGCCCATCACCGAAATCTGCTTTGAAGTCGGCTTTCAAAGCCTGGGATCGTTTAGCAGCAAATTCCGCCAGCGAGTCGGCTTTTCTCCTCGTGAGTATCGCCAGCAGTTTCTATCGCCCCGCTCAATTCCGCAATTTTGAAGAAGTCGTTTTACCGTGCGGCTTTACAATCAGTGTCAATCACATCTCAAAGGACTATTGCACAATGAGCGACACGTTACCGCCAGAACGCATCCGTGAATTTATTATCAGCGCGCACGGCGATCTATCTAAAGTTCAGGCAATGTTGGCCGAAGCACCCGAACTACTAACCGTCGAATACGATTGGGGTCCGAGCGGTCTTGAAGATGGACTTGGCGCGGCGGCGCATATGGGCAACCGCGCGATTGCCGAGTTCTTTTTGGATAAAGGACTGCCTCTCAATATTTGTGTGGCCGCCATGTTGGGTGACGCACAGGCCGTCAACACGTTTTTAAGTGCCGCTCCAGCCCTTGCCAATGCACGCGGCGCACACGGCATTCCGGTGATGTTTCACGCAGCCATGAGCGGCGATGTCTCTATCGCTCAAACCTTGCACGATCATGGCTGCAACGAGGGGTTGAGTTCAGCACTGCATGGAGCGATCAACTTTAACCATAAAGATATGGTGATCTGGCTGCTCTCCAACGGCGCGGATGATCTCAAAGTGCCCAACTACGAAGGCAAAACACCTTTGACGCGCGCGCTGGAAACCGATCAAACGGAGATTGCCGACCTGCTGCGTCAACATGGGGCAACTGCCTGACTCAGTTTACGCGCGGTCTCGCCGGGGAATCAATTCCCCGGCGCAAATTTATTCGTCCAAACCGCCCCGTTCGATTTTCTTCTTCATCCGTTCCAAACTAGCGACAAGCCGCTGCACCAGATAGCTCTGCGTTTCGCCTTCCTGACCATTTAGCGTGCTGATCAGCCATTGCACTAAGCCTGCCTCATGCGCTGGCAGTTGATCCAGAAGTGGAACACCTTTCGCATTGGCAGCTATCGCGGCGTCGCGCTGTCGGCTCAACTCGGCCACCAGCGCAATCAACCGATGCGTCATGAATTTCACGCTAATCGTTGCACTTTCGGCCAAAAGCGCATGGTCTTCGATGCGATTGAAGGTGGGCATCATAAATCCCGGCCAGCATTCCTCAGCCTCGATATGATCTTTGCCACCTTCCACGTCCTTGAAAATGTCATCCAATAATGCTTCTAACACCTTGATCTCGTCTGGAGTCGGGACATCCGGCCAGTAATTCATGATCCTTTGTCCTGTCCGGGCTTCCGCATCCAGCCCAACCGCTGCGCTGTCTCCGCAATATCTTTAAGCAGCGGCTCCAAATCCGCGTTCATTTGCTCCACAGTACGAAATGGCGGCGTGGACGGCTTGGCTTTGGGCTGCCGTTTGATCACTTCGACTCTCGGCGTAAACAACTCGTCCAGTTCACCGGTGAAGTTCAGGCCAGCCACATACATGTCGCCTACTGTGTCCTGATCGATCAAAAAATCGACGGCAGCGCGAAACAGGTTTTTTGTGACGGCCATCAGAACGGCGTGATGCTGGGGCGAAATCGTTTCGAGCCGATAATCGGTCAGTGTCAACGAATGTGGATTAAGCGGCGGTGGTTCGATCAGCGATTCGGCACGAGCGGGCAGCAGCCCGGCGATGCGCGGCGCACTGATCAGCAGTTGAGGCGAAAAATGGGTATGTGAAGCGGACGCAGATTGAGTTACAATGTGCATTGGGTAGGTCCTTTCTACCTATTGGTGACGGTTGCCTGCCAGGGCACCGTCACCGCTTTATGGTGAACATAAACTGACCACGAATACGGACTATCTTATAATCCGTTTTCAGATTTGTCAAGTGGTCTTAATGATCAAGGCAAAAGGTTTTGCTGCGTACTGATCGGATGCGTGAATTAAGAGAAAAAATGGGGTGGTCGCAGCGCGAAATGGGGCGTGTGTGTAACATTCCCGCCAACATGATTCATCGTTACGAAAAGGGCGAGAATGACCCAACGACAAAGCCCCTGACTATTATTGCCGAAGTACTCGGCGTCAGTACGGATTACCTGTTAGGCTTGACCGATAATCCGCGCGGGCAGTTTGGCGATAGAGAACTTACAGTTGATGAAGATAAAATTTTGAAGATATATCGCCGTGAAGGTTGGTCAGGTGTGTTCCATTTAGGGGCAGACCAGATCGCGCCGCTCACAAAGAACCACGCGCCCTGAGTGTTTATGCAGAGACAGTTTTATCCAACACCGTTTGTTCCATCGTAGCGCGGTATGCCTCTAATCGCGCCCGAACGATCAGATCAGACGCACCTAATATGCGCGCGGCCAATAGTCCGGCGTTGGTCGCATTGCCGATGGCGACAGTCGCCACAGGGACGCCGCGCGGCATTTGTACAATCGAATACAGCGCGTCCAGGCCATTGAGCGTTTCGGTACGAATTGGCACACCGATCACAGGTAATGAGGTCAGCGCGGCCACCATGCCCGGCAAGTGCGCCGCGCCACCCGCTCCGGCGATGATCACCCGCAAGCCGCGATCCGACGCCGCCCGCGCATACTCGTACATGCGATCCGGCGTGCGATGTGCCGAAACAATGCTCATCTCATACTTGATGCCCAGTTCGCGGAGTATTTCGGCGGCCTGTCGCATCGTTGGCAGGTCGGAATCACTGCCCATGATGATCCCCACCTGCACACTGCCGCCCGACTCAATGCTTATATCGGGAATTTCGATTAGCGTGCGTGCCTTCACTAGTACACTTGCTAAATCTGATCCGGTTACTGTGACATGCCCCATCTTGCGGCGCGGACGACTCTCTCGTTTGCCGTACCAGTGCAATGCCGCGCCCGATAGTTGGAGCGCGTCGGCATAACGCGGCAGAGTATCGCCACTCTCATCGCCTAATAAATTGATCATCACGGCAGCGGGTACGATCATCGACGGATCACCAAGCGGCAATCCCATCACCGCGCGAACGTGCTGCTCAAACTGGCTGGTCGCACACGCTTCAATCGAAAAATGTCCGGCGTTGTGCGGACGCGGCGCGATCTCGTTGATCAGAAATTCGCCGCCGGGCAAGCCAAACATCTCGACACCAAAAATGCCAACCGTGTCCAGCATGGCAACGGTGCGTTCAGCCAATCCAATGGCGGCCTGAGCATTCGCCGCCGGAGCAATAACGCTGTGCAAAATGTGATCGCGGTGAAAGGTCTGTACCGGGGGATAGCTGCGGATTGTGCCGTCTGTGCCGCGCGCCACCATGACCGTAATTTCGCGCTCAAACGGGATGATCTGCTCGATGTACAAGTTTTGCCCGCCCAATCGCTCCACCGCTGTCGGCAATTCATCCGGCGTGTTGACGGTCAGATTGCCGCGCCCATCATAGGCATTGAAGCGCGTTTTGAGGATGAATGGATAGGGCAGATCGTCGGGTTCTGCACCTTCGCGGAACGGCGCGACAGGCAGACCGTGTGCGGCCAGGGTGCGTTTCTGCCCCAGCTTATCCTGAATGAGCGCCACCACGCGCGGCGCGGGATAAATCGTGACGCCTTCCTGTTCCAGAGCGGAGAGGCCGTCCGTGTTCACATGCTCGATCTCAACCGTCAGCACGTCGCTGCGAACTGCCAGTTGCCGCAATTTATCGGCGTCGTGCAGGCCGCCCACGATCTGCGTGCTGGCGATTTGCCCGGCGGGGCAACCCGGCTCCGGGTCAAGGATCGCCACATCAAATCCGAGTCGACGGGCGGCAAAGGTCATCATGCGGCCAAGCTGACCGCCGCCAACGATGCCCAACGTGCGTGTATAGGGTGCTGTCAATTGTTAGAAATCTCTCAACGTTTCCGGCAGAATATTGCAATTGTAGTACATTAAACGGATGATGGACGGTTCGAGTGTAAAGGAGTCTGCCAAAATGGCCTCAAAGCGTAACGAGGGAAAAACCAACCGCCCCACCTATAAAACGTTTGATGTGAGTGTAACGCCGCGCCCTGGTCGGCGCGATCAGCAAAAAGCCGATGCCGCTGTCGCACAATTTCGTGCCTATTATGAGCAGCAGCGCCGTGAAGGGCTTTCGCCACAGGATGCGTATCAGGCGTGGCTGGAAACGCCCGGTGGACAGGCCAGCGGTGAGATCGAGCGTGCCGAAGTCGAGCGTTCGGTTGCCAAGCTGATGCTGGCCTGGCAAATGTCGCAAAACGGTTAGGTGGATGTGATTGCGCGGAAAACCCGGTGTGTGGCCGGGTCTCCCGCACGGATTTGATCGATTAGCGAAGTTCGAGCGCAGGTTCAGCGTTCTGTAAGGCGGTGGCGTATTGTGTTTCCCATTCGGGGCGCAAAATACCCATGCCGATCAGGTCGTGGCGCTGGCCGTCACGGTACAATGCCGCGCGCTGCACCCCTTCTTTTACAAACCCAACTTTTTCGTAAACGCGCTGTGCCCGTGTGTTGTAGCCAAACACGCCGAGTTGAACGCGATACAAACCCAGTTCGCGGAACGCATAATTGACGATCAAACGAGTCGTATCAGTGCCGTAGCCGTGGCCGCGATACTCCGGCTCGCCAATGCCGATCCAGAACCAGGCCACCTGATGATTCCAGGTTACCCACAAACCTGTCAAGCCGATCAGCTTGTCATCGGCCAGAGTGCGAATCCCAAATTTATACTCCCGATTGTCCTCTTCTTTTTTATCTTTATCCTTCTTTTCGTCCCAATGATCGGCGGCACGTGGCATCGCTGGATCGAAGTTCAATTGGCGCAAATATTCGGCATCATTGCTCCAGCGCGCGAACGCCTGTTTATCATCGGCTTTGGCCGCACCGAGGTGTACCAGTTCGCCCGTGAACAGATTGCCCATTTCAAAGCGTGACATGATCGTTTCTCCCATTTTCGATAGACGAAAAAAGGGCTGCAAGCGTTGGTATCACGCTTGCAGCCCAAAAAGCCGCTCCGGGAGCAGCCTTAGACAGGAATCGGCAGATTGTTGTTCAGGCCGAAAGTTACCTGTCGCGGCGTTCGGAAGACGTGACGGGAGTATGTTTGCAAGGGACTGCCATTGTCAAAACTCCTGATGATGCGCCGCCAATAGGTAAATAGTGTACTCGATGGGTCTGGAAGTGTCAAGTTCGGATCGATCAGGGCATTTGCGCGCCGGGAAATTTGGCCTATACTCTCATTATTGAACACTTCATGGGAGCCACAATGAAACGATTTGAATGTCCCCCCGATACCGAGATCAAAGGCGAAGTTCTGCTGCCCTTCATCAATAATCTGAACGCCGACATGATCCGCCCCATTCTGGCGAAACACAACCTGACCGAGATCAACCCGGAACAGTGGTACACTCTGCAACGCTGGCTGGATGTCTTGAAGGATTTATCGACTCAGGACGAATCGATGTTCAATTTCGTCGCTATCGGGCTGGCCGTTGGCGAAACCGCGCCATTGCCGCCGGGCATTGAACAAGTTCCCTTTGAGGTTTTCTTCCTGAATATGTATCCGCAAGCCTACAAAATGCAGTTTCGGAACACCATACCGGGTACGGTATCCGTCGAAAAAGTTGCGGACAAGCACCTGTTGTTCAAGATCGATAACCCGTTTCCGCCCGATCTGGTCTACGGCGCGATCTTTGGCCTTGCAAAGCGACTGATGCCAGCATCAGCACAATATACCGGTCAAGTACGATGGTGGCACGCCGCCGCCAGATTTCGCCGGGGAATTGCGAATCCACCTTGTCTGGCAATAAGCAAGTCACGTCATAGGGGCTAGATGCCTGCCAGTTTCAGGAACTGTTCATCATCCCAGCCCCGATCTCCCATTTCTGCAAAGCGAACGATCACCATTTTCTGGGAAGGGATGACATACAGGCGTTCTTTGCCCGTTCCAGCGGCCATATACAAGTCTTTTGGTCCGCCAGGATAGATGTCTTTACCGTCCATTGGAATTGCAAACTCAGGCGTGATTTGTCCTTTTGGGACAGGCGCATTCAACCACCAGTTGAGTCCATAGCCTGCATAGGTAGTGCTGGGCTGGACACATTCGGCCAACTTGTCGGCAGGCAGAATTTGCTTGCCATTCCACAAACCACCCGCCAACATGAACTGCCCGTATTTGAGCCACTCGCGCGCGGTCAGCGATGCGCCACCGGCCATTAGTGGATTATCGTGAATATCGCGCCGCCAACCCCCAATTTGCAAGCCAATTGGCGTGAAGAGTCGTCGCGTCAAATAGGCGAGTGGGTCTTCGTTGATTTTGGCGGCTTTCAGTTTGCGTGTCATCAGTTCGTTGAAGGCACTGGTTTGGGTCGGGTCGTAGCGGTAGACTGCCCCCGGCGCATAGACCGCTGGTGCTTGAATGGACTCCTGATAGACATCGGAGGTGACAGCGGCTTTCCACTCTGCCTCGTCACCTTTGATTCCGCTGCTGAATGCCAGCAGTTGACGGATCGTGATCTGCGATTTACGTGGGTCGGCGTGCCATTCGGTGAGTGTATCGGCGGCTTTTTCGTCCAGTGTGAGCAAGCCATCGACTTGAGCGGCCACTGCCGTTGCACAGTTAAAACTTTTGGTACCGCTGGCAAGCCCTACTACTTTGCTGGCACTACCACCATTGTCGTAACGCTCAAAGACAATCTGGTTACTTTTGTAAATTACGACGGCAAGCCCTTTATGCTGCGTCGAGTAGTCTGCGGCGGCTTTGTAAGCAGCATTGCCTTGCGCGGCGGCATACCCTGTATAGGTGGGTATGGCGCTGCCGAACACCACTAAGACACTGATGAATACCACAATTTTGCGATTAAGGTTAAGCATTTGCAGGTCTCTCCGATTGAAAATCCCATTGATGCCACTTTAATGGTGATATGCAACCCAAGAATTATCGGAGTGTAAATTATCCAACGTGCCCGGCAACAAAAAACCAGCTAATGCCTTGACTCGGTTAAATCAAAATTATCAGGCAATCACTGCTGCTGTCCAGGATATTTATCGTGTTGATCGGCCCAATCGGGTATGCTGCTGGAAAACGCGCCGATGAACGGCTCTAACGGATCATCTACAACAGATTGAGTGGCCGCAGCTAATAACAAAACAGCTAGTGCTTCGGGCGTTTCGCCGCGCTGCATAGCTGTTTTTACGAGTGGCTCGTAGATATTTTCGGGAATTTCGAGCGTAAGAGAATGTGTCATCTTAACCCCTGAACAGTGATAGGAAAGGACAAATTACAGAAAACGGGTCGCCACCCGGCCAGACTTCGCAATTACTTGCTCGTCTGCTCAACCTGTGATGCGTGGCCGTCAGTTACTTCAGCTCTCGCGGGGTCAGTTTGTGGCTGACCGCTGAAAGCTGTTCGCTGACTGCTCAGATGCTCACTAGAAAGGAGGTGATCCAGCCGCAGCTTCCGCTACTGCTACCTTGTTACGACTTCGTCCCAGTCACCGACCCTGCCTTGGGCGGTAGCGTCCGTGAAGGTTCGCTTCCCGACTTCAGGCGTGACCAGCTCCCATGACGTGACGGGCGGTGTGTACAAGGCCCGGGAACGTATTCACCGCACTATGGCTGACGCGCGGTTACTAGCAACTCCGACTTCATGTGGGCGGGTTGCAGCCCA
>JBBSEU010000272.1:0-7937 GCA_038239365.1 Aggregatilineales bacterium
CGACCCATTCATCCGGCTTGCCTTCGCGGCGATAGTGTTCAAGCACCAGTTCAACGGCGCGTTCCGGGTTCTTGCCAACGACCTGAGCCAGCAGCCCATCGGGATCGGTACGCGCTTCATCAACGATCACGCCTGCTTTTGCCAGGAAGCGCAAAACACGGTCACGCAGCCCGGTCTCGGCGTCCATGCGCTGCGTGATGATGTACAACCCTTCGGCGGTGGCATGATCCATTTCGTACTTTTTGCCATCGCGGGCAGTATAGGGCAGTTGTTCCCATGGTGGGAACATCTCGATTTTTGCCTTCTTCAAACGGCGCTTCAATTTCGCCAAAAAAGTCCGGGCGTTATCCGTTTTTGCAACGCCAAGAATCCAATCCTGTACGGCGTAGTAGCGGTTGCCCTGTACATCGTGGTAAGCCAGCGGAAAGGCTCCCCAACCGGGATTTTCAGGTTCATCGGGTTTGCCAGCGGCAACAATTTCCGGGAGCGGGCGCTGATCACCGTCAGCAGTTGGAAAGGACAGCGGATTCGGGGTAGAGTCGACCATTGTGTTACCTCTCTTTTAGGTACACTACGCCTCTGGCTGTTGGCTCAGCACAGGGGCACTTAGATAAATTGGACGCGATCAGTATAACATGACTTTTTGAGCCGTGTCAACAAGCTTAGGTTAGAAAAATTTTCACAGGCGAATCGGGAAAAACGGATGGGGGAAGCATAGGTGGTGAAGCTGGAGGTCAAAATATACCGCTGTATCTGACCATCGCGGAAGACGTCTATCAAAACATTTTGAGCGAACGGATCGGGGTTATTGCCCGTCAACAGGCGCAGGTCAAATTGCTGGTATTTGATCCAGTTAACGAGGAGATCAGAGCGTGACCACTCGGGTACAGTTATCTTACGAGCAGCCTTGATCAACGGCATTATGTTGTCACAAGTGTAGGGACTGTCCCGGGCAAGCGCATTGTCAATACAGGGCTTGTCGTCCAATTGAGCGATGACACGGTCATTATTGATCGTGACATTAACAACAAGCCGCTGGTCGATGCGCTGGTACAGGCTGGCATTCCTCGTACACAGATCATCCTTGCTTACGCGGGTGAACCCGTACCCGAAACGGTAGTGTGAGTAGCCTTTGTAATGATGAGTTTGCTTGAGCAATGGTACGAAATATGCTATACTATTTTTTGTTAATCTTTAACAACTCCCATATCTGCTTGACCGTTGTGTGCCCAAACACCCCGGCTGAGATCGACCTGCGAGCTGAATCGAAAGTGGGTGCAATATGCCGACACGAATTATGGTCATCAACAATTCAGATAACATTCTGGCGCTGTTCCAGAAAATCCTGCGTAAGGACGATGTTGAAGTATTCATCCAGTTGTTCCTCAACTCCGACCTGCATGAAGTGAGCAAAATCAAGCCCGACCTGATCATCCTCGATTATTATGTGGGGCGAGAGGGCGTCGGCTGGGAGTTTCTGCAACTGCTCAAGATGGACGAATCAACCGCCACTATTCCCGTCCTGGTTTGCACGACGGCAGTGAAACTGGCGAATGAAATTGCGAGTTATCTGGCGACCAAGCATGTCACGGTGCTGCGTAAACCGTTTGAAAGCCGCGATTTGCTGGGTGCTGTGCAGGCGGCCTTGCAGGACAACAGCGATCACGTGGTAACGACGATGCACAAAAGCAAGAATGGTCCCGCCGCCCAGTAAGTTGGTCAACCAGGCCATGCGCGGACGGTGTTCGTATCGGATAAAGGCAAATACCGGGTACAATAAAGTCGTATCTGGTGTATAGTTGTAGCGGAACAACTTCCAAAATATTTTTTTGTTATCTGTTCAAACGACACACGATGACAAACACAAGGTGACAAGTGTTGTAGTATAGGAACGCCATGTCAGCACGGATTATGGTTCTCGACAATGATGAGAGTATGCGCGCTCTGTTCGACTCATTCCTGGCGGATGTCGGCTGGGATGTGTTCAGCAGTGACTATGCCCATACCAATCTGGCTGAGGTGCAGCGCATTCAGCCCGCATTGATCATCCTCGATATTAATCTGGCACAGGCTGGCACAGGCTGGGACTTTCTGCAACTGCTCAAACTGGACGACTCGACAGCCGCGATCCCCATGCTGATCTGCACGACGGCCACAGCCCTCTCCTCAGAGATCGAAGGCTACCTGGCCGGGAAGCACATTCATATCGTGCGTAAGCCGTTCGACCTGAATGCCTTCATTCTGATCGTCCAGCAAATCCTTACCGCAGCGAACGCGGCGGCAGTGCCACTGGCGCTGGATATTAGCCTGCCGATTCTGGTCGTCGAAGATGACGATCTGATGCGTGAGTCCCTCGTCATCATCCTGAGACTTGAAGACTATAAAGTTGTGACCGCGGCCAATGGCCTGCTGGCGCTGGCGGCAGTGACGCAGGCACAATTTCGCTTGATCCTGCTGGACATCGGTATGCCCGTCATGGACGGCCTCGAATTTTTAGCGGCCTATGCCAAACTGCCCGGCCCGTATTCGCCAGTGATTGTCCTCAGCGGTCAGGCCGACAACCTGGACGAGGTTTTACCGCCGTTCGTCATTCAGGTCATCGCCAAGCCCTACGAAGTCAGCGATCTGCTCACAACCATCAGCCACTACACGCACCCGGTCTGAATTAGCCTCACCCCCCAGCCCCCTCTCCGTTTACAGAGAGGGGGAGTCAGATGGAGATGAGTTTCATATCTCGGCAAAAACTCAGGGGATGATGAGTGCCATCCCGGCATAGATCGCGTTCAGGTTGAGCAGGCCGTTCACGCGCGCAATCGTGTAAATATCGCGGTGAAAACGCGCGCCGATCATGTACAGGGTATCGCCCGGCTGCACCACGTAAATATTCCCATAAATTGGGCGGGGGCGCGGCGCGGGTTTAACAGTGGTCATCGTGCGCGGGATCGTCAAGACCTGCCCGACATACAGCAGGTTCGGGTTACTGATCGCGTTGGCGGCGATGATCGCTGCCTCAGTCGTGTTGTAACGCGCCGCAATCGTTGCCAGAATGTCACCCGTCCGCACGGTATAGGTAAAGTAGGTTGTGACTGTCGTAACGGTTGTGCCGCCCGGATAGGTTGGTACTGTGACAGGCGGCGTATAGACCGGATAGGTTGGGTAAACACTGCCCGGCAGCGGGTTGGGCAGGATCAGCATTTGGCCGACATAAATGGCGTGAACGTCATAAATGCGGTTGATCGTCGCCAGTTCGCTGATGCTGACGTTGAAGCGCGCCGCGATAGCAAACAGGGTATCGCCCGGCTGCACCACATAGGAGCCAGCGGCTCGGCTCGGCTGCACACTGAACGCCAACAAACAGATAAGTACCACCGGAATAACCGCAGATTTGGCAGAATTTAGACTCTTTGGAAGCTGCATCCTTCGTATCCTTATCGCTCAGCGCGCCACGTTCATCAAAATAATCATGTTGCATCATTATAGGCCAAATTTGATTCTGCGGTAGTGACTCGCCGCGCACGCGCTATAATCCGCACGTTCGTAGAGGAGCAGCCCCCGTGCAAGAATCAAGCCTGATAGAGCAATCATCCTTTCCGGCAAGGCGAGTGCCGCGCGGCGTGGCCGTGTTCGTTGTGATCGCGGCGGCGGGCGTGCTGATCGCCTGGATGCTCGGCACGCCGTCGGGGGTTCTGGGCAAGGCCAGTGCGATTGGTTACGCGATCTGCCATCAGATCGCCGCCCGTTCGTTTCTGATCGACGGAACGCCGATGCCGCTTTGTGCGCGCTGTACCGGGATTTATCTGGGTGTCGTGACCGGGCTGTTCCTGATGTTCGCCAGCGGGCGCGGCAAAGTTTGCCAACTGCCCCCGCGAAACATTACAACGATCCTGTCGTTGTTTGTGGTGGCGATGGGCCTTGATGGCATCAACAGCTACATTCACCTGTTTCCGGGCGGCACAGGCGTTTATGAACCGCATAACTGGCTGCGTCTGGTCACCGGGATTTTCTGTGGCTTCGCCGTGATCAGTATCGTTTTTCCGGTGTTCAACAGTGTCGTCTGGACAGAACCACAGGACGCGCGCGGCATTCGCAGCCTGCGCGAACTGGCCGGGATGTGCGCGGTGCTGGCCTTCGTGGTGCTGCTCGTCCTGAGCGAACGGCCAACTTTCCTGTTGATTTTGGGGCTGGTGAGCATCTTCGGCGTGGTTGCCATGCTGACCATGATCGGCACGGTATTGTTCGTCTCGGTTTTGAAGCTGGAAAATCACGCCCGTAATTGGCGTAATCTGATCGTGCCCGTATTGGCGGGGCTGACCCTGACGTTTATCGGCATCGGCGGGATCGATGCACTGCGTTTGTTCCTGACGGGAACATGGGCCGGATTCAACTTCGGCGGCTAGTAGACTAAGAGGCGCACTTGAGCGATAAACGACTGACGCAATCCATGTCCGTATTCCACACGCGGATCGGCAACGGCGGACTGATCTCCGTTGGCAACCGCGATGTCTTCATCCGCGAAGGCGGCGAAGGCGAAAACCTGCTGCTGCTGCCAAGTGCCTTCCTCTCGAATCGATCCTGGTTACGCTTTGCGCCATTGGTACATGACCGGATGCACACCATCGCCGTTGATCTGATCGGCGTCGGGCGGACTTCGCGGGCGCGCGCCCCACGCGATCTGGCGCTCTCGGCACAGGCCGACATGCTGGTACATCTGCTCGATAAGCTGGAAATTGATCGCATTCACGTGATGGGCAGTTCCTATGGCGGGAATGTCGGTTTCGCATTCGCCGGGCTGTACCCGGATCGGGTGCGCTCACTGATCGCTATCGAAGCGCCGATCCTGTCAACGAATTATGAGTGGGTCTATCAGGTGCGCTCCAACCTGAACTGGCTGCGCGCCGGGCGGCTGGCTTTCTGGGGGCTGGTCAAAAGTGGGATCATCGCCCGCTCCTGGACAAGCCAACTACTTGGCAAGCGTCGTAAGACCGTCTCCGGTGATAAAAAGGCGACGGTCTTTGAGTGCTACTTCGATCCGTATGCACGACTGGGCGGCTGGACGTGGCTGACACGTGCGCCAATTGATGACGCAATTCGCCCGCTGAGTGCGATCAAAGCGCCGATCCTGTTCTTGCAGGGCAGCGATTCGCCTTTGCACGCACAATTGGATCGAATGCGCGATCAATTATTGCGTGTTCAACCGTCGCTGCACTGGCAAATGATCCCCCTGGCCGAACACGATATGGTGATTCAGCTTCCGGCGCTGGTGTGTGATGCGGCCAACAACTTCTGGAACGGTTTACCCTCTTGAAAATGAGATGGCCGGGGCAGAATGCCTGTTAATTTCGCCTGGCAGGATGACGACACAATTTTCATTGCGGTGTTCTCAGGTTATGTGACCAGTCAGAACTTCATCGCCGTTCTGACTGAGTTTATTGACCAGTTGGATGCAGCTAACCAACCCTTAAACGTCGTTTCCGATTATTCCCTTGCTACCCACCTGCCGTTTGTCGGTGACTTTATGCTGCTTGCCCTGAAAATGCTGCGCCACCCAAACACGGGCTGGATCACGGTTGTGGGCGGCAACGCGATCTTGCGGTTGTGGATCAGCTTATTTCATAAACTTGTGCCGCTGCGTGTTGCCCAATTTGAGACCATCGACGAAGCCCTTCAGTTTATCCGTGAACAGGGCGCAACCCATAACGCTTCCCGCTGACGGCGCTATAATCTGAGCAGCGGATAAGGGTGAATCGTGGCAGCATCTATCACTTGCGATGTATTGGTTATCGGCGGCGGCGCAACCGGGGCGGGCACGGCGTTTGATCTGGCGTCGCGCGGCTTGCGTGTCGTGCTGGTTGAACAAAGCGATTGGAGTACGGGCACATCGGGGCGCTATCATGGCTTGCTGCATAGTGGTGGCCGCTACGCCGTGCGCGATCAGGAATCGGCCAAAGAGTGCATCGACGAAAATATCATCCTGCGCCGCATCGCGCCTCATGCCATCGAAGATACAGGCGGGATGTTCGTGGCCGTGCCCGAAGACCCGCCCGATTACGTTGAGCCGTTCATCAGGGGCTGCGCGGCGGTAGGCATCCCGGCGCGCGAATTATCGATCAGTGAAGCGCGCAAACGTGCGCCCGCCCTCACACCTGATCTGGTACGCGCCTTCGATGTACCGGACGCCGCCTGTGATTCGTTCGATCTGGTGCATTCACTGGTAGCGGCGGCACGGCAAAGCGGCGCGCTCACGCTGAATTATCATCAGGTGACGGCGCTGGAAGTGGTCAATGGCGCGGTTATTGGCGCTCTGCTTGAAGATCGGACGACGGGCGAATCGAAGCGCGTTCATGCCACCTATACCGTCACGGCGGCGGGTCCCTGGGCAAGCGAAGTGGCGGCGCTGGCGGGCGTCACGATCAGGATGCGGCACAGCAAAGGCGTGATGATCGCCATGAATATCCGCTGGGTACACACGATCATCAATCGCCTGAAACCGCCCAGCGATGGGGATATTCTCGTGCCTGTCGGGACGGTGTGCGTGATCGGCACCACCTCGATCACGGTGCCGCGTCCCGATGATTACACCATCACGCAGGAAGAAATCACGCAAATGCTGGACGAAGGCGAAAAGCTGATCCCCGGTTTCCGGCAGGCGCGGGCACTGCGGGCATGGGCAGGCGTTCGCCCCTTGTATGAGTCGGGCAGCTATGATGCCAGTGGCCGCGAACTGAAACGCACCTTTGAAGTGCTTGATCACGAGAAAATAGATAGCGTCGGTGGCTTCATGTCGATTGTGGGCGGCAAACTGACCACCTATCGACTGATGGCCGAGCGCGTCAGCGATTCGATCTGTAAAAAGTTGGGAGTCGATAAGCCGTCGATCACTGCTTCAACCATCTTGCCTGAACCCGAAAAGCTGCACCGCCATCACCAATTGTCCGAACGGTTAGACTCGCTGGAACACGCCGCCACCCATACTGGATTGATCTGTGAGTGCGAACTCGTGACGCGCCCACAGCTTGAGGCCGCGATTCACGAGTCGGGCGCGGCGATCAAACTGGATGATTTGCGGCGCGATCTACGACTCGGTATGGGGCCGTGTCAGGCCGGGTTTTGTGCCTATCGCGCTGCCGGGATCGTTCAGGAGACGTGTGCTTTGCCCGCCGAGTCGTCCATTGATGGGTTACGGGACTTTGTGAACGAGCGTTTCCGGGGCAATCGCCCGCTGCTGTGGGGGCATCAACTCCGGCAAGCATTGCTAGACGAATCAATCTATCGGCGCTCACTTGGACTGACCAGCGATGGATGATTTGATCATCGTTGGCGCGGGTCTGACCGGACTCATGGCGGCGGCGCTGGCTGTTGAGCGCGGTGCAAAAGTTCGATTGATCGCGCAGGGAATCGGCTCACCGATGATCGCGCCGGGCTGGATCAGCGTGGCCGATAACGCGCCCGGTGATGTGATTGAAGGCGCGCAGGTCATCGCTAACGAAGCGCCCGATCATCCGTATGCGCTGGCCGGGATCGAGGCATTACGGGGCGGGATCGATCTGCTGCGCCGCACGGGTGACAAGATCGGCTTGCCGTATGATGGCGATCTGACCACGAATCTAAAACTGCCTACCGCGTTGGGCACTGTTCAGACGCCTGCCCTTGCGCCGCGCGGCATGGCTCAGGGTGATGATCAACATGGCAAGGCGCTGATCGTCGGATTTGCAGGTTGGCGCGATTTCTATCCGATGTTAGCCGGGACACATTCGGCGGTGGTGCAGCTTCCCGGCGATTCGCGTCCCTGGGACGCCACGCCCACCGATCTGGCACGCGCCTTTGATAATCCAGTCCTGCGGAAAGCGGTTGCGATAGGCGTTCGGCACAACCTGAATGGCGCGGCGTCGGTAGGTTTTCCAGCGGTGCTTGGCCTGGATGATCCATTGACGGCACAG
>JBBSEU010000273.1:0-7819 GCA_038239365.1 Aggregatilineales bacterium
ACGATTAAAATACGGCCTTAACCGATTGTCCAGTATCCTTAATTCCCCGCCCCATTCCTCCACCATTTCAAGGTCAACTTCCATCGTTTACGCCCATCTGCTCCACTCTTTTTCCTCACCTTGCATTGTAGCTCCCTAATAGCGGCTGTAATACTTTGTAGGTGTAAGTCTTTTACTTGCAATCCGTTCGTCTGTACTGATTTTTTGGGCACAGCCCGACAAAAATTTGCCGGGCTATGAAACGGTTGAGGTCAGTCGCCAGAAGCGGCTTTTGCTGGAGTGGTTTCGGGGCGGCGCAAGATGATGCGTTGCGCGGCGTTGAGCAGGCTGTACACAACGGGCACAACCAGCAGCGTCAGCAGTGTGCTGCTGAACAAGCCGCCGATCACCACCGTTCCAAGTTCCGAAGCGATGATCGCACCTTCCGAAAGGCCAATCGCCAGCGGCAGCAAAGCGATCATCGTTGCAATCGCCGTCATCAGGATCGGGCGCAAGCGAGTCTGTCCTGCTTCTACCAGCGCGTCATGCGCCGACTCGCCCTTTTCCTTGCGGTTTTGCTGCACGCGATCAATCAACACAATTGCGTTCGTGACCACGATTCCGACCAGCATCAGCAAGCCGATCAGCGCCGAAATACCCAGCACGCGATTCGTGATCGTCAAACCGAGCGCCGCACCAACAACCGCCAACGGCAGGCTGAACAGGATCGTGAACGGGTGTACCAGCGAACTGAACGTGATCACCATCACGATATACACAATCACGATTGCCAGACCGAGCGATCCGAAGGTCTGCGCGAAGCCCTGCGTCTGCTGCTGGCTCTGATAGCCTTCGCCAATGGTCACGTCCTTTGGCAGATCAGGTAAGGCTTGCACAGCCTTGATTGCATCACGAGTCGCGCCGAGCGTGTTACTCGTTTCCAGTTCAGCCGAGAACTGCACAGCGGGCACTTGATTGATTCGCAGGTAAGTCGTTGAAGTCGATGCTGATGCCTGACTTAGCGTGCTGGTCACGTTTGCCAGACCTGGCACTGTTGAGAGCGTCTTGATGACCTTATCGTTGACGGCTTGCAACTTATCGGCGGGGCCGCTCATCACCACCGCGAAGCCGCCGAAACCCTGTTCGCTCAGCGACGCTTTGGAGACCTTCACGTTCTTGCGATCCGCGAAGATAACCTCAGCTTTAGCACGAATATCAGCCGTCAACTGCGTGAGTTGATCGGCATTCTTGGTATTGGGCGCAATCGTGATCGTGGCCGCGTTACCGCTCACACCACCGCCACCGACCAGCGCCGCCAGCCCACCGCCACCGCCAACTACAATCTGATATTTGGCAACGCCTTTGCCGAGCAGCGTTTTCAGGTAATCTTCCAACTGACGAACGCGCACATCCGTTTGGGCAAGTGTCGTACCGTTCGGCATGTTGACCGCAACACTCACTTGCGGCTCACCAAAAGCGGGCAGGAACGTTGTTGGCCGCGTGCCAAACAACCCCAACCCGATTACGAGCGTGACCATTGCCAAGCCCAGCACGATCCAGCGATGATCGAGTGCCCAGATAATCGCGCCGTGATAAACCTTTTCGAGACGGCCTTCTTTTTCTTCGGGCACATCCTTCTGGCGGATGAAGATGTAGGCCAGCAGCGGCACAATCGTGATCGCCACGATGAACGACGCGATCAACGAATACGTTACAGCCAGGCCAAACGGCAGGAAGAATTCTCCGATAACGCCGCCCGTCAAGCCGATGGGCAGGAACACCACCACAGTCGTTAAAGTTGCCGCGAAAATGGCAAGACTGACGTCACGCGTCCCTTTCAGCACGGCATCACGCGGGTTCATACCCGTCTGAATTTGACGGTAGATGTTTTCCAGCACCACAATCGAGTCGTCGACAACGCGCCCAATAGCGACAGTCAAGCCTGACAGCGTCATGATGTTGAGCGTGATGTTCGCCGGGAACAATCGCACGAGAACGGTAAGCAGCGTTTCGGGCAAAATGCCGCGTGCGCCCAGGTCAACCAGCAAGGGGTGAACCGTGCGTGGAAGTAGATACAGCAGCACGAATGCGATACCTACCGACGTTGGAATGCTGACCGCTGTAACCAGCGTACTGCGGAAACTGAAGTTCAGGAACAGCAGGATCACCAGCACCGCCATCACCGCGCCGAGTCCGCCTTCACGCGCAACGCCGCTGATCGATTCCTTGATGAAGCTGGCCTGCTCAAACGTCGTTGAGATATGAACGTCAGGATGCTTTGCGGTGATCTTCGTGAATACTTCCTGGATCGCATCCGCAACCGCTACGGTGTTCGCGCCGTCATTCTTGACGACGGAGACGCTCAGACTTTCGGCGCTGTTTGTGCGTGTGACCGTTGTCGTCGGCGTGAAAGCGGCACCCGTTTCAGCGCGCGCCGAGACTTCGGGCGGCAGTTTGGCAAGTATCTCTTTGGAGAACAAGCCAAGCGTCGCCGGTTCAAGTGTGGCGAAGAATGTCTTTTCCTTCGATTGCAGATACAGCAGCACATCGGCACTCAGTGGTGCCATGAACGACGTACCGCCGCGCGCGCCCAACACGTTCATAAATGCTCCCGCGCTTGGCAAGCCGAACGGGTGACGCAGCAGATCATCGGTCTTGGTGATGCCGAACGATTTCAATTGAGTAGTCCACGTTTCGGGCAAAAGCGGCGCATTCGGGTCATCAACGACAGCCGCGACGCTCGTATCCTGGATTGACGCTGCCGCCGCCTTGCTTGGATCAGCGATGATCGCCTGCAAATCGGCTTTCAGCTTATCATCTTTCAAACCACTGATGAAATCGGCGGGCAGCGATTTGAGCGTCTCAGCGGAGAGGTAATGCAGCACTTGTGGATCGAGTTTGCTGAGGAAATCCTTTTCGTTGCCGATCAGGTACGCAATCGCATCCGGTGAGAGACTGCTCAGCACACTGATTGCAAAATTTTGCAGCGAAGCGGGCGTCTTGACAACGATGGAATTGAGTGTAGCCGCCGCGCCACCCGGCAAATACAGCAAATCTTTCACAGAGGCAAGCTGCGCCGCCTTGAAACTGGGCTGACTCGCCAACTGTGTCCAGGCGCTGCCCAACGCGGGCGCGGGCTTCTCACCAGTTACAGCGGCCAACGCATCGGCGGATAGAGCGGCTTGTGTCTTGGGCGAAAGTTTTGCCGCGAAGTCGCCCTCTTTGTCCTTGAGATAGGTCAGTACGGCGGGCGGCAAATCACGTACCAGATTGCCATTCTTTTCGGAAACGGCATTCAGGGCTTGCGCGGCGGTTTGCTTACTGCCGGACGCATCTTTGGTATTCAGCAGATCATCTGCATTGTTGATCGGCGTGTGCAGCAAACCATTGAGGATCGGCACAATCACGAACGAACGCCACGAACCCGGCACAAGCGGCACACCATCAGCATTAACTGTGGGCGCTTGATTGGCGGGCGCGGGCGTCTTTTGCGGCGTGTTTGATCCGCTACCTGTTGTGCCGCCTGTCGTTGTGGCGGTGGTTGCAGCGGCGGTAGCCTGCGCCGTTGGCTGGGCAGTGGCCGCTGTGGTTGCGGCTGCCGTTGCCTGTGCGGCGGGCTGCGTATCCGGTTGTGACGCGCTTTTGTTGGCGCGTTCAACGGCAGCTTGTGCGGCGGCTAAAACTTCCGCCGGGATTTGCTGACCTCCGGGAACGCTCACATTGGCAACGTCCGGCACTTGTTGGGGCAATCCCTTGACGATCTCGGTATCGACCAGTGCGCGCAGTTCTTCCGGCGTCAGCTTATCCGACGAAATACTGGCCGTGATGACAGGCAAGCTGCTCAGGCTGAACGTTCTGATTTGGGGCAGCTTGTCATCGGTGATGATCCACGCGCCGGGCAGTTCTACTGGTTTGCGTTCCGGTGTCGTGCCACTGAGCGCGATGGATACCCGTTCGGCAGCAATCTGATCGCGCGTCAGCGGATCGAGGCTCTTGACGAAGTCCGGGTTCAGGCTAAAGGCTGCGTCCAATACTTCGGGTTGCAAGGCCACCAGATGACGACTCTCGAAGTGCTTGAACATCGACGGCGCAATCGTCAGCACTTTTTTGATGATGTCCGGCGTCAGATCGGCAGTGGTCTTGAGGCCGCGCGGCACGCCAGCCGCAACCACATTATCGATCACTGTCTGAATTTGTTTATTGAGCGCAGTGCGATCAACGCCCGATTCGTTGACGACACTCAGGAAGGCAACGGGTGAAGTGGTGGTTGATTGCAACCCTTCGGGCACAACACCTTTAATGCCAACGATGCCTTTTTCAAGCGGGATCGTCACCAGGTCGCGCAGGTCTTCGCTGCTGGCACCGGGTTGGAGCGCGAAGATATAGGTTTGTGGCAGTTCGATAGGTGGCAGCAGTTCCTGGTTCATTTTGGAAGCGGCCAGCACTCCCAACCCTAGAAAGACTACGACGATGAGAATCGTAATCCATCGAAAACGCAGCGATAGCCGGGTGATTACGGCAAATAATCGTTTCATCAGCAAATTTTCCTGTTGTGGATAAGCTGGTCGTCTGTGAAGTATAGCACAAAAGAAACAGGCTCTACGTTATTATTCCGACTCAATCGAATCGATCTGATAAAAAGTTTGCAGATGTTTTCCTAACGGAAGCGTAACCAACTTCACGACCAAAGTACCTTCGCTGTTCTATAAGAATCGTTCTATACTCTTTTCAGGAAATCTATAAATTTCGACAATTGTTGAGGAGCTTATGCGTCATCATTGGTTTCCCGGAAAATGGCTGGCGATATGCGGCTTATTGGCACTGCTGCTTCCGCTGCTGGTGTCGCCCATGTTCGTGGTGCGTGCCGCCGCTGTGCTGACTGGTTTTAATGATGCAAACTACGTCACCGGGCTAAATGCCCCAACGACGATGGCTTTTGCACCCGATGGCCGTATGTTCGTCTCCGAGCAAACCGGGACGCTCCGCGTCATCAAGAATGGGGCACTGCTTGCCACGCCATTCCTGAGTCTCACCGTCAACAGTTCCGGTGAACGCGGTTTGCTGGGTATCGCCTTCGATCCAAACTTTGCCAGCAATAACTTCGTTTATGTGTACTACACCATCAATACCGCACCGATCCACAACCGCCTCAGCCGCTTCACGGCTAATGGCGATGTGGCATTTGCAGGCAGCGAAGTTCCATTGCTCGATCTGGACAACTTGAGCAGCGCCACCAATCACAACGGCGGCTCGATTCATTTTGGTCCCGATGGCAAAGTCTATATTGCTGTCGGCGAAAACGCGAACTCAGCGAACGCTCAAACACTCGGCAATTTACTGGGCAAAATGCTGCGCCTGAACAGCGATGGCACGATCCCGACGGATAATCCCTTTTACGGTACCGCGACTGGCAAGAATCGCGCTATCTGGACTTATGGACATCGCAACCCGTTTACCTTCGATTTTCAGCCCGGCACAGGCCGCATGTTCATCAACGATGTGGGTCAAAGTACCTGGGAAGAAATCAACGACGGGATCGCCGGATCGAATTATGGCTGGCCGACTTGCGAAGGCTTCTGTTCACCGACTAATCCCAGTTTCCGCGATCCGCTGTATAACTACAACCACTCAACTGGCTCACCAACGGGCTGTGCCATCACAGGCGGCACGTTTTATAACCCAACAACCGTGCAGTTCCCGGCCAGCTATGTTGGCAAATATTTTTTTGCGGACTTTTGCTCCGGCTGGATTTACTATCTTGATCCAGCAAGCCCGTCAATCGTCACCCAATTTGCCACAGGTATCGATTCGCCAGTCGATCTGAAAGTCGGTTCGGATGGCAGTCTGTACTACTTACAGCGCGGTACGGGCACAGTCGGAAAGATTACCTATCCGGCAGGTCAAATGCCACCGGTTATTGTGCAGCCGCCGACTGATCAAACCGTTGGCGTGGGTCAGACGGCGACTTTCAGCGTTAGCGCCAATGGAACACCGCTGCTCAGCTATCAATGGCAGCGTAACAGCGTGAACATTCCCGGCGCGACGGCGGCTACATACACGACACCCGCGACCACTTTGTCTGATAATGGTGCGCTTTATCGCTGCATTGTGACCAACAGCTTCAACCCGCCAGCGACGAGCAGTGCCGCCACGCTCACAGTCATTAATCGCCAACCACCTGTTGTCACGATCACGCAGCCGATAAATGGCACGCTCTATAATGGCGGCCAGGGCTTCACTTATGCTGGGACGGCGACAGATGCAGTAGAAGGCACGCTGCCTGCGGCTAACTTTTCGTGGACGATTGTTTTCCATCACGACACCCATACCCATCCGTTCCTCGGTCCCATCAATGGTGTCAAGACTGGCACATTTACGATCCCCACGACAGGGGAAACATCCGCAAACGTTTGGTATCGGATTCATCTGACCGTGACAAACTCGGCGGGTCTGTCCAATACAACTTTTGTGGATGTTAATCCGCACAAGGTTAACCTGACCCTTCAAACCAACCCGGCGGGCTTGCAAGTGAACCTGGATGGACAGCCACAAACTGCGCCTTACACTTTTCAGGGTGTGACCGGTATTCTTCGCAACCTGAATGTTGTTTCGCCACAAACTGCGAATGGCAAACTCTGGACGTTCACAAATTGGTCAGATGGTGGCGCATCCGGTCACGACATTACGACACCAAGCAGTGATACGACCTATACAGCCAATTTCCAGGGCAGCAGTCCTATCGATACCATTGGTGTCTATCATCCATCAACCAACACCTTCTTCTTGAAAAACAGTAATTCAGGTGGCGCAGCCGACACGACCGTTAAAGTCGGTGATGCAAATAGTCATCCGGTTGTGGGCGATTGGGACGGCGATGGGTTTGATACTGTCGGTATTTACAACCGCAAATTGGGCGTATTCTTCCTGTACGATAGCAACGTTCAAGGTGCGGCAGCAACGCGCATCTTTGTATTCGGCAACCCGAATGATATTCCGATTTCTGGCAAGTGGGTGTCCGGCACGCCAGCCGATAATGTTGGGCGTCCACATGATGGTGTGGGGGTCTATCGTTCTTCAAACGGCTTGATCTATCTGGCGAGTACATGGCCTGCCCAGAACTCGAATATTTTCAGTGACTATGTAATCGTCCTCGGTAATCCAGGTTGGGCGGGTTTCGCAGGGCGTTGGAATGGCGGCTCGCTTGATACGGCGGGTGTTTATGATCCGACTAACGCGCGGTTCTATCTGACTAATCAATCCTGCAACGGCATTCTGCCTGGCCCCGATGTCCAGTGCGTGCAGTTCTCAGATAGTGATACCTTCTTCGGGCCGCCGAACGGTATTGCGCTCAAGGGCGATTGGATTGGGCAGGGTAAAGATGGAATCGGGATATTCAATCCTCAATCGGGCGTGTTCCTGCTTAAGAACAATCCCCCGACAACTTCCGGCTCAACCAGCCAGCCCGATGCCGTCATCGTGTTTGGCAACCCAGGCGACATACCATTGGCCGGGCACTGGAAAACAGGCAGCACCGCACCGCGCGCCAGCGTTTTGGTGCCGCCGACGGCTGCGCCCATTGTTCCAACACCCGGCCAGGATGGGCGGTTCGACTAATCTCATTTTTTCACCCTGCTCCCTCTCTGACTTGGTTCACGCACCGACAGTTTTGGAGAGAGGGCCGAAAAAGTATAGGCTCATCGAAATCTCGCAACGACCAAGAAGAGAGAAAACGATGAGTCTAGAGGCTGTTATGCACTTTAGAGGGGAGGGCGTTAAACTGGGCAAATGAACAGAAAAGCATATCCAAGCGACGTGAGTGAAGAGGAATGGCAGTTCGTAG
>JBBSEU010000274.1:0-7756 GCA_038239365.1 Aggregatilineales bacterium
AACGTGGTCACACCGTCCCACTGCTCGTGGATCCGGCATATCTCCGAAACACGCTTCCAGACTTTGAAAAGGTTGAATGATGTTCATTTTTGCTCCTCATTCAACTATTTTCCTTTATCTCCTTTTGATGCGATAGCACTGCTTCGGGAATACGATTTCGACGTGGAAATTGACGCTGTCGTCATTTATAAAGACGTTGAGCATCTCGAATTTGGACAGGCCGTGACACGTATCGAGCTACTTTCGCCAAGTAACAAATATGGTAAAGGGTTAAGATCGTACTTGAAGGGTCGCACGGATGCTATTCGCAGCGGCACCATTTTGTATGAATCGACTTGCTGCATGAAACGCCCTCACCCTTTGACGAAATTCCGGTTTACCCTCGACAGAAGGACTCGTTTCCATACTACGTTGCAGTCAGTGATCCCCAACAACCCGTGCCCGAAACGCTGGTTAAGGGCTTTAATGTGGATGATCCGTTTCCGCTTATCAACATTGTACTGCTTGGAAGCGATGTTGTTACTGATTTCGACTTAGGAATACCCTATAACGAAGCGTTTCAACGCGGGCGTTGGGATAAACGAGTTGATTATGCTAATGAACCTGATCCTGACCGAGCGCGCGTGATGAAAAACAAGCGAAACCGCGATGTGCCGCCAGCCATCGACACCTATAGTTCTGCCGATCAGGAACGCATTCGCGCTAAAATGCGTGAAGTCGTGGATGCGGTGCAACATCAGTCGTAGCAGGATGACCGGGCCATTTTCGTGAAAATGATAAACCCGGTGTTTTCTGTATAGACATTAAGGCGCTTTTTTGGCGGCAGGCGTCGGTGTTTCTGAACCTGTTGCCGCCGGTTGTTTGGCAAGTGCCGTTTGCGTGTAGCGCGCCTGTAAGGAAGTGCCGCCTGAAGTGGCCGTTGGCAGGCCGACAATAGGGGGTGTAAAAGTATCCTGAATGAACGGTATGATTACAAACACACCCAGTAGGACAACCGCAGCGATTACCACTGCCGCAATGAGCAATCTGCGTCTTCTCATGTTTAACCCCAATCGCCACTAAAATACTGGTCATCACTATTCCGCCCACGTCTGATCATGCTAATCGGACGTGGGCGGAAGTTCGGGTTATTTGGCTGGTGTTGCGGCGGCCTTTGCTTCGCGTGCAACGATATTGATCACGAGTCGCAACGCATCATCAACCTTCAAAATTCCACCGAGATCGGGCGGTGTAACCCCCAACTCGCTCATCTTCAGGTCAGTTATTGCGGTGATGACAAGCGTTCCACCTGTGAATGAGCCTGTCGCATCGAAGACCGTCTCCCGTTTTGTATCGTGAACGGTCAAGGTGCCTTTGATCTGGAACTTCAGCAGGCTACCGTCCTGATACGCGCCAGAAGGTAACCCAAGTGCGCTGACATTGGTCAAGGTCGCATAGGGGTACTTATTCGACTCCAGGAAACGCTGTCGAATAAAACCATCCCGGCGATCATTATCGGATTTGAATTCGCTGATGTTGATCGTGATGTCGCCGATCTGACTGTTGGCAACGTTGGCGCGGTCAAGCGCAATATCACCCTTGATGGTCTTGGTGACGCCAACTGCGCCGTTAAACCCGGCAGGTAGATTCATCGGATTGCCTTGCAGGAAAGTCTCGGATGCCAGGTAGCACGCCTCGGAATCCGTACCAACAATGCTCAAAAACACGATGCTATCCGCACTCGTCGTGGCAACTGCACTTGGGGTGCTGGCCTGGGTAGCGGCCATCGTAACAGCAGCGGTGGCCGCCTGGGTAGCATTGGCTGCTGCCGCGAGTGGCGCTGTTAGCTTATACTCCGCACACGATTTGTACAATGCGGCTTGCGCGGATACCTGCGAAGGCGTGCCCATCAGGTTAAAGCTGGCAACTGCTACGACGATTAATGCTGCTGAACCAACAACTTGAAAACGCTGACGTTTCATGAATTTTCTCTCCACTGATGCTTTAGAACGAACTCAATTTTAGGGGATAGCTGTTAAGCAGTTAGTGTCACCTGTCAGGAATAGTGTCATAGGTTGTGCAAACACGGCCAAAAGCGATCAGGCAGACTGTAGCAATTTACGTGACAACTGTCACATTACAGTGTCACTTCTTTTGACGCAAATAAAAGTAGTATGATTGTTTGTACGATACACACGAAGGCGTGTCTATGAATACCAATTTAAGCCTTACACGGATCGCCCGGATTCTGGTTATTTATTGGATAGCCAGTTGGCTGATTGCGCCGCTGTATTGTATCCTGACAACAGGCCAGATGTATGGGTTGTCTGTTTCACAATTGAGTATCTTGGCCGGAATTGATTTATTCGTGCTGCTACTCACTTATCCAGTGATACAGCATCGTTTAGGGACTTCCTTTATTCCAACAGTTGTCCTGTTCTGCTCCGTACCTTTTTTTCTCGAAAAACTCTGGCTGCTCGTCATTGCGTTTGGACCGGGAGCCACCTCTTTTGATATTTGGCGCTCTTTTTCAGTTCGTCAGGATTTTATTTTATTGGTTTTACTCCTCGCCTGGCAATACCGATTTGCTTACGCAGTAGGCTACATTGGTTTGATCTCACTGGTTGACTGGGTGTTAACGATCCTGGTCACGCATCAGGTTGAACCGCCTGGCGCGTCAGTGCTGCCCACGCTGGCCGGGCGTGCCATCATCTTTTTGTTAGCCAGTTATGTAGTGTCATCGCTCCGAAAACGAGAACTGCGACAGCAGCAAGCCTTGATTGATGCTCACCAACAACAGGTGGAGGCAAATACAAAACTGGCACGTTATGCGGCCAGTGTCGAGCAGCTATCGATCAGCCGTGAGCGTAATCGTTTGGCGCGTGAACTGCATGATACACTGGCACATTCGCTGAGCGCGATCAGTGTTCAGTTGGAAGCGGTCAGCGCCTTGTGGGATGTGGATGCCGCTGCTGCACGTAAGATGCTGGGACGTGCCGATGAATCGACGCGCAGTGGACTGACCGAAGCGCGACGCTCTTTGCAATCGCTTCGGGCGACGCCTTTAGAACAATTTGGTCTGGCACTGGCCCTGCGCGATATTGCCGAATCAGCCGCCCAGCGCGCCGATCTGACGCTTGATCTGGATGTGCCAGAGTTGGCGGTGAATTTACCTTCGCATGTTGAACAGGGTGTTTATCGAATTGCCCAGGAAGCTTTAGAAAATGTTGTACGTCATGCGCGGGCACGCCATGTGACCGTTACACTGCTCTATACTTCTACAGCGTTGGAACTATTCATCGCCGATGATGGGATCGGTTTTACGCCGGAAACTCTCCGAGGTTCGGCCAACCATTGGGGTATCCCTGGGATGCGGGAACGTGCAGCGGTTCTTGGCAGTACGTTTAACCTCGTTAGCGAACCAAACTGTGGAACCCAGCTATCGTTGTGTTTGAGATTGGAAGCCTATGCAGAAGCGACTCTCAATAATCATTTGTGATGATCAGGCCGTTGTTCGGGAAGGCTTGGAGGCTATTCTAAGTACCATCTCACATATCAATGTTGTGGGCTTAGCCAGTCACGGACAGGAAGCGGTGGAGATGGTCGATAAATACCAGCCCGATCTGGTACTGATGGACTTGAACATGCCAACCATGAACGGTGTTCAGGCGATTCGTCAGATTCGTGACAAGTTTCCTGACGTGGCGGTGCTGGTGCTGACAACTTACGCAACGGATGAATGGCTGTTTGATGCGATCCGGGCGGGCGCGTCGGGCTACCTGCTAAAGGATACGCGTCGTGAAGACCTTGTGCGCGCCATAGAAGATACGGTTAAAGGCAAAACGCATATTGACCCGGACGTGGCTGGCCGCGTATTGGCGCATGTAGCCGCGAAGTCAGCGTCCGAAACGCAGGAGGCACCGGAGACGACTGAACTTTCAATGCCATTAACCGGACGTGAGATCGAGATATTGCAGTTACTTGTTCAGGGCTTTAGCAATCCCGAAATTGGTCAAACCCTGCATCTGGCGTCTGGCACAGTCCGAAATTATGTAAGTGAAATCTTCGCCAAACTTGGCGTATCGGATCGCACACAAGCCGCAGTGATGGCGATGAAGTTGGGTTACTACCGCGTGTAGGCACGTCTGGCGATTTATCACGAGCAGAAAGGCGATAACTACCGTATGTGGTCATCGCCTGACAGGATGTGCTAGCGTGTCAATTTGTTATAAAGCTGTGTGCTTTCGCGGGCGGGCGCAATGCCAAGTGCATCGGCAAGGCACTGACGCATCCGTTCATACTGTGCAACAGCGGCTGGATTATTACCACGTTCAACGTATAACTTCATCACTTGATTGTGCAGGTCTTCGCGCAGTGGTACTTCGCGCAGCGCACGTAAATAGTGGGCAAGTGCCATGTCTATATCGCCCTGCCGCTGGTGGGTACGCGCCGTACCGATAAGTGCCTGGGCATACTGATCACGCAATTCGTTGCGGCGCGTCATCGTCCAGGGTGTCGTTTCCTGCATCAGAAACGGGTGACGATAGACGCGAATGGCGCGTTCCCAGGCTTTCATGCTGGCATCATCGGTAATGGCAATATCGGCTTCGTGGGTGGCCGCTTCAAAGGCGGCCACATCATAAACCAGGTGAACTTTATCGCTAACGCCGTAATGCCGATCCGAGTAGTCGGTGACATCATCACCAATGGTTTCATTCATCTTGCGCTTGGTGACATGAAAGACGTTGGTCGCTTCCCGAATCGGCAGTGACGGCCAGAACGTCTCGAAAATCGTCATGCGGCTGACGGGGCCGCGATCCAGTAGAAAATAGAACAAGCGGCGCGTGAGCGGGCCGTCCCAGCGTGTGACGACGCGGCCTTCATACCAGACCTCACCGATCCCCAATGCATACACTTCCAGGCGTCCCGATTGCCCATCGAAGGTTGGGCTGCCTGTCGGGTTAATATCCCCGATAACTTCTGCTGCACCCGATTCGATCAGCGGATTCCACTGAGTGGCGTCAAGCTGGCGGGCACTGATGACCACATGCGCGGAAGATGGCAATGTTTGTACCAACCCGCGTACCCATTCTGACGGATCGGCACTCAGGCGATCTGCTTCATCGAGTACCAGAACTTCAATTCCGGCTTGAGCCAGCGCCGCACCTAACACCTGTCCGGCTTTCTCATCATCAACTGTCGCGCGACCAACGGGAATAGCGGCACCTTGTTCCCGCAGCACATTCAAAATGTTCGCTGTTAAATCGTTATAATTCTGATCAGTATCCTGAAGGGCATAATAAGCATTTCGTGAGTCGCTCAAAAAGGGCGCAATAAGCTGATTGCGTTGATTATTGCGTGGGGCGATAAGCGTAATTGGGCTGGACAGAGTCCAAGGATCAGTGGTTGTAGGTGGGGGCTGTACTCGACTCTGCATGATAGGTGTCCTGTCTGTGTAAGTTTGTCATTCGGAATAATCCTATTGGCTCAACAGACCTCACGCCACACTTCAGTGTACCTTCAGGTGTACGCCAACAATTATTCCTGTTGGTTACTATATCACGAACAACTGACGTGAGTGTTTTCTTAAAGTATAGCTGAGGATCGAATTTCGTGGTCTTAGTTTATTTGAGGAAAGATAAAGCTAAAAAGATAAGAAATCTTAACCTTTTTTTTGGTCTGCATAAAGCACAAAGCCTACCCCACGATGATTAACCAGCACCCGCTGGAACTCTCCACCGTGTTCCAGTTTTTGGCGTAGGTTGGCGATGTGTGGCTTGAGCAGTGTACGTGCTTCACTTTCGGGCGCAGCGTAGCCCCGGCAGCGCCGCACCAGCAGGCTGGCCGAAACGCTTTGACCAATGTTCTGAGCCAGAGTCATCAGCAGGCAATATTCGGTAGGAGTCAGATTCAGAGGGTAGCCGTGCCACAGGACGCGATGTGTCTCTGTGTCGATCTTCAAACCGCCTACTGTAAGTTCAGATAATTTGAGCGGCACCTGAGGCGTTTTTTGAAAAGAGCGTCGACGTTTGAGGATAGCACGCCCCACCGCCTGACGAAGGGGTTCCCCACTGAGCGGCTTGATCAGAAAATCGTCCACACTGGCACGCAACGCTTCAATAATATTTTCACGAGTCGGGCTGGCACTGAACATAATGATCGCGCAATCATTTTGGAGTTCACGGGTGCGTTCGGCCAGCACCAAACCAGAAGGCCCCGGCATTTTAAGATCGATCAGGATAGCGTCAAAAGTTTGCTGTTCAAGCAGCTCCATTGCCTGAATTGCATTTTGTGCGGTAAAGACCTGATAGCCACCTTCACTGAGCAACCCCTTGGTGACTTGTAAAATACCTGGCTCATCGTCAACCAGCAGCAGTTGAGAGGGACTCATTGCGGCCATGCCTTTTGTAGTTGAAGCGTGAAGGTTGCGCCGCCGGAGATATTATTGAAGCCGTTAATTGCGGCATGATTGGCCTGGGCGATCAGCCAGCAAACATATAAGCCAAGCCCATGTCCGCGTGGCTTAGTGGTATAAAATGCTTCAAACAGATGAGCATCCGGCAAAAGTCCGGTACCGGTATCAGAAATGGAGATGAGAATATCCATGCCGACATTTTCCAATTCGATGCTCAGCGTGCCGCCATCGGGCATTGCGTCCAGGGCATTAAGCAATAAATTCAATATAAGCTGATGAATTGACGCATAAGCTGCCTGCACAACAACAGCCTCAGCGAATTGCGGTAGTTTAATAACAACGTTTGAGTCGTGCGCTGCCCTGCTGATCAGCATTACTGCATCATTGATCAGTGCATTCAGATCAACAGAGGCAGGTTGCTCTGCTTCGGGCGTGTAGATATTCAAAATCTTATCCATCGAAGTTGTTACGCGCGCCACTTGCTCTAAAGCAATATCGAAGTATTGCTGCCGCTCGGCCTCTGGTGTTGTTGGACTTCTGAGCAGTTCCAATGCCCCGCCAATGGCATGAAGTGGGTTGCTTATTTCGTGTGCCATCGTGAGTGCCAGGCGTCCTGTGGCGGCCAGTCGTTCGTGTCGGATTAATTCTTCCTGAATGGCGTGCAGGTCAGCCAATCGCTTTTTGAGCAGTTCAATCCGCTCACTAAGCTGGTCGACGAAACGTAGACTATTTTGGCGCATAAAAAGCAGCACTTTATCTGATGGGAGCCGTTCGCCATCTCGTCGCCCATTCAGGTAGGGTTGAAGGCGTTTCAGCAAATCGCCCGGTTCGACAGGTTTTCCCAGGACACCATCACAACCTGCCGCCAGCAGATGTCCGTCCTCGCTGATAGTCCCCGCCGTAAGTGCCAGCATCAGCGTATTTCTCAGGCCGAGGTCAGCACGAATTTGCACCGCCAGAGCTAACCCGTCCAGTTCATTTTCCTTGAGCCGAATATCTATCAGAATAACGTCCGGCCAATTGTCACGTGCCAGTCGTAAGCCATCGACAGCATTATCGGCGATGAAAACGACATGCCCGGCACGCTCAAGAGTCGTTTGCACCAAGGGGACTTGTTCAGGCGTATCTTCTACGTATAAAAACTTCATACTTTTATTTTACGAGAAAAGCGGATTGTGGACAATCACTCCCTTATAAACAACAGTGCAAAATTAACGAAACGGAGCAAGGTTTGTTATGGCTCATCCCTAAGCTGGACTTTGAACATCAGGTAGCATAACACAACAGATCATTGAAGCGGTCAAGAAGCACTCGCGGGACTTTAACCATATCGGCATCGTTGGTCGATATTTGAAAAGTCAG
>JBBSEU010000275.1:0-7753 GCA_038239365.1 Aggregatilineales bacterium
CGCCGACTTGTCTAATTGCCTCGGTAAAAAAGCCGGGGGTTTAGAGGGTTGACGGATGAACCGACGCAAGGCTAAGTAAATGGTTAGTGCCTCCGCCGAACTGAGTTGAATATTGCTAATGTATTCCATTGGATCGTGGTGATAACGCCCATGTTCGATCAAAACATATACAGCACGAAGCGTTAAGTCGTTGAAGTAACGGTGAACAGTCGTGCGATCACACTCAAGTTGGACAGATTAAACATGATAATCGTTGCAAGTATCGCCACGCAATGGATCAATTTTCTAACAAGCTACCTGACAACCTTTGCGCGCACCCTTCCTCACCCACATGTTGACAAGACATATAGTTCATCCTACTATATACAATGTTCAGCTTCGGTGCGTCAAAAGTTGTTGATTCAACGTCGTTCGTCACGATGCACGGCTGAATGATTCCTTTTTTTAGATATTTTGGGAGGTTTCAACAATGCGTTCATTTACTCGCAAATTCGCCCTACTTATTACGTTGATGCTCGTCGTGGGCATGGCAGGCCCACAGGCGACGGCACACAGCCAGGCCAAGATGAAGCTCGGCTTTGTGGTACACGTTAAGGGCAACCCATTCATTCAGCAGATTGTTGAAGGTGCACAGGCCGCTGCCAAAGACCTGAACGTCGATCTGGTTGTGGGTGGCCCAGAAGGTGGCGACCCGGACGCGCAGCTTAAAGCGGTTCAGGATATTGTAGCGGCGGGCGCTCAGGGTGTGGCCGCGTCCGTGCCGGGTGAGTCGATGGCGAATGGCCTGAACGATATCATCAAGAGCGGTATCCCCGTCGTGCAGTTCAACCTGATCAGCACCAAAGTGAAAGCGCCCTATGTCGGTGAAAAATCGACGGAAAGCGGGCGTATCCTGGGTAAAATGATCGTGGATAAGCTCGGCGGCGAGAAGGCAACGGGCAAGGTCATCATCGGGAACTGCTTCCCTGGCTTCCCGGCGCTCGAAAATCGCGCGAAGGGTGTTCAGGAATCACTGGCAAAAGCGCCCGGCCTCAAAGTGCTTGGCCCGTTCGATGTGAAAGTCGACGCGGTTGAGAACTATTCACACTGGGAGCAGCAGTACGCCGCCAACACAGACGTTGCCGCCATGATCGGACTGTGCGCGCCGGACATTGCCAGCCTGGGCAAGCTGAACAAAGACAAAGGCACCAAGATTATCATGGGCGGCTATGACCTGACCGAAGATAACCTGAAGGCCATCAAGGGCGGTTATGCCTATGTAACGCTCGGTCAAAGCCCGTTCGTGCAGGGCTATGTCCCGGTGCGGATGCTAGTGGACAGCTTGAAAAACAAGATTCCGCTGGATGCATCCTTCTACAATGCAGGGACGCAGGTCGTAACGGCGGACTCGGTAAACATGGGTAACACACTGCCACCGCTCAGCTTTGACGAATTGTTGAAGCTCTCGGCAGACCCGGCAGCAACCGCCAAATACTATGCGCCGTTCGTCAAGTGCATGAACATGGGTTGGGCGTGCAGCGTCGAGCCGATTGCGAACGAGGGCAAATAGCATTATCGCGCCAACGATTTCGGGGGAGGGGCACTTCTCCCCCGATAGCCCGTCCATAATCATCGTCAACGATCTGGTGAAGCATTACGGCGGTGTCGTGGCGCTGGATGGTATGTCGCTGCAAGTGCAGCCGGGGACGATCCATGCCATCGTCGGCGAAAATGGGGCGGGCAAATCAACGCTGATGAAAATCCTTGCCGGAGTCGTCCGGCCTGATAGCGGCACCATTTTGCTGGACGGTGAATCGATCCGTATTGGCACGCCCCAGGCCGCCAGAGATCACGGGATCGGGATCGTTTACCAGGAACTGAGCTTGTTTCCACAGCGATCCGTGCTGGCAAATTTGTTTGTCAACCGGGAGCCGACGCGCAACGGCTTCGTTTCGCAGCGTATCATGCAGGAACGAAGCGCGGCGATGCTCGATCAATTGGGCTTGCAGGTCGATGTAATGCAGCCCGTGAGCCGTTTGTCAATTGGTGAACAGCAGCTTGTCGAGTTGTGTCGAGTGCTGCTCGAAGCACCGCGCGTGCTGATTCTGGATGAGCCGAATTCGGCGCTGAACGAGCGGGAAACATCGCGTTTGTTCATTGTGCTGAACGAACTTCGGGTGCGCGGCATCACGATCTTGTACGTGTCGCATCGGCTTGAAGAAGTGTTTGCCGTCGCGGATCGAGTCACGGTAACGCGCAATGGACGGGCCGTATTCACCCAGGATCGCAGCCAGCTAACGATCCCGCAAGTGATTGAAGGTATGATCGGGACGGCGCAACGGGATTTGTTTCCAGCGCCCCTTATGAGCAAAAACACGTCGAAAACACAGCGTTTGGAAGTGCGTGATCTGAGCGTGAAAGGATCATTGCAGGCGCTCAGTTTTGAAGCTGGCGCGGGCGAGATCGTGGGTTTGGCCGGGTTGGAAGGTTCCGGCGTTTCGACGGTGTTGAGTGTGCTGTTCGGGCTGCAAAAAGCCGACTCCGGACAGGTGCTTTACCCGGATGGTCATGGCCTGCCCGCCAGTCCAACACTGGCCGCACGACGGGGCATTTGCCTTGTCCCGGCGGATCGTCGCAAGCAGGGTTTAATGCTCGACAAGAGTCTGATCGATAACATTGCCCATGTGTCTATCGGCGCATTGGATCGGCTGACGCCCTGGCTGGATAAACGCGATCTGCTGCGACGTGCCGAACGCCAGATCGACAGCCTGCGAATCAAAACGCGCTCCCCGGAGAGCCACGCCAACGAACTTTCGGGCGGCAATCAACAGAAGGTGGTGGTGGGCAAATGGCTCGAAGTCGCCCCGGCGGTGGTGCTGCTGGACGATCCGACACGCGGCGTCGATGTGGGCGCGAAACGTGAAATCTATTTGCTCATGCGGCAGCTTTCCGCCGAAGGTCGAATCGTGCTGTTTAGCTCAACGGAACTGCCCGAACTGGTTGGATTATGTGACCGGATCGTCGTCCTCTACCGGGGGCGTTTTGCCGGAGAGTTGGCGGGAACAAACGTCACCGAAAACGGCCTGCTGCACATGATTAACACGGGCGAACTGGCAAGCGATTCGGCAGCCTGATAGCAGTGCACGGCCATTGACCTCACCCCCGACCCCTCTCTTCGGATTCAGCGAGGGGGAGTCCGGACATAACGTGTGGGATCTGTTTGCCGAAAGCCCATCAAGATCGAGATCGTCTAAAAAATTATCTAAAGGAGAAAACTTATGCCGCACATTCGACGAGCGTTCACGATGCGGTTGAAGCCGAATTCGCTGGGTGAATACAAGCATCACCACGACAACATCTGGCCGGAACTGGTTGCCGAGATCGAAAAAAGCGGTATCGCGCAGATCACGATTTTCGAAGCCGATCCGGTACTGTTCCTCTACTCGGAAATTTATGATGAAAAAGCCTGGGACAAGTTATGGAGTTCAGCGATTCACGATAAATGGGGCGAGATCATGAATCCGCTCATGCACTTCAACGATCAGGGTATCGTCGACTCCAGCCCGGTAAACGAAGTTTTCCACCTCGAAACTAAAGCAGGCGAAAAAGCCTAAGGCGGGCGCGGAATGAGTTTGCAAGGCAAAATCGCCGTCGTGACCGGGGCCAGCCGGGGGTTGGGGCAGCGCGTCGCGTTCACACTGGCCGAGCAGGGCATCCGAGTCGCGCTGGTCGCCCGTAGTGAGCGGCTGTTGCACGAAGCGGTGCAGCAGATCAACGCAAAGGGTGGGATCGCCAGCGCGGGATTCCTGGCACGGAGATCGACGGCTACCGCCAGTGGGCACGCTGGGTCGAGCAAACGGGCGGCGACGATCCGCAAAAGGCCGCCGATCTCGTCCTCGATCTGCTGGGCGATAAGGCCGCATTGGTAAGTGGTCAATTCCTTTGGATCAAGGATGGCTTACAAGCGCCGATCCCAAGCTGGGGCGAACCGACCAGTACCCAACCCTGGCGCGAGTAGTATTTCAAGCAGCGTTCGTCAACACTTATCAACAAATCAACCACCATCAACATAGGTAACCAATGTCCCAAACGAGTTCAAAAGACGAGTCTGGTGTCGAGGCCGTGACCCGCACGCCAACGAATTCACGTCGATTCAGGCTTCCTGAAGAAATCGGCGTGATCGTCGCGCTGCTGGTGCTGGTCGGGTTTGTGGGCGTGTTCAGACCGAATTTTGTGAACCCGGCCAACCTGATCTCGCTGTTTGGCAACACGGCTTTCTATGGCATGATCACGCTTGGTATGGTGTTTCTGCTTGCCATCCGCGAGATCGATCTGTCCGTCGGCTGGATGTTCAACTTCTCCGCTGTGATCGCGGCAACGATGATGGTCAACGGTGTGAATCCCTGGCTGGCCGCACTCGGTGGTGTATTGTTCGGCGCGGCGCTGGGATTGTTCAATGGCATTCTGGCGGTTGGGCTGCGGCTTCCAGCGATCATCATCACGCTTGGCACATTTTCGATGTTTCGCGGCCTGTCCCTGGTTGTGAATCGGTCACGGGCAATCGTTCCATCCGATGACACCAGCTCGTTTTTTTCATTTGCGACGGGCAAGATACTTGGTCCTATTCCAGTAGTCGCCGTGATCTTTCTGATCCTGGCAGTGGTGCTGCATCTGCTGCTGCATCATACGCGCTTTGGCTACCGGGTGCAAGCGATTGGCAGCAACCCTGACGCGGCGCGATTGGCGGGAATCCCGATTGCCCGTGTGCAACTGCAAACACTGGTTCTGGTTGGCGCGATCTGCGGATTGGCAGGTTCGTTGTTTGTCGGCTTTCGCGGCGCGATTGATCCGACTTCGGGGCAGGATTTTGCGTTGACAGTGGTGGCAGCGGCGATCATCGGTGGCACGCCGCTATCAGGTGGTTGGGGAACGATCCTGGGGGCGCTGATCGGTGTTCAAATCATTGCGGTGATTAGCAGTGGGATCATCTTTTTCGGGATCGATGCCACTTGGAGTACCTTCGTGACGGGGACAGTAATTGTGCTGGCCGTCGTGCTCGATCAGGTGGTCAAGCGGCAGCGTGCGCGGCGAGCTTGACCTGCTGTGGGGGTCAGTTAACACATCCGAGCGTAAATTTGGGCTTATGCAGCACGCCGGTGGTCGTGATGGAGACCGCCCAGAACCGGTAATGAGGCGACTTTTTGATGAGCTGGACGAGTCAACGGTGGGTCTTCAAATGGAGCCGGGATCCGCCATTCAATGCCTTGATGGGGACGAGCCTGATTAAAGAATGTGATGTACTCGCGCATGATCCGGCGCCCGTGAGCCTCACTCAAAATCAGGATGAAATCCAGACATTCGCGTCGGACGCTCCCGATGAACCGTTCACAAAGGGCATTGGCTTTCGGCGTGAAGTACGGGGTCCGGATGATTTCGATGCGCGCGCCTTCAGCAACCTGGATGAAATGCAGGCCATATTTGGCGTCATTGTCACAAATCAGAAAGCGCGGTCCAATCCCGAAGGGTGTTGCCTCGCGTACCTGTTGGGCAACCCATGCATCGCTGGGGTTTCGGGTCACACCCACATGGACACCCGCCGCGATTAATCCCAAATTTGCCTGCCATGTCACAAAACGCAGTACGATCTCGTCTTACCTCCAGATTGAGATGACGCCGAGCGTTAGAAAGGTGACGCTGTGCAGACCGATCCGTTTGAAGAATACCGTTCGCGATTGTTCGCCATCGCCTATCGCATGTTGGGCAGCGCGATGGAGGCGGAAGACATCGTGCAGGAGGCGTATTTGCGCTATTGCGCCACGCCGCCAGACTCGATTCGCACGCTCAAGAGTTTTCTGACGACTATTGTGCATCATCTGTGCATCGACCATCTGAAATCTGCACAGGCGCAGCGAGAAAACTACGTCGGCCCGTGGCTGCCAGAGCCGGTCATTACGGGCGATGGCGCGTCACGCCTCTCCCCGCTACGTCAGATTACAGATCGGGAGTCGATTTCGATGGCTTTTCTCGTGTTGCTCGAAAGCCTCTCCCCGCTGGAACGCGCAGTGTTTCTGCTGAGGGAGGTTTTTGACTACGAGTACGACGAAATCGCCCAGATTACCGGACGCGACGAAGCGGCCTGCCGCCAACTATTCAGCCGTGCGAAAAAGCATATCAGCAACCATCGTCCGCGGTTTCCCGCCTCACCGGAAGCCCACGCCAAAATGGTTGGTCGTTTCATTGAAGCCTGCATTACCGGAGATTTGGAAGGCCTGATGAGTCTGCTGGCAGAGGATGTCACGGCTTGGTCGGATGGCGGTGGCAAGGTCTCGGCGGCGGTGCAGCATCCGGTTCAGGGACGTGACACGGTGGCACGGGGCATTATCGGTCTTCTGTCGCACGCGCCGGAAGGCACTACCTTCCAAGTGATCGAGGCGAACGGCCTTCCCGCCCTGCTGATGCGGATCAATGGACAGATCTTTAGTGTCCTTACGCTGGAAGTGGAAGGTAATTTCATCCGCGCCGTGCGCAACGTCGCAAACCCTGACAAGCTGGCGCATCTCGATCTGCCACCAAAGTCAGGTCAGGAGTGGAGGATAGGATCGTACTCGTCGCCGCAGGAACCGACGTGTTGGGTACGCGAACGAACAGATTCCTCGCTGACGACTGCATACATTCTTGTCGCACGAGAGGAGCCGCAATCCGTTAAGAGCGGTTCGGTAAGCAGGGTTAATGCTGATTAGTAACCAATGGTGCGGATTGAATGAGTAGCGAAAGTCATGGTGATAAGCCATTCTTGAAGTGCTGAATTTCGAAAATAGGCAAATCCCATGACTACCGAAGATTTTATCATCGAATTGTTCTGTCGAGTGGATGATCGGATGTTAACGGCTCAAAAGACGGGACAAGCGCATTTATATCCGAGTGAAGTGGTCACGTTGGGGATGCTATTTGCGCTGAAAGGAGTTGGTAATCGGGCCTTTTACCGCTGGCTTGAGCGAGAGCCACGCGCCTTGTTTCCACGACTGCCGGAACGCACCCGGTTGTTCCGGCTTTTTAACGAACACTGGACGCAACAGTTGCTGGCTGCGCCATCGCTGATGGGTCTGATAGATACCTATGCGATTGAGCTGATCCATCTGCTCCGACAAGGACGCACTGAACGCCAAATCGGACGGAAAGGCAAGTCGAATTGGCGCTGGATTGTGGGTGGGAAGTTGTGTGTGTTGCTCAATCATCTGGGTTTAGTGGTTGGCTGGGCATGTGATACGGCCAATGTACATGACGGCAGCCCGGCGGCTTTTCAAGCACTGGTCGATAATGTGGCTGACCAAATGCTCGTGTTTAGTGATATTGGTTTTGAAAAGAAAGATTGGCAACCCGCCAATCTGAAACGCTGCAAGCGGGGTGAATGGAATAGTCGAATGCTCATTGAAACGGTTTTAGCCATGCTCACCACCATCTGCCATTTCAAAAAAGTCGGCCATCGGGTGTGGACCTATTTTGTAAGCCGTTTGGCGTACACGATGGGGCTATTCAACCTCCTCGTTCAATGGGGCGGCTTGCCGATTGATGCCGATGGTTTTGTCCCGCTGACTATCGCTCGGTTCTCTCTTTAGAGAACCGCACCATTGGTTACTAGTGGGTCACTTGGCTTGCGGAGGTATGATAATTAGGACGACGGCTGAGCGCACGACGGGTAATGGTGGCTGACCCACCGAGTGGATGGCGCTTCAAATAGGCGTGCTGGCGCCGAACTTGACGCTTGCCAGCCCAG
>JBBSEU010000276.1:0-7689 GCA_038239365.1 Aggregatilineales bacterium
AAGGTTACGATAGCGTTGGCTACTGACAGACTTACACCTGCATCACCTGCTTTGCAGGTGTAAGTCCCCAACTTAGTCCCCCACAGCTTGCGACGGTGCGAGACCCTCGTGTGAGGTCAGTTCATCGCGCCGCAGCAATGTAACGCTGATAGCACTAACAATGCCCAGAATGACCATGAAGATCAACAGACCGTCAACACCACGCCGATCCGCGAACGGCCCGGCAACGATGCTGCCAATCAACTGCCCAAAGCCGAGCAGAAACGAGTACAAACCCATCACCATACCGCGATTTTCGGCGTGAGCCTCACTGATGTCACTCAGATAAACGAGCGCAGCAGGCGTGAAGCCTGACTCAACCATAACGGCGATGAACATAATCGGCAGCAGAATCCAGCGCAGTGAGGACGCTTCGCCAATTTCGCCTGTATGATTAATGCCCATAATCGCAAACGACGAGACAATCACGCCTATTGCACTGATCATCATCACCGTGCTTTTACGCATTCGCGGCAAAACCATCGTCCAGGCGATGATCCCCAATCCAAAGGCCAGCGCATAAATCCCGAACACCATGCCCACCTGCCCACCGCTAAATGCATGTGAGAGTGTTTGTCCCGGAAAGGCGACAATTTCACCACCGCTAAATTCGCTCAGGCCACGCGGCGCTGCGTTCGAGAGTTGGAAAGTGGCGTGATTGAACAGCACTCCCAACAAAGCACTGATCGCCAGCCACGCCGGGATCAGTTCGCGCAAACGCGGGCTGGTCACCACTCGACGGTATTCCTTTAGGCTGTGTGCTTCGGCATGTTCGGCCTTGACGTTGGTAATATTGCGAACGCCAACGAAGAAAATGAGCGCGCTCAAGCCATAGACTGCGCCATCGAGCAGAAAGGCGGTTTGGCCGAACGCATCCCACAGGCGGCCACCCAGCACAAAACCGAGTGCCGCGCCAATTAGTGTGGCGATCTCGAAATAACCGGAAATACGACTGCGGAGTTTACTATCGCCCGAAGTATAGCCCGCGATATAGGCCAGTGACGCCGGGTTCGTGGTAGCGCCCGCCGCGCCTTCGAGCAAACGGGTAGCAAACAACAGCGCCAGAAAGATCACGTATTGATAGACTGGCGAATTACCTTGCAGGTGCAGTAATGCCGTGATAAACACCGCTACCGCGCCAAACAACGGACCCAAAATCATATATCGCTTCGGGCCGTGTCGATCAATCAGGTTGCCCGCGATGAACGAGCCACCTAACTCCGTGATGAAAAAACTGGCTGTGATAATCCCGACCAGCGTGGCCGGAATCACGTAACTTGGATTGCCGACACCGGGCGTGGGGCTGCGAAACTCCTGATCTTTAGCGGCCAGATACAGGCCGATCAGGATGCCCATGATACCGCCGCCCATTCGCAGGAAAAACGTCCCGACGAGTGCCGCATACAGGGGCACGGGCGAACCGTGATGGGGCGGCGTACTGGCAGTATTCGTATTGATTGCCATTGGTTAACCTTCGTACAGTGTTCAGATCGACTTTTAGGGATCATGCAGCGCGAAAGTAGTGAGAACTATAGCCGACTTGTGCATTCTGTACCAGTTACAAAAGTCGGATAGTTCCCTACGCCGCATATCCTCTATACGTTTAGCCTGACGCTAGGTTTTGGAAGTTTGCTGTTCGTCCTCAGCCAGCATCCGCGCGATCTCCGCATACTCCAGGTCATCGACGTATTGTGTAATGCCCTCTTGCAGATATTCTGGCAAATCGGGATGTATCTTCTGGAAAGTAGCAATGAAGTCCGGGCTGGTGTTATAGAGTTCCCCCAGGCCGCGCAAAATTTCCAACGTCGGCTCATAAAAATAGGTGAGGTGCTGATGCCAGCGTTCCAGAATCGATTGCACTTCTGGACTTTGTGCAGATTTACCGGCTTCAAGCGCGTCTACCATATCGCTGTAAACCTGCTGGCCTTCTTCGCCAATCTTGTCCTTATCGGCTTTGGTATAGCTGTTCCAGCGTCGGATTGACTCGTTGACGGTAACAGGGTCATATTGCAGACGTGCCGAACGCTCATACTCTTTCTGTTTTTCTTCGCTGAATGGCTCAAAGAGCCGTCGCTTATCCATTTTCACGTCTCCCGCAAGGTGCATAATCGTGCTGTCAATCGTGCTGATCAATTTTTCCATGCGCTTCGCTTTTTCACGTAGCACCGTTCGATGCGAACGCAGCGCGGTCAACAGATCAAAGTTGGGGCGATCCAGAATTTCCTTGATCTGCATCAGTTCCAGGCCGATCTCTCGATAAAACAAGATTTGCTGCAACCGAAGCAGTGCCGCATCGTCATAATAGCGGTAGCCATTTGCGCCAACCTGTGCCGGGCGCAGCAGCCCGATTTCGTCATAGTAGTGCAGTGTGCGGACGCTGACATCTGCCAGATCAGAGAGTTGCTTGACAGTATACAAGGCGTTCGACCTCCCTCAATTGTGCCGCATCATACGCTATAACGTAACGTCAGAGTCAAGGGCGCAAAAAAATTCCCGCACCGAAATTGGGTGCGGGAATCTGCAAAATCTGACTATCAGATGAGATGTGTTAAACGCGATTACAGCTTTTCCAACGCCAGCTTTGCGCTTTCGGGCGCTTTAACCGGGTTTTGTACGTCGATGATTGTGCCATCTTCACCTATAACATAATGACTGCGCTGAAAACCGGTGAATACCTGGCCGCCCGGATATTCCTTCGTGCCATAACTGTTCCACTGTTTGCCAATAGCATTATCTTTGTCATCTAACAGATGAAACGGCAGATTCAGCGAGTCATGGAACTTCTTGTGGCTGTCCAGATCGCCGCCACCGATTCCCAACACCACGCCGTTCCTGGCCTCAATCTGTGGGTAGCTGTCCCGGAAATGGCAGGATTGCAGTTCGCAACCGCCTGTAAAATCCATCGGGTAAAAGTACAGAATCACCTTCTTACCGCGATAATCCGAAAGTTTAACAGGCTTTCCATCTTCACCGAGCAGTTCAAAATCGGGAGCAATTTCGCCAATAGCTGGCATCGTTTTTATCCTTATATCATGATCAACAGGCAAGCATAATAAAGACGCCGCCAATCGCAAAAAGTTTACGATCTTAATCCGACTCCCCAACCCCCTCTCCCACGGGAGAGGGGGTTGGGGGGTGAGGGCTATTTACCGCGTTACGTTCAGGAATTAAGTAGGTGCAGCTCTCGTCCTTATCGGCAACACGACTCAGACGACGTGGCACAACCCCAACCAATCCGGCGATCAAACGCATGTCCATGATGCACAGTTCTTCATGTTCGGCCACGACTTTGTGATAGGGACAGTTCGAGGTGTGCAGCACATAACCCTGTTCATGTTTCGTCCAGTGGGCGTCGTAGCCTTGCCCATTCAGATAGTTCACCACCTGATCGAGACGCTGCATCATCGGCAAATGGGCAAGCCGTACTGACCCGGCCATCTGATCGGCCACGCCTTCGATGATAACGTTGACCTGTTTCGGCGGCAAAGAGGCTTTTATCTGATCAAGTAGCGACGCGGCCAGTGTTTGATAATTGCTGGGGAAATATTCCAGCGCCTTATCGGTGAGCGCATAAACATGCTGCGGGCGTCCCGGCGCGCATTTGCGAGGTGCTACGCGCGTCTCGATCAGTTGTTCGCCGCGCAGCACATCCAGGTGATGCCGCACCGTGACGGGTGTGATTCGCCCAATTCGCGGCTCAAGGGCTTCTACTAGTTCATCGACTGTGGCTTCGGAGCGACTCCGCAATATTTCCAGAATATGTTGGCGTGTTTGCTGCATGGCGCTCAACGACTCCTGACCACTTTGCAATCAATGATCGTATCACCTGTGAGGCCGCCGTGCAAACCGATGGCGCATAGATACTGGTACGTACCAGTACATCACGTTACACTGAAGTCAGATTCTTTCAGTTTTCATAAAGGATTTTCATAACATGGCTGAACCGTCAAATATACTTTTGCCGACAAGTGTAATTGGTTCCTATGCGTGGCCGAGTTGGCTGCACACCGCTTTAGATGCGGCTCATCAGGGCAAGTATGGCCCGGCAGACATCCGCGAAACCCAGGATGACGCTGTCGATCTGGCATTACGCGATCAGGAAGATGCGGGTGTGGATATTGTGAGCGACGGTGAAATGCGCCGAGTCGGTTTCTTTACGGCGGAGTTCTATCACCACATGACCGGGCTGCGCGAACTCGATCCGCAACGCAAAGTGGGCATTATCGGCCACGACCAGCGCGAAAGCTACGAAGTAGTTGAGGCTGTGCGCGCGCCAAACGGACTCGGACTGGTTGAGGAATATAAGTACGTTCGGGGGCGCACCAACCGCCCGATCAAGATGCCATGTCCCGGCCCGTATACATTGGCCGGACGCTTGAAGCCAGGCGCAATCTACAAAGATCGCGTCGATGCGTCGTATGCACTGGCCGCGATCATCAACACGGAACTCAAGGCGTTGGTGGCAGCAGGCGCGGATTTCATTCAGATCGATGAACCATCCTATGCGGTTCATGCCAGCAATCCACGCGCCTTTGTCGATCTGTTCAACGCGACAGTTGACGGCGTGAATGCCAAGATCGGGATTCATCTCTGCTTCGGTAACTTCGTGGGGCGTCCAGTGGCGAAGCGCGTCTATGGTTCGATCTTCCCGGCGATTCTGGACGTTCACGCGCAGCAGTTCGCGCTCGAATTCGCCAACCGGGAAATGGCGGAGATTGAACTCTGGAAAGATTTCCCAAGCGATAAGGAACTGGCAGCGGGCTTGGTAGATGTGAAAAACTACTACGTCGAGACACCTGAAGATGTGGCGGAACGAATTCGCATTGCCTTGAAGTACGTCGCCCCCGAAAAACTGAGCATCGTGCCCGACTGTGGATTCAGTCAGACGGCACGTTGGGCGGCACGTGCCAAGCTCCGGGCGATGGTTGAGGGTGCAAAAATCGTTCGGCGCGAACTGGTCTAAACCTTAAAAATGCAAGGTGACAAGCTCTCTCAAGTTGTCACCTTGTCGTAAATATATTCCGGTTCTAATGGTGAACCCAGATAAAGGCCGCATAGGGTAGACTTGAAGGATGAAACACCGAAAATTCAAGTTAAACGCAGGCGAAATCAGAGATTTGGTTTCACCATCAGCTATCAGTTTTGAATTATAATGAGCCAAATAGATGATTCGTACTGCCAAAAAAGGTCTATAACATGGCTCGTCGGAACAATCTCCGCATCAAAACGCTTTTGTCTATCGTCCTTATTGTGACGCTTATTAGCATTGGCCTGGCAATCCCATACCGTATCCATGCCAGTACGGTCACTGTGAACTCACTCCTGGATGATGGGACGGGTTGTACGATTGCCAAATGCACGTTTCGGGATGGTATTGCTGCCGCCGCACCGAATGACACGCTCGTCTTCGCATCTGGGTTAAGTGGGACTATCCTGCTCAATGGTACGCAAATTACCTTCGATAAGAACATCACGATCAACGAACCAGGTGCATCTTCACTCACAATCAGCGGGAATAACGCCAGTCGCATCGGCTACATCAATTCTGGCGCAAGGGTGACGCTCTCAGGTGTGACCGTTTCCAACGGCAAGATTGTGCCAGATAGCGTCGGTTGCACTATTTGCGGGCTTGGCGGCGCGTTTTGGGTCGCTGGCACATTGTTGCTTGATAACAACGTTCTCTCTAATAACACGGCTACAAACGGCGGTGGCGCGCTTTTTGTCTATGCGGCTGGCACTACGAGGATCACCAACAGTACGTTTGCGAACAACAATACTGATGGCAACGGTGGGGCAATTTCGGGCATGGTCACCATCATCGATAGTACCTTTGCCAACAACCACGCAAGTAGTGCTGGCGGTGCCGTCTGTTGTAGCATTAATGGCATTACCAGAAGCACCTTTATCGGCAACACGGCTGGCGACGGCGGTGCGATTTACGGCGGTGGCGATACTCAGAACAGCACATTTTATGGCAACGCCGCCACCAATAACGGCGGCGCTCTATACAATGGATCAGGGGTAATCAACCTCAAAAACAGCACGTTGGTGGGGAATACAGCCAACAAGGGTGGTGCTATCTATAACACGAATGCTGTGACCTCTACTGTGAACCTGGCAAGCAGCATTGTCGCTGGTAACAGTTTGACTGGTGTCAACGGTGTGGGTCCTGACATTGATAATTTGAGTGATTTTGTCAGCACGGGTCACAATCTGATAGGTGATGGCTCGGCCATTAACGGCTTATTTGATCCGAGTGATCAGGTTGGCAGCACGGCGTCGCCGCTCAACCCACAGGTAGCACCTCTAGCATTGAATGCACCCGGCACAACAAAAACAATGGCGCTACTACCAGGTAGCCCGGCCATCGGAAAAGGTCAGTGCGACGCTCCAACGACAACTGACCAACGCGGCGTAGGCCGTAAACTACCCTGTGATATTGGCGCTTATGAGACGCCTGCCGTTCCGACACCAACGCCAACTGTCACACCAAGCCCCGCTCCTGTTGGCGACACGATTGGCTATTATCTGAATGGCACATTTTACTTGCGTAACAGCAATAGCAGTGGGCAGGCTGATCTCGTGATTGCTTTTGGCAGCAGTAATAGTCTGCCGATTGTCGGTGACTGGAATGGTGACGGCATCGACACAATCGGCGTCTACATCAGTGCGTTGGGCGTATTTTTACTACGTGACTCGAATGCCCCTGGTCAGGCCGATTACGCTTTTGTCATGGGCAATCCCGGTGATGAACCACTCGCTGGCAAGTGGGACGCAACGATGAGTGTCAGTGGTATTGGCGTTTACCGCCCAACCAACGGCCTTTTGTTTGCCAAACGCTCTTTGTTAACGGGTTATGCCGATTATACGATGGTTTTGGGCAATCCCGGCGATCATGGTATTGCAGGCGACTGGGACGGTAATGGCTACGACAGTATTGGTGTATATCGTCCCAACGCGACACGTTTTTATTTGGCAAACCTGATGGGTGGGACTACGGATCTGCCTGCAATCATCTTCGATAACTACAACTTCTTGGCAGGTCCGGCGGAACTACTACCCATTGCAGGGGACTGGACAGCAAGCGGTGTCTCACATGTCGGATATTTTCTAAACGGTGTTTTCTATTTGAAGAACACGTTCACAGATACAGCAGTCGATAACTCATTCGTTTTTGGAGCGCCGGGTGCGCTGCCCGTTGCCGGAAAATGGGTGCTGCATAACCAACCGCTCGTTCGGTCTGCGATCAACGTATTGATACCTGTTGCGACGCCCACCAGCCCAACGCGCACTCCACAATTGACAGCCGCTCCGAATAGTGATGGTCAGTTCGACTAATCAAAGATAATACGCTCCCGTCTGGCTAAAGAGGGGAGCGCATTTGCCTAAGTTGCGCTGATTGGTACGTATCCGAACTCGAATGCGCTCAACGTGACCTGTTAGCCGACTTTCCTCCATAAATTACGCGCAGGGGACACCGGGTTATAACCCGGTGGTGAATGCGCTTTTTCCTTTCCTTGACTTGCTTACGTTTGCAGCGTATTCTGATACTTGAGTTGCGGCGGTATCAGCATAGGATAATAGCCTCAGTGCCGTTACGATTCGAGGTTTGTTTCGCACTTTAACAACTTCAAGTTGGGCGGCTGTGCA
>JBBSEU010000277.1:0-7675 GCA_038239365.1 Aggregatilineales bacterium
GAACGTGGCACATTATCGACGAAATCACGCATGATGAAAATGGCGTTGGGGAGCGCACCGCCCGCCAGTGTAAGGATCACGCCCTGATATGTATCGAACATCCCCAATCGGAAGATCAGCAGGAAAATCGGCACCATACTGGCCGTCCCGGTGACGACGGATGAAAACAGAATCAGGACATAGGTAACCGCGTTCCGTCCGGGCAAGTCGCTGCGTGAGAAGCCATAGGCGGCCAGCGTCGCCAACGCCGCCACGATCACCATCACACTTCCGCTGATCAACACACTATTCAGGAGCAGGCCGCGCATGGCACGCTCGTTACTTGTGACCACCTGAAAATTCACAAATGATGGTTCAGGCGGCAGTCGTACCATCAGGGTTGGCTGCTTATCGAATGGCGCGAATAGATACCATAACAGCGGCGAAATGAAAAATATGGCAATCAGAACACCGATCAGTGACAGGCTAAATCGCGTTGCATGTTTACGCAATGTGGGCAAGATCATCGCTGGCGACTCCGCCGACTCGTCATCAGATAAACACTCGACAGCGTCAGGTTGATCAGCATCACCACGACGGCCACCGCGCTTCCTTTGCCAAATTCCAGGTCTCTCAAGCCAACTCGATAAGTGTAGATCGATAATACATCGGTGCGGAAGCCGGGGCCGCCGCCCGTCAACAGATAGGGTGAAAACGTGTTAAATGTCCAGAGGGTGATCAGGATCATATCTGTCGCAATCGTCGTCCTGAGTTGAGGAAAGAGGATATCGCGGAACTTTTGCCAGGCATTCGCGCCGATCACCTCGGCTGTTTCCAGGTAGGACGGTGGAATGGAACTGAGGGCAGAGGTGAACAGCAGCATCGAAAAGGCTGTGCCACGCCATGTGTTGAAAATGATGATGCTGACCAGCGGATAATTCAGCAGCCAATCCAGCGGTGATAGGCCAACGGTACGCAATATCACATTGAGCGTACCCACATCTGGGTCGAGGAATGCGAACCAGGCAAAAGCGATCACCACATCGGGGATGATCCAGGCGACAATGACAAGCAGATATACTATCTGTCGCAGCGGGCCGCTTTTGCCACGAAAAACAATGGCGATGAGCATACCCAGCCCGGCCTGACCAATCAGCGCCGAACCGATCACAAACTGAATCGTCAGCCAGAGGCTTGCGCCAAACTGACCCCGGTTCATCCAATCGGCATTGAACAAAGAACGGTAATTATCCCAGCCCACAAAATCCGGTTTAAGGGCATGTATCCCGGTCAGTGCCTCGTTGGTGAAGCTGGTGGCGATAATCGAAAAGAAAGGATAGATCAAAAAAAGAATAATCAGCACTGTAGACGGACTGATAAAGGCAAGGCTGATCGGGCGCGAAAGCACAGCACGGCTCTTGCGGCGTCCGACAGGTAACGCGGCTTCTCTGGTAGGCGTTGTAGTCGTCATGCTGCTCCACACATGCCGGGGGTCAAAACAGCCTGACCCCCGGCAATCATTCCTAAAAACTAACGAAGGCTTATTTGACCGTCATTGCGTTATCGGCACCAACGATGTCGGTAACGGCTTTGGTGTAGGCCGCCAACGCCTGATCGGGCGTCATTTCGGCAGAGACAACCCGTTCGGTCATCAGTTGAATCTGATCCGAGACTTTGGTGTAGGCGGGCAGCAGCGGTCGGATGGTGGTCAGCGGCAGCACTTCCTTCACCATTCTGGTCATCGTGTCATCGCCCGTGACAGGTACATCCAGACGGGCGCGGATACGTGGCTCCAGCTTCTGGAGTCCGGCAAGCTGTTCCTGGCTGTACATGAACGTCAGCAGTGACCAGGCTTCTTTGGCGTGACCTGTGTTCGGATTCAGGACGAAGCCGGTACCACCCGAAATCGTCACAAAATCCTGACCGCGATAGCCCTTGCCGGGTTGTTCTGCCGGGAACTTGGCAAAACCAACGACCTTATCCCGATCCGGCATGGCGAAATCACCGCCCGTCGGAATCAGGATCGAGCGCCACAGATAGTCGCCTTCAACCAGCATCGCTACTTTGCCCTGGCTGAACGCCTGGAAGGACAAATCGCGGCCATTCTTGACCAACTGCCAGCGGCTTTCACCGAGTGCTTCTTTGGTGTAGATCGTCTCGTAGAGCTTGAGCGTGTCCAGGATGGCCGGGCTGCTCACGATCCACTTTTTCTGATCGAGGTTGTAGATATTCTCGCCAGCGCCAAGCAGCGCCATCGTATAGCCCTGCAACGTAGTGGCTTCACCCATTGCCGTACCTGCATTGAGTTGAATCGGCGTTACGCCCGTCACTTTGGATTTAACGGCGCGGGCGGCGTCGAGCAGTTCTGCCCAGCTTTTCGGCTGGAAGGTATCGCGCGGGTAGCCCGCCTTCTCGATAATGTCCTTGTTGTACCAGATCACGCGCGCATCAGTGCCGCGCGGAATGCCGTACTGCTTGCCGTTATAGGCTGAAACGTTCTGAATGCTCTGGGGAATTTGCTTCCAGCCTTCCCAGTTCGCATAGTCGGGGCCAACCAGCGCATCCAGCGACTTGAGCAAGCCGCCTTCGACAAATTCTGGCAGCCAGAAACCGTCAAAGCTGAACAGGTCAGTCCCTTTGCCCGCCTTCAAGTCCAACGCAAGCTGCTGCTTGGCATCCTTGACATTGGAGTTGTCAATCGCATTGACAACGATGGGTGTCCCGGCGTCGGCCATCTTCTTTTCAAAAGCGGGCTTCACTGTCTCCTGAATCCACTTCAACTCGTTTCCACCTGCCGAAATGGTGATCGTAACAGCATCGGCGGCTTTGGCAGACAGACCGCTGCTCAGCGTAAAAATCACCGCAATAAGCGCCACAAGATGCGTCATCCGCTTGAACGATTTGAACATACGTTTGCTCCTCTATATGCTGCCGAAATTAAGTTCAGCACCTGCCGCTAAACGGACTGTACAGTCCCTTGTAAAATCTGAAAATGTAATTCAGGTCACGACCCAACTATTCAGAACGCTTTGGTATGAATGGAGAGTGAACCGGGTGGAGTGAACCAACACGAAGCGACGCATGTTTTTATGCTAGACAGATCAAGTTAAACAAAGTCGGCGCATAAGTTAATGCGCGATTAAATTTGGAGAGTTTTTTCTTAATGGAAAGGGGTGCTGGATGTTCGTTTCAATTCAGTTCGATGACGCCCTGCTGCTCAATGAGCAGGTTCGCAATAGAAACGGTTGTGATGTAATGAATGAGACGCCCCGGTCTGAGCAAAGTCGCGCACCCCCGAAAATGGCACTGGTGACTAAGGTGCCAGGCCGTCCGACGCGATCCGCACGCCCACCGCGCTAAACTGAAAAGTTGGATCGGATTTGTTTCGCAGTGCCCCGCGTAGCAAGCTCGGATCGTTATCAAATGAACCGCCCCGTTGGCAACGTTCTGTCCCCTGTGACGGGCCTGGTGGATCATTTTTAGGGCTTTGTGCATAATATTTTGCGTCGAACCAGTCTGCACACCATTCCCAGGCATTACCAACCATATTGAAGGTAAATAGCCAGCTTTGTCCATTGGTAAATTTGTTGACGGGTTCAGTGTGTTCCACCGTGTTCCCGTAATTAGCCCTGGAGGGATCCCATTTATTGCCCCAGGGAAAAATCAGTCCTTTGGGGCCACGCGCCGCATATTCCCACTCCGCTTCGGTGGGCAGGCGTCCACCGCGCCAGCGGGCGTAGGCTTCCGCTTCAAACCAGGTAATCCCCACACGCGGCTGATTCGGGTCAAGGAAATCACCGTAGGAGTCCGGCCCGGTACGCGAATTTTTGACGCGCCATGCCCAGCCCGCCTCTGACCACAATTCACGCCGCGTGTAGCCATCTTCATCTATAAAACGCTGGTAAGCTGCATTGGTCACTTCATAGCGATCCAGCCAGTATCCCCGGGTAATGCAAACATCATGGGCAGGCTGTTCTGGAGCTTGTGCCTGCGGGTCTTTCTGCGGATCGCTGCCCATCAGAAAGCAGCCAGCCGGTGCCCAGACTTGTTCGACGCCATGCGTATCAATGCGGAAACTGCCAAGTTTAGGCGTTGGCCCCGGCGTCCGCGTAAAGGTTGGTGCCAGCGTTGGAACCGCCGTCTGGCTCGGCGTTTGGCTGGGCACTGGCGTATTGCTTGGGATGAGTGTATTCGTGGCGCTGGGAAGTGGTGTGAAGGTAAGCGTCGGTCTCAGGGTCGCCGTCGCTGTAAAGGTTGGCGTCACAGTGAATGACGGGGTTGCTGTGGGTGTCTTGGAATATGCTGCGACAACAACTGCCGTATCGGTTGCGGCGATCAGCGCGGCTGCCGTTTTTTGCTCGGCGGGCATTGTTGGTGTCACCGTGCTGGTTTTCGTAAAAGACGCGATGGCGTTGGCGGTTGCCGTCTGTCGCCCTTCAAAAGTCAACGCCACGATAGTCTGTAGGCCGGGTGTGGGGCTGGGCGGGAGCGGCGTCGCTGTATGGCTTGGGGTGGAAGTCAATGTGGCTGTGGCTGTTAGAGTCGCCGTTTGAGTGGGCGCGCGCGTCTCAGTCGGCACGATAACCGGGATAATCGGGGCGGTAGTCAACGTCGCAGGCAATGTGGCACTGGCTGGTAATGGCGTCTGCGTAACAGTCGGTTGGGCAGACGCCGTTTGACCTATACTCTCGGTTTGCTGCAAGGCAATGGCCTGAATGCGCGCTGCGGTGGACGACGCCGCTGAAGCCTGTTGGTTCTGTGACAGGGCAAAGACGGCCAATCCGCCGATGATGACCAGCACGGCCACCACACCCAGGACGATGAGACCCGTTCGTGAACGTCCGGACGCGGCAGCGGGCGGGTTTACGTCGATCAGCGTGAGCGGGTCGGCACCCGGCTTGAGCCAGCCCGTGAGTGGAGTCGGCTGTGGCGTGGAAACGTTGGTCGAACGTCCTGAGGCCGTTTTTACAGGAGTGCCAATGCTGGAAGGCGGCACTTCGGCCATTGTTCGATCCATTGAAGGCTTACTCAGGGCTTGTCTGAATGCCTGAGCCAGCGCGCCTGCCGATTGAAAGCGATCATCCGGCTCTTTGGCAAGCGCCTGCGCGATCACGGCATCCACTGCCGCAGATAGCTCCTCACGCTTGTGGGAGGCCATCGGTGGCGGCTCCTGGAGATGCTTAAACATCATGCTGGCGGGCGTATTGGAAGTGAAAGCAACCTGCCCGGTCAGCATTTCGTAGAGCATGATGCCGAGCGCATAAATATCCGAACGCGCGTCAACGGGCTTGCCCTGCCACTGTTCGGGGGCCATATAGGCTGGCGTGCCCACCACCGCCCCTTCCTGGGTGAGCATCGTGGCATTGCTTTCGAGCATCTTGGCAATGCCAAAATCGGTCAGAATGGCATTGCCATTGTCATCGAGCATCACGTTCTGAGGCTTCAGATCGCGGTGAATAATGCCTTTTTGGTGGGCATAATCCAGTGCAGAGGCGATCTGATCAAGCAATCGGGCAGCGCGATCCAGCGGCAGCGTCTGCGCCCGGATCAAATCGGCCAGGTTGCCGCCGGGAAGCAGTTCCATGACCAGGTAGACCATGTCCCCTTCCTGGCCGTAGTCGAAGACCTTCAAAATCTGACTGTTGCTGAACGAGGCAACCATCTGCGCCTCACGCTGGAAGCGCCGTACAAAGTCCGGGTTACTGGCTAATTTCGATTCAATAATCTTGATCGCTACATCGCGGTTCATGGATTCTTGCCGGGCGCGATAGACGGTTGCCATACCGCCTTCACCCAGCTTGCCCGTAATCAAATATTGCCCAAGTCGTTTACCGATCAGGTCTGCCATAGTCGCGTTTTTGCTCAATCATTGCCCGGTGACTCGGTTAGTATACACGCGGCAGGCGCTTTTGCGCTAACATTGAGCTTTAATGTTGCAGCACAGCACTCCGAAGTTGTTCACAGGATCACCAGCTCTGAACATTTTGTTTGTCACTCAAAACTATCCCTATCCGGGTGTGCCGCATGGTGGGGGGCAGGACTTCTGGCGACTCATCGCGTTTTTGCGGCAACGCAACCGCATCTATGTCGCAACCTTTGACGATCCGGTTGCGCCCGTATCAAGCGCCGCCTTAGAACCCTATGTTTCAGACCTGCATATTATTCGCTACCACCGAACCCGAACCCAAAAAATGTTTGGCGTGCTGCGGTCTGTGTTGCACGGCCACCTGGATTGGCGGATCGGGCGGCGTCAGACGGAGATGCAGCGATTGGTCAGGCGTTGGTGCGAACAGTACGCGATTGATGTATTGCACTGTGGCTGGACGGAAATGGGCGAATTTCTGTGGGCATCAGAGCGCCACATGCTGCGTGTTTTTGATGACGTGGATATACGCTTTTTGGCGGATGAATATGCAGTCGCTAAAGGACGTCTTTCGCCAAGGCTGGCTCAGCGACGCAAGGCACTCGAATTGCGTTATTGCGCGCACGCCGATCTGGTCATTACCCGCTCTGAGGCGGATTTGAATATTCTCAGACAACACCTACCCGGCTTGAACGGCTTTGTTCTACCCCCTGCTGGAAATGTTGAGCAACTGCTGACGATTCAGAGAGCAGAAGCAAAGCCGTATGAGATCATGTTTTGCGGCGCGATGAACCGACCCTCTAATGTGGAAGGCATCACCTGGTTCGTCAAAGCGGTGTGGCCGCGTATTCAGGCAGCGATACCCCAGGCGCAGTTAAAAATCGTTGGCGCATACCCGACCAAAAGCGTGTTGGCTTTCAATAATCTGCCTGGCGTCTCTGTTGCGGGCTTTGTACCAGATTTGCGGGATTGTTACGCAACAGCGCGCGTCATCATCGCCCCGATTTTCGTACCCGGCGGCAGCTTGAACAAAGTGATCGACGGATTGGCCGCCGGGCGTCCCGTTGTCGGCACCTCGATTGCCAATCGAGGCACTCAGGCCGAGTGCGTTTACACCGTCGATTCGCCAGAAGCGTTTGCCGCGCAGGTCATCCGGTTATTGAGCGACTCATCACTCTGGGAACAGTGTGCAGCGGCCAGTCACGCCTATGCTCAGACCCATTTCCAATGGGTATCTATGGCTGCTGAGCTTGAAACCTGCTACCAGCACGCACTCCAAACATTAACTATACATAATAGTCGCGCACACGCTTAACCAGGAGCCGAGAAAATCCACCATGCCTTCTAGCGTTCTCTACATTATCGATCCCTTTCTAAAGACATTGGGCGGGCATTATTACACAATGGATCGAGGATATGTCGAGGGTGCAAAGCGGCTGGGGCATCGAAGCCTCATCCTGGCTGATCGGCGCATCGATGCGAAAATCGCAGCAGAATTGCCTGTTGAACGAGTTTTCAACGAGCAGCAGCACCTCTGGTTCCCAAACGAACGATTCCTGCGTATCCCGCGTTTTGGAAAATTGCTCGATAAGCTGAGCATCAATCTGGTATTTTTCTGGCACTTGCTCCAAAAACTTAACCGACGGACGATTACGCGCGATGATGTAGTCTTCATCCCGACCACCACACCCCGCCTGTTGTATGGCTGCGCCTGGTGGTATCGAATGATTCCAGCCGAAAAGCGCCCGCGTTTGATCCTGTTAGTGCATCTGCCATCCTATCCATACTTCGAGAGTCGGGGCACCTACTCAGCACTCCGAATGCTGGCGACCA
>JBBSEU010000278.1:0-7606 GCA_038239365.1 Aggregatilineales bacterium
CCGCAGAGGCAATTCTCGGTTTAATTGAGCAGCATCTTAGTGTCAGAGGATCAAGTCGTTTGCCTGTACTCATTGTCGCAGCAGCCTACAAAACGATTTCTGCTCAACTGGGTGAGCAAATAGCGCCACTTCAAAGCCACAATGCAGCCGATATTCAAACAGATTCACTTGGCGATCTGGAAATAACGCTGATTCACGATGAAATGTTATTGCCGCCTATGAAATGAAAATGCGTCGTGTAACTCAAAACGATCTTGACCAAGCAATTCAGAAAGTAAACCGAAGCGGCGGGCAGGTTAATCACTACATCTTCATCACGACAGAACCAATTGATGAAAATATTGAAATCTATGCGGCCACGCTCTACGAACTGACTAGTGGGATCGAATTTGTCGTATTGGATTGTATTGGCTTTCTACGTTACTTTCTTCATCTTTTCCACCGCTTACGTGGGCAGTTCTTGGATGAATATCAAAAACTTCTCCTGGCCGAACCAGAGAGTGCCGTAAGCCAGCCGCTCAAGGAAGCATTTTTAGTGTTGCGCCAAGCCGCCGAAAGTGGTTAGGCATTATGCCTCGTGCATTACAGAATGCTTCGCTTATTGCGGCATCGGGAAGCGCGTCTTAAAGGTGAACGCATACACTGTCGGGCCGTGATCGCGCAAGTGATCGAGCCGCGTCTTGACTTCGGCAGCATCAGGATATTCACCGATAGGCGTCCACCACAGCGCCAGATGCGGGTAATCGGTCATACGCTCAAACCAATCGTCGCGCTGACGAATGACACCCGTATGCTGCGTCTTGTAGGTGAAGGCATACAGCGCGTCAAGCGACTCCCACACACTCATGTTGATGATGATCCGATCATCGTCAAAGACGCGGATCAAGGTTGCATCCCCGGCGGGCGTTTTGAGCCGCCACACAAAACCGGGTGTCGCTTCGGCCAGGGCATTGATCTCGGCAAGTTGTGCCACGAATGGCGCTAGCGTCGGGCTATCGAGCGGGGCAACCATGCGCGAAATATTACATTGGGCAAGGTGATACATCGGTCAACCTCACGACTATGAAATGAAAACGGCTCAAGTCTACACCACCTGAGCCGTTTGGAAAACTAACCGTGCTGAGTGAGTCGTTACAGGTCATCCGTGCGGAGAATGCGCTCCACTTCGCTGCGAAGTTCATCATTTTCACTGGATAAACGTAACAGTAGATCGCTTAGCCGATCTGCCCAACCCTGTGCATACGCATCGCGTGAGGCGCGATAGTGGACAATCAACTGGCGAATGACGGCGGATTGTTTAGTGACCAGCGAATGCAGCATCGTCGTACTCAGGTAGCTATCCTGTAGTTCGATGATCGTTCGTCGCATGATAGCGATTTGTGCCGGATCGTGCAGCGTTTTCTCCAGTTTATCCATGTTGTTGAGTGCGTTGGTAAAGTGCTGCATCAATTCCGTGAATTCGTGCTGTGCCTGCGCGGCCAAGAGTTGGATGTCTCGTTCGGTCATACGCTCAGCCATGAGTCGCTCCCGTTCTGATCCCGATAGGCTTTCATCTTTTCGTCGAGTTCGCGGCGGGCTTCTTCACGAGTGGGAATCCTGATGCGCGACAGGTCTACCAGCGCGGTCATCACATCCGCATCGACTTCGGCATTGTAGGCCGTGGGGCCGGAAAAGTGTTTCGGCGGATGGCCGCCCGCTGCCCGATGAAACACGACTTCGGCGGCTCTGAGCGCATCCTCACCCAGACCGTGCAGCGCAAAATCGAGTGCCACATCGAGCAGCGTTTTTGCGCCATCAAGGAGTCGTTCACGTTCAGCGGCGGGGAGTTCGGCTAAACCGGGATGGGTATACGTGAACATTTTCAGGTCTGGTGGTGCTTCGGGTTCGGGCACACGCGCAGGCAGCAGCCCGGCAATACGCGGCGCACAGAGCATCAATAACGGTGGCGGAAAAAGGGTATGTGAAATCGGCGCGGGTTGAGATATACTTCGCATAGGAAAGCTATTCCTTTCTGAATGGCGGTGGTGATTCCTGCTAAAGATGCGCCACCGCTTTTTACTATGTTAGGGATATTAGCAAACCCTAGTTTGTTTGTCAAGTGATTCAAGACAGGTGTTTGTGCTTACGCATCGTTTACGTGATGTTCGTCGCCAAAAAAAGCTGACTCAAATGGAATTGGCGCGCATGTGTGATTTGGGCATTAACCAGATCAACAAGTACGAAAATGGCGCTAATGAACCGACGCTGACTATCCTCAAAAGAATTGCCCAGGCACTTGGTATCAGCATTGATTTCCTGGCTGGCCTGACCGATGATCCGCAAGGATTTGCTGCACCCAGCGATATGAAGCCCGAAGAACGCGAAATACTGGATGCCTATCGGCGCGAAGGGTGGGCAGGTATCGTCCATCTTGGCGTCGATAAGATCACGAAATAGCCGCTTAAGGGGAAAATCCGCTTGCGACGTATTCAATTCGCCTTTATGCTGATGATCGTGCTGATTGGTTTTGTCGGGTGCGGCGCGAACAATACAAGCGATCCGGCCAAGACCGTCGAGAGCTATTTGCAGGCCAAAGTCGCCAGTGATCGGGACAAAGTGCGCGGCCTGTTGTGTGCCAGCATGGAGTCGCAGCTAGAGCGCGAAGCCGCCTCGTTCAAGGGGATACAGTCCAGCATTCAGGGGATGACCTGCACCCGCGACGCCAACACCGACGTTGTGCGCTGTACGGGTAAGATCGTGGCCGTCTATAATGGCGAAAATCAGGATTTCCCGTTGGGCGCGTATCACGTTGTGCAGGAAGATGGCGTCTGGAAATGGTGTGGAGTCGCACAATGAGGAGTGAAATGAATAATACCAGCGAAAAGAAGCGAACCGACTACAAAACCTACGGGTTAGATTCGCCCATTGCCCGGACTTTAGACGTGGTAGGGGATCGCTGGACGCTGCTCATCATCCGCGATTTGTTGGACGGCCACACCAAATATCAGGATTTGTTGGACTCGCTGCAAGGCATTTCGACAAATTTGTTGGCCGAGCGGCTCAATCGTCTGGTTGAGGAAGATATTGTGACGCGCGCGCTCTACAACGAAAAGCCGCCGCGCGCCGAATATCACCTGACCGAACAGGGGCAGCAGTTGGCGGCGGTAGTCGATGCGTTGTTCGAGTGGGGCGTCAAGTATCGCAGCGGGGATATATCTCCGAAAGCCCGTTCGATGCGCGACACACTGATCCGCGAACTTGGCCTGAAACCGGAAGATATTCGCGTGGTGAAGCCGAAACGATCCCGCATCCGCTTTGTCTGATGCAGATCGTCGAGTCGCCGGAGCAGGCGCGTTTTGTCGGTAAACGCTTCATAGCGGCGGAATTCATGTACAGGCCGCGCCCCACCATACCCCGCGAACAACTCGTCTTTGATGCGGCGCTCAGTTCACGATTAGCGGCACTTGATGAGCGTGACGCCGTGCTGTACGTCGCCGATAGTCAAGCCACGATAGACAGTCTGAACGATTTTCAGGCTCAATTTCCCCATGTGTTGATGTTGGCGATTATCACAAAACCTCACCCCCTTACCCCCTCTCCGTTTACAGAGAGGGGGAATCAAACTCAGGATTATGGGTGGCCGGGGCAGTGGCAGCGTTTCGATAAAACGGATCGCTGGTGTCGAATCGAAGTGGCGCTCAGAGTTGGTGGCGCACTTTCAAGTCCCGGCTACTTGATCATGGCCGCGCACGATGCCTGTTGGGGGGGCAGTCTATTACCCCGTTTAGTGGATTTGAGCCAACACTATTCCCGCAACGGTTTGCCAGCAGCGGTTAGCCCCTACACCTATTATCAACATTCGAGTGTTCCCGGCGCGAATATCCCGCAGCCAATAATCGATCTGTTGAATACCGCTTTTGGCCGCGACTCGCTTTTCGGCTGGAAAATTCGCACAGATCGAGTGCAGGCGTTCTGGGGCAAAATGGGCATGATCCCGTTCGGGATGTGCCGCGCCATTCTGGAACAAGTCGATCAAACCGTCTGGGAAGATGATCTGGAAATAGACCGCGTGATCCGGCTGCTGGGTTATGGCGTGCGCTGTGCCTGGATACGCGATCCGATGGTGTATCGGCAGGTACTCCCTGTTTTTGATCGGGACGGTGTACGGCGTGTAATCGAACGAACACTGCATTATTCGCTCAATATTCCCAGTGCGACAGTGGGCGAAAGTTCGCTTAATTTTCCGTTGGGGACTCTGGGTAAACTACGCCGTCTGATCAACCCAAAATTCCGTATGTATAACGCACAGGCCGAAGCATTGATTGCTGAATGCAACGCCGAAATCAGCGCGCGATTGAAACAGTTCGGCGTGTCGTGGGTCGATTGGGGAGCGTATCGGTACGTGATGCGCGTTGGCGATCCAGTAGTCGAAGTCTGGCGGCAGGTCGAACCTCTTGCCTGAATCTTCGCAAAGCCCTTAAAATCCGCTAGAATTGATATTCGGTGATATAAGTCACCTTTGCATGATTTATTGTACTGGCCGAGGTGGTGCGACAGATGGCGAAAGATAATATTCGAGAAGACATTGAGCAGCGTGCCCTGGGTGCGATGCTGAGCAGCGCCTTTTTCACATGGCCGAGCGCGGTGAACATCGGCCTGTTTTTGATCCTGTTTTTCCTGGTACGGCTGCCGTTCGGCTTCTGGCAGCAGTGGATGTGGCTGATCGCGGGTGTGATCGCCGAGGCGGTCTATCTGTACGCGACGATCACCGATCCAGAGGCCAGCCGTGAGGCAGTCGGGCGCATGTTCACCGAGAAGTTCAACCCGTCCACGATCCGCAACGTCAGCGCCCGTCAGCAGTTGCAAAAGGCGCTTGAATACAAATCGCTGATCGATAAATTTGCCGACTCGCAGTCGGGCGCGCTCAAGGCCAGCTTGCAGCAGACCGCCTCGGAAATCAACGATTGGATCGCGCGCATCTACCGGCTGGCGAAAAACATTGATACCTTTGAGGCGAACAGCGTGATCAACCGGGATCGGCAGAACGCGCCGACAGAACTTGCTAACCTCAAGCGGCGTCTGACAGTTGAAACCGATCCGGGCGTGAAGGCCGAACTCACCGAAGCGGTTCAGATTCGGCAGCGATTGATGGATAACCTGCAAAGCATCGCCAACACCGCCAAACGTGCTGAAATCCAGATGGATAATACGTTGGCGCAGCTTGGCACCGTTTATGCCCAGATGCAGTTGATCAATGCCAAAGATTTGGACAGCGGGCGGGCGCAGCGCCTTCGAGACGACATTCGTGAGGAGATCGCGTCATTGTCTGATACCATCTCCGCGATGGATGACGTGTACCAGAAGCAGGGCTTGAACGAGGCGGTGAGCAGCGCCGTCAGCAATTTGGCAGCGGATGACTCGGATACGGCGGACACCAGCCAGCAAGCGCAGCAATCCAGAACGAGCAAGCGCAGCTAGCACATGGTCGAGTCGTTATACCAGATCAAAGCGGCCAGCTTTCGGGATGTGCATACTATCCGCCGTTTTGAGATGTTGGTCTTTCCGAAAGATGCCTATACCTATCTGAATATTTCGACGCTGCTCATGTGGCCGGGCGGCGCGAACTACAAAGCCGTCGATGAACGCGGCACCCTGATCGGGTTTGTCTCCGGGACGCCGAACTACACGACGCGCATTGATTGGATCGTCACGTTGGGCGTTCACCCCGATTATCAAAATCGGGGTTTGGGGCGGCGCTTGCTGCAAGCGGGTGAAAACGGCATGACACAACCCCACATTCGGCTCACGGTGCGTGCCAGCAATGCAGGGGCGATTCACCTTTATGAGACGGCCAGTTACCGCCGCTGCTACGTTGAGCCACACTACTACAACGACGGCGAGGACGGGATTGTGATGGAAAAAGCGCGGGAATACTAAGTGTGAAAATGCGGCAGCACCGCCTGCGCCAACTTTTCGATCCCATCCAGATCATCCAGAGCAAGCCACTGCAACATGAATCGCTCTACGCCCGCCTCAATGTACGCCCCGATCTTGTCCACAATCTGCGAGGGCGTGCCGACGATCATAGCTTGTGCGTCGGCCAAGCCTGCATCAGCGGCGATTTTGGCCTGCCAAGCCTGATCATTTTCGGCAAAGACAACCTGAGTCATCAACGAGCGTTTTACCGTATCTGGATCGCGTCCGCTTTGTTCGAGCAGTTCGGTCAGGCGCGTGTTACGAGTGCGGTACTCGTCCGGTGAAAGGAACACGCCGTTCCACTCATCGGCGTATTTCGCGGCCAAACTGAGTGTGCGCTGTAGTCCGTTGCCGCCGATCAAAATCGGTGGGCCGCCGGGACGTTGTGGGCGTGGCAACAGAAGCGCGCCGTCCAATGAAAAATGTTTACCGATGTACTGCACCGGATCATCGCTGTGCAGCAACCGTGATGTGATTTCGAGTCCGTCTACGAACATCTCAAAGCGCGTGTTCTTGTCATAAAAAGGCACGCCAAATTGACGATGTTCACGCTCATTCCAGCCCGCGCCCATGCCGAGGATCAAGCGTCCACCGCTCAGATCGTCGATGGCGGCGGCCATGCGTGCCAATATCGACGGATGCCGAAACGTAATCGGCGACACAAGCGATCCGAACTCGATACGGCGGGTATGGCTGGCCGCATAAGTGAGCGACACCCATTCTTCTAACGACTCCTGATCGGGCGCGTCAGTCGTGAAGTGATCGGATCGAAACACGCATTGATAGCCTAGCGTTTCCACCGCATTGAGCAGTTTTTGCCAACGTGCCCAGGTTAACCCAAGCTGCCCTTCAAACATCAAGCCGATTTGCGTCATGTGACTTCCTTTGAGGGTTGCGTAGTTGGCTGCACGTCCTGCGGTTTCGGGATGCGAATGATGAATTCGGTTTCTTTGCCGGGGATGCTGGTCACTTCAACCTGACCGCCGTGCCCTTCAATAAGTCCATAGCTCACCGCCAGACCCAAACCCGTCCCTTCCTTTTTGGTGGTGTAGAACGGATCGAATATCTGCGGCAGTTGTTCGGGTTGAATGCCCATTCCTGTATCCTTGATCGTCAGGAATACGTCTTTTTCCTTCTGATAACTGCGAATCGTTAGCGAACCACCATCCGGCATGGCGTCCATCGCGTTCACAACCAGGTTTAGCACCACCTGTTTAAGCTGATCAGCATTGCCCAGGATTAGCGCCACCTCGCCAAATTCGGTGATCAGGTTGACGCGCGCATGTTCAAGCTGTTTGCCTGCCAGCGAAAGCACCTCTTTGACCACCTCGTTAATATTGATGAGCGTCATGCCCTGCTTATCAGGCCGGGCAAAGGCCAAAAGCCGCTGCACAATCGTCTTGATGCGCTGGACGTGCAGCCGCGCCACATCCAGCATTTCGCGGTCAACCGGGCGTTCGTCGTCGATGTCCTCAATCGCCATTTCAAGGTTCATCAAAACGGGCAGCAGCGGGTTATTGACCTCGTGCGCCACACCTGCCGCCAATGTACCAATCGAGGCCAGCTTTTCGGCGCGCACCAACTGCGCCTGGGCAGAGCGCAGCGCCGCCGTGCGTGCCTCAACCATCACTTCCAAACCCTGAGCGTATTC
>JBBSEU010000279.1:0-7447 GCA_038239365.1 Aggregatilineales bacterium
CTGACTGTGCTGCTGATCGAGCATCATGTGCCGCTGGTGATGGGGCTGTGTGACCGGATCGCTGTGCTGCACTTTGGGGAGTTGATCGCGCTGGGTCAACCCGCCGCCGTGCAAAACGATCCGGCAGTGATCGAAGCCTATCTGGGGGATGAGTAGCCCATGCCTGACGTGCAGCCGATCCTGGAAATTCAGGAATTATATGTCAACTATGGTGGCATTCAGGCGCTTGAAAACGTGAGCATGGTCATCCATCCGGGCGAAGTGGTGGCACTGATCGGGGCGAATGGCGCAGGCAAAACAACGACACTCCGCACCATTTCGCGCCTGATTACGCCGCGCAGTGGCCGCATTCTATTCGAGGGACGCGATATTAGCCGTTTGCGTCCTGATCAGATCGTGCGGATGGGAATCGCGCAATGCCCCGAAGGTCGCCGAATGCTCTCCCGGCAAACCGTTTATGACAACCTGTATTTAGGGGCGTATACCCGCTCCGATGCCGCCGAAGTGCGCGCCGATATTGAAGCACAGTTCAAGGCGTTTCCGCGACTGGCTGAGCGGCGTAAGCAGTTGGCCGGGACGTTGAGCGGCGGCGAACAACAAATGCTGGCAATCGCCCGTGCGCTGATGAGTCGCCCGCGCTTGCTGCTGCTGGATGAGCCAAGCCTCGGACTCGCGCCGATCCTGGTGCGCGAAATTTTTGGGATCGTCCGCAAGCTGCACGAGCAGGGCGTGACGATCCTGCTGGTCGAGCAAAACGCGAAACTGGCACTGCAAACGGCGGATCGCGGCTATGTGCTGGAAGCCGGATCGATCAGCTTCACGGATCGCGCCGCTAACCTGCTGGAAGATGATCGGGTGCGGCGGGCTTATCTGGGCGGGTGAATCAGGTCAGGTGTTGCAGCTTGTCCGGGTTGCGGATGCTGTATACATTTTGTACCTTGCCGTCATGTGTTTCGACGATCATAGCCGTGTTGATTTCCCCGGTGGGTTCGTACACAATCAGATTTTCGCGGCCATTGATCGCTTTAAGTTCAAAGGTATAACCCGTCCTGATCGCTGCCTGCTTGAACAAACCTATCAGGAAGCGGGCAATAATGGGCGCACCTCGTAAGACATGAGTTGCCGCCGATGCTTTGCCGCCACCATCGCTTTGAAGGACGGCATCATCAGCCAGCAGCGCGACCACCTGATCGAATTCGCCAGAACGTAACGCCTGCAAAAACTGATCGAGCGTGGCGCGATGTTCGGGCAAAGTATCCAGGCGCGGGCGTGGATGGGCACTGATTCGTTTGCGGGCGCGGCTGAAAAGCTGACGACAGCTTGCCTCACTGCGCTTGAGGATCGACGCGATCTCCGAGTACGGATAGTCGAACATCTGACGCAGCAAAAAGACGGCGCGTTCCTCTGGCGAAAGGCTCTCCAGCACGAGTAGAAACGCCATCGAAAACGTGTCCAGATCGCCGACCTGCTCTGCGGGATCGGCGCTCATCGAGATGGGTTCGGGCAGCCATACGCCAAAGTACGCTTCACGCGCGGCGCGTGCCGACTTCAACTGATCGATGCACAGCCGGATCAGCACCGCGCGCAAATAGGCTTCGGGCGATTGAATGCTTTCCCAGGTGGCGGATTGCGTCCGCAAAAACGTTTCCTGAACAGCGTCCTCGGCTTCCATCGCGCTGCCCAACATGCGGTAGGCAATCGCAAACAGCCGGGGACGGAATTGTTCAGACGCATTCGAGATCGTCATGCTTCACGAATCACCTGTGGAACGGTTTTCGGCGCGTGTGAAGGGTGCGGCCACTGATAGACAGGAATAAACCGTTCGGCTTGCAGGATTAACATGGTAGAACGCAGGATGAATTCCTTAAACCCTGTCGCCATTCTACCTGTGAAAACGCGCGCCTTTGGTGAGTCATCAGGATTGACGACCTGAATCAGGGCGTTATGCCGCCCCAGACTGATGCACTGCGCCTGAAAGCCAAAGCGGAACGGTTGTGGCGCATGACCGGCCAGCACCGCCGCGATATTTTCGGCAGCGTGCGCGCCCATCGGCATGGCCGTCGCGCACGCCATGCGCTGTGGCTGCCCGGACGCCATCGTGAATACCGCTGAATCGCCCGCCGCAAAAACAGACGGGTGTGATACCGAGCGCAGGTTTTCATCGACGATGATCTGACCGATCTCATTTACTTTGATCCCGGAGTCGGCGGCCAGCGACGGCACGCTGAAGCCCACCGACCAGACACACGCATCAAACGGCAAGCTATCGCCCGCGCCTGTCAGCAAGTGATCCGATTCGATGCGCGCTATGTCGGTATGGTCGATGATCGAAATATTCAAGCGAGTGAATACGCGCTGTAAATGCGTGCGGCCTGCATCGGATAATCCACTCCCCAACCGTCCGCGCGTGACGAGCTTGACGCGCAGTGCAGGATACGCCTCGGCAATCTCCGTGACGGTCTCGATCCCGGTCAGACCGCCGCCGACAACGATCAAGGTAGCACGACGCGCCGCCAGATCGGGCAGTGTTGCGGCTAACCGCTCCACCGAAGCGTGATCCAATGAGAAGCAGTGCAGATCGACGCCGGGGATACTGTGCTGCGCGGGTCGGCTGCCGAGCGTATACAAAAGTTGATCATAAGGGGCGGTTTGCGAACCCGTTTGCGTCTCGACGATCAGTTCGCGTTTCGTTGGATTCAGCGTCGTTACCGTCCCTTGCAGGAAAGTGATCCCTTTGCCGCGCAGCAGCTTCGGAATCGAGTAAGTCCTGATCGACTGATGGGTGGCGATCTGATGCAGGCGTGTGCGCTCGACAAACGCCGCCGACGGATTGATCACGGTGATTTGGCGTTCGGCTTGTTTGGTGCGGCCTGCCAATCGGAGCGCGGCCAGCATCCCGGCGTAGCCTGCCCCGATAATCACGATACGGTTGGGTTGATTCATTTCGTTCATGATATGCCTCTTTATCCTCACATAAAAGAAGACGAGAAGCACGTCGGATTTGTGACGGATTGGGTCAGTGTCTATTTCGGGCAGGTAGGCTGCTGATCGGGGATGGCAAAACGCAGCCGTTCATCAGCGGTGAAATCGCGTGAAAGACGGCGGCACGCATAGCTGATGAAATCATGGTAATCAACCTCCCACAGGCGTACCGTTTTATCGGCGCTGCTTGCCAGGATCATTTTGCCATCCGGCGAAAAGCTGACGCTGGAAATGGCGTTGGTATTGCCGCTAAAAACGCGCAAACTTTGCCCGGTAGCCACGTCCCACAAACGCACGGTGCTATCGGCGCTGCCTGTCAGGATGCGCTTGCCATCGGGCGAGGAGGCAACGCTGGATACGGCGTTGCTATGCCCTACAAAGGTGCGGATCAGGCCGCCTGTAGTCGCATTCCATAAACGCGCGGTGTTGTCACCGCTTCCGGTCAGGATCGTTTTGCCGTCGGGCGAAAAGGCTGCGCCGGATACACTGTCCGTGTGTTCCAGGGTGAGCAGTTTTTGGCTGGTCTGAATATTCCAGAGGATGGCTTTATGATCGTTGCTGCCCGTCAAAATCAGCTTGCCATCGGGCGAAAAGACGGCGCTGGAAATCGAGTTGGTATGTCCCGAAAAAGTTACGACGAGCGCATTGGTTGTGATATTCCAAAGGCGCGCCGTCAGGTCGTTGCCAGCAGTCAGCAGGTAGTTTCCATCGGGCGAAAAGGTAACACTATAGACTGAGTTCTCAATGGCAACACCCTTGAAAACGCGCACTTCGGTATTGGTTTGGGTATCCCACAAGTGAGCGGCATTGTCGGCACCAGCGGCGGCCAGATAGCGCGAGTCCGGCGAAAAGGCAACACCATAAATTGCTTTGGGCGAGGTGAATGTTCGTATTTTCTGGCGTGTTTGAGCATCCCACAACTGCGCGGTCTCATCATCGCTGCCCGTCAGGATGTACTTGCCGTTTGGTGAAAAGACAGCCCCCCAAACGGCTGCCGGATGACGGGCAAATATGAACTGGTTTTGATCGGGGCGGGCATCCCACAAGCGCGCGCTGCGATCATCACCGCCCGTCAGTACTGAACGGTCATCCGGTGAATAAACTGCTGTCCAGACCGAACCACTGTGTCCGCTAAAGATGCGGATGAGACTGCCTGTCTCAACGTCCCACAGACGGGCGGTATTATCATCGCTGGTGGTTAGGATCGTTTTGCCATCGGGCGAGTAGGCGACGCTGTTCACAGCGCCGCCATGCCCGGTAAAGGTTCGCAACGTTTTGCCTGTTTGTGCATCCCACAGACGGGCGGTGTTATCACCACTGCCCGTCAGGATCGTTTTGCCGTCGGGCGAATAGGCCACACCCCAGACCGCGCCCGTGTGTCCCTTAAAAGTTTGGGTAATCTGGCTGGTGGCGGCATCCCACAGCACCGCCGTATTGTCGTTGGCGCTGCCAACAATGTAATTGCCATCTGGTGAAAAGGCCACATGCCAGACTGCGCCTGTATTTCGGAAAGTGCGAATCATCTGCCCGGTTTGAACATCCCACAGCCGCACGGTATGTTCGCGCCCGGCGGTGAGTGCAAAGCGGCTGTCCGGCGAAAAGGTGACGCTGTTGATCGAGGTAGTATGGCCGGGTTGAAAGACGGGACTGTAGCGCGTTGCCAGCAAGTGTGTTAACTGTCCGGTTTGGGCATCCCACAGGCGCGCGGTGTTATCTTTGCTCCCGCTCAAAATGTATTTGCCATCGGGCGAAAAAGCCAGGCTGTTGATCGGCCCGGTATGACCGCGCAAGGTGTAGATCACGCGCGCCGAAAGGGTATCGCGTATCTGGACGATCCCATCCGCGCTGCCGGTGGCGATGTGTTTGCCGTCGGGGGCGATGGCAACACTGTAAATTGCGCCTGCGTTATCACCGAATACGGTTTGCAGGTAATTATGTTCAATCGATTGGCGCAGTGTGCTATCGGCCTGTGGCAAGTAGGCGATCTTTAGGGCACGGATGCTGAGCAGTGCCGCCGTTTCGACGTTGCCCGTATCGGTGAACAACAGCTTGTTCGCTTCCGAGGCGAGACGCAACACTTCCATCGTTCTCTGGCTGTCAGCCACCTGCTGCCCAACGGCGGTCAGTGTTACCGGAATGGGCGTTAGCGTTTGCGCGACAACCGCAATCTGCCGTTCTGCCGTCGCCACAAGGCCATTTGAGCGGTTCACTTCGTTAATGGCGCTTACGGCTTGCAAAGCGAAAACCACGATCCCGATCAATGCCAGTGCACCCACGATGCCCAGGCCAATCGTCGCGCGCCGAAACATTTTGACCAGCCGGGCGGTGGCCTGTTCACGAGCAATGCGTGCCTGATCACGCGCCAACTGTGCATCACGGTGGGCAATGCTGGCCTGTAAATACTGCGATTCGGTCTGGTTCAAGGCCAGATTGGATGCCGCCGCCCATGCCTCAAACTGATCGAGCCGCGCGCCTGACGCCAGGAAACTTGTTTCATAGTCAGCGTTTATCCACTCCGCCGCCGAAGCCATCAGGCGGCGTTGGAGTCGCAGGTCTTCGCGGTTGAAGTCGAGCCATTCACGCAGACGCGGCCAGGTACGGATCAAGGCCTCGTGCGCGATCTCAAGGGTGGGCAAACGTGTGGCCGCATCTCGATCAAATGTTACTAAGCGATGTTTACTGAACACGCCGATCACATCTTCAATCAAACGGCGATCCGTGCCCAGCGATGTGAGTTCTTCCTGGTTCACCCGACGACGTGTATCTTCCGTGCCTTCCCCAAGCGTCACCAAACGCAGGAATATCTGACGAGTTGCGGCTTGCTGCGGCGGGGTCAATGCTTCATAGAGGTCTTCGGCATGACGTGCCAACGAACCGAGGACGCCACCGCTGGCCTGATACGCTCTGAGTGTCAGCGCGCGCTCCTCACGCCGTTCAAACAATTCGGTGAGCGCGTATTGGAGCAGTGGCAGCGCGCCCGGTTGATCCTGCACATCGTTCATAATGGCCGTGACCAGTTCCGGCTCAAAGTTCAGGCCGACGCGGGCTGCCGGGCGCGTGATCGATTGCCGCAGTTCAGCCTGAGAGAGGGGCAATACGAACTCGTTACAGCGGCGGATCAACTCCCCAAATTCGCCATACAGCAGCGGACGATCTACGAAATCGGCGCGGATCGTGATCACCAGTCGCAGCCGCCCGTCCAGATCGTCTACGGCATGACTTAGTCCATTCAGGAAGCGAAGACGCTCCATCTCGTCTTCCAAGAGGGTGAAAACTTCCTCAAACTGATCGATCACCAGCAGCAATTTGATCGACTCATCAGCGGGCAATATCGCACGAACAGCCTGGGTAACACCCGCGTCACTACTTATCAGGGTATCCAACAGATGGGCAGGTTGGACGGCCACACTCAACAACGCCGTTTCAAAACTTTGGAGCGGATGCGCGCCGGGTAGCATTTCCACCACAAACCAATGTTCCGAACCGGGCAGACCACTACTTCTCAACGCAGGCAGCAGCCCGGCACGCACAACACTCGATTTGCCGCTGCCACTCGGCCCAATGACTGCTAAAAAGCGTTCATCGTGGAGTTGTCCAAGCAGCCGTTGAACGAGTGCTTCACGCCCGTAAAAATCGACGGCATCGGCTTCACCAAAGGCGCGTAAACCCTTGTAAGGATTTTCTGGCTCGACGTGAACGGAAATCGGCGCGTTTTCCGGTGCTTTATCGGTGAGTGCCTGCCGGAAGGCTGCCGCCATGCTCAACGCATCGGGAAAACGCTGTGCCGCGTCCTTGTGCGTGGCCTGCTGAATGATGGTGTTTAACGCCGCCGGCAGATTCAAACCACTCAGGTCAAGCGATGGTATTGGCTCTTTAAGCTGCTTGTCAATCAAATCCGTAATTGGCAGATCGTCACTGAACGGGCGGCGTCCCGTCAACATTTCGTATAAAACGATTCCCAGGCTGTATAAATCGGTCTGCGCGGTGAGCGGTTCGCCTCGGATTTGCTCCGGGGTGACATACCCAATCGAGCCAATTTCGCCTTCATCGTGAACGGGCACTGAAGTTGATGTGTTCGGCCTTAAGGCAATGCCAAAATCGGCCAGATACGCATTATGTTCGTCATCCAGCAAAATGTTATCGGGCTTAATATCGCGGTGAACAACGCCATGTCGGTGAGCGACAGCCAACGCCGAGGCAATCTGATCAAGCAATCTAGCGGCAGCTTCGGGCGTCCAACGGCCTTTGCGAAGTTCGGCGCGCAGGCTGGTACGCAAAACACGCATCACGAGGTACGCGCCACCCGGTTCACGCCAGTAATCATACAGCGGCACAATATACGGATGCTCAAGCTGCGCGATTAAACGTGCCTCGAACTCGAAACGGCGGATAAAATGCGACTGGTTAGCAAATTCGCGCAGAATAACTTTGATCGCCACTTCTCGCTCAATGACGGGTTGGTAAG
>JBBSEU010000280.1:0-7412 GCA_038239365.1 Aggregatilineales bacterium
AAGATCGCCAGAAGGATCGCCAGCACCCACAAAAATTGAAAACCCAGAAAACTGACGGCGATGAAAAACGAGTTGCCAGTCGGAGTCGCTCCGGCGTGCAGCACGGTTGCAAAGTTTTGATCGAACTGGACAAGCCAATCGTTTTCAAGAACACTGTCCGCCAACGTCCCAAACAGCCACAGGCTGATCGCGCACACCACCAGCCCAATGATCAAATGTATCGCCAGGTATTGCTTAGGCGGCAGTTGGTCTGCCAGACCGTGCTTTTGTTGGGTCACTTTCTCGGCCATGTAGTCCTCCCTTTACCGATGAAAAATTTTGGAAGGGCTTTAGAGCGAAACGCGCGCCGTATTTTTGGGAGGGGTGGGACTGTGCCAGCCATGCGTGGTGTTAGGTTTATCTGGGGCCGGAGCATGGTTGGCGCGGTTTCGATCCGACGAACAACCTGTTTGTCGATGAAAAATTATGTACGGATTGGCGCTGACCGCGATTTTGACGATGTGACGCCGCTCAAAGGGGTTCATCGCGGCCCGGCAGAAGAAAAGATGGAAGTCTCGGTCAGTGTGACACCGATGTGAGAAAACTAACCAATCAGTTTCGGTTTGAAGGCGGCCACAATTACCGCCAGAAGCACCGCGCCGACCAGCGGCCCCACACACATCGCCGCCACGATCTGCGAACGCCCCGACCAGCCAAGCGCCCCGGCGATCAGATAGACGATCAGCGCCGCAACGACCAGCACGGCGAAAAAAGGCAGCCCCAGCATAAAACCGCGTGCAAGTGAGGGCGGTTGTTCTTTTTGACTCATGTTACCCTTTCAACTGAGTCCGTATTCTACCAGCCGATCCTGATATTTGTGGAGTGTCGGATAGCCATAATCGTTGAAATGGCCTTTGACGTGTTCGGCATCCAACTGCGCCGAGGAGTGGGGCTTTTGTGCTTCGGACGCGAATTTCCGCAATTTACGGCGCTGCTCCCAGCCTTCCAACGAAGTGCCAATCCAGCCTCCGAGCAGCCATTCACCGATGCGCTGCGCGACTCGTCCAGCGTTTTTGGGTTGTGCATCGGCTTCCGCATAAAACACACCGTCCGCATTTGGAAGCAAATCGCTTGTCCAGCCGTTCGCCGCCCGGATCGCGTTATACACTTCAAGGCCGGAGAGCGGCACCATCTGCGTAACTTCGTGTGCGATGTACAAATCGTGATTATTCTGAGCCAGCGCCGTTTCGGCCAGGACATAATTCGGGCACAGGTTAACGCCGCGCAGCCGTACCAATCGCACGATGATCACGATCAAGGCGCGCGTCAACCATACCCGTCCCGGCGCAGTGACCAGCAGATAATCAATGTCATCGTCGGCATCATGCGCGTTTCGCATCGCTAACGCGCCGGTCAGAGCCACCATCCGCACAAATGGTAAATGCGCCAACAAAACCCCGTAACGCCGGGCGCGCGGCCACAACTTCTGTGAAGCCGCATCACGAGTGTGCCTTTCCAGCGTGATCGCGGTGCGGCCATGCAGCACCCAGTAGCCGTTCACGCACTCGATTCTTTCGGCCAGCCAGCGCGAAGCCACCAATCCCGCGCGAACTTCTTCCAACGCCGTATGTGAACCAATCAAAAAGTGATGAATTTCCTGATCGGTCATCGGAAAGTTGAACACATCGGCATAGATCAGGGTTCGCAAAATTGCTTCGGCAAGCAGGCTATCAGGCGACGCAGCACTGATCATGGGCGTTTCCTATAGGTAAAAACTTCATAAGACCGATGTGTTGCTATACGGTATGGATGAGGGGATTGGATCGGCCTATATAGTATAGATGGGCTACCGCTATTGTTCTAGCACACTCCAAGCTGAACTATCAAAAGATCGGTACGCTTCTTGCCGTTCTTATACAACGTTTATAAGTTTGAGGGAAATTTTCACGTTTGCCGCACACAAACTGCGCTATACTGAAAATGAAAGGTTACGTTCAAAAATTATGTTTTTAAGCAAACTTCGTTTACCAGCCCTCTTTGAGTGCAGCAATGCACTTTGTTTTTCCCTGATGTATGTGTCAAAGGAATAGGAGACCCCTTAATCATGGATGTTCAACTCGCCCCCACACTCCACGCCACTGTGGACCCCACGTATCAGACCGCGCTCAGTCAATATGACCGTGCCGTATCGTACCTCAATATTCCAGAGGGACTGGCCGAGTTTATGAAATGGCCGAAGCGCGAACTGACCGTCAACTTCCCGGTGCGGATGGATAACGGCGACGTGAAGGTATTCACCGGCTACCGCATTCACCATAACACGGTACTCGGCCCCAGCAAAGGCGGTATGCGCTACAGTTCGCACGTCAATCAGGACGAAATCCGCGCGCTGGCGATGTGGATGACCTGGAAATGCGCGCTCGTCAACCTGCCCTATGGCGGCGCGAAAGGCGGCGTGATCGTCGATCCGCGCGATCATACGGAGCGTGAACTGGCAAACCTGACGCGCCGTTTCACCTCTGAAATTATTCTGCTGATCGGCCCACAGATCGATATTCCCGCGCCGGATATGGGCACTAACGCCCAAACGATGGCCTGGATGATGGATACCTATTCAATGACGATGGGCTATTCAGTGCCCGCCGTCGTGACGGGCAAGCCGCTCAATATCGGCGGATCGCTCGGCCGCGAAGAAGCTACCGGGCGCGGCGTGATCGTGTGCATGTTGGAAGCCCTTCGGCAGCAGGGCATCACCCGCAACCCGAAAGACATCAGCGTAGTCGTGCAGGGCTTCGGCAATGTCGGCTCGAATGCCGCGCAGCGTGCCTTTGATCTTGGTTTCAAAGTGATCGCCGTGAGCGACATCAGCGGCGGCTTCTACAACGCGCGCGGCCTGAATATCACCGAGATGCGCGAATACCTGAAAAATAACCCGCGCAAAACGCTCGAAGGTTACCGCGATGCCGAACGCATCAGCAACAACAACCTGCTCGAACTGCCCTGCGATGTGCTGATCCCGGCGGCGCTGGAAGGCCAACTGACGGGCGATAATGCGTCGCGCGTGCGTGCCAAACTGATCGTTGAAGGCGCGAACGGCCCGACTATGCCCGAAGCGGACGCCATCTTCCGGGATCGCGGGATTACGGTTGTGCCGGATATTCTGGCAAATGCGGGCGGCGTGACCGTTTCTTATTTTGAATGGGTGCAGGGCTTACAGGAATTTTTCTGGGACGAAGACGAAGTGTACCGCCGCCTGGAACGTATTCTGGTACGCGCCTTCGATGAAGTGCAGCACACGATGGAGACGCACAATGTCGATATGCGGACGGCGGCTCAGATCACGGCCATCAACCGCGTTGCCCAGGCGACTTTGACACGCGGTTTCTACCCTTGACCTACGATCCTCTCTCCCTGAGGGAGAGGGGTTGGGGTGAGGGCTGTTTTATTGTCGGGCGGCGTTTCCCCTCCACGCCGCCCGACTCATTTACGGCGATAAGAACGCATCGCCACGCAGCCATTCCCCTACCTGATTGATAACCACTTGCGCGACAGAAGTTGATTGATTCGCCGTCAGGCAGCCATCAAACCCTTTTTGGAGTTCATCGGCGTCAACACCGCCCGGCGTACCGATCACTACCACCTGCGAATAGGGTTTCTGATCGCCCCAGGGTTCGCCGATGCTGAGCCGCACGCGCGTCCCGACGATGTGCAAAATGGCGCGGCGTTCCGGCGAATCGCTCAGGTTGAGGATGCCCTTGACCCGGAAGATCGAGGTTGGCAGCGCCTTTGAAAGCTGCCGAACGGCGCGCAAGCTAAGCGGCTGCTTGCTCTCCCAACTCCACGAATTGAACACCAGACTATGATCGTGTTCGTGGTGATCCAGATCGCCCGCATCATGGATATGCACCTCGTTCGCCGCCTTTTCAAGGATGCGTTCGGGTGCGAATCGTCCCACCCCTAAAATCAATTCAAGCGGGGCTTGCCCAAAGCTGGTTTCGATGATGCGCGCTTGTGGGTATGTCCATTCGCGCCGGAGTGCTTTCAGTTCCGCCGCGCTCACCAGATCGATCTTGTTGATCAGGATGATGTCGGCAACGGCCATTTGCTCCATCGCCAGATAGGCCGATTCGCCCTTGAGCGTCTTCAACTGCTCGGCATCAACAACGGTCAGGATGCTATCAACTTGTAACATCGGGCGCAGTTCGGGCAGCATGAAGGTTTGCGCCACTGATACCGGATCGGAAACGCCGCTGCATTCCACAATGATATATTCGGGCGGGTCAGGGCGGCGCAGCAGGGCAAGCGTCTCACTCAGCAGATCGTCGCGGATCGTACAGCAGATACACCCATTCGAGAGGTTGATCATGTTGTCCTGCACGCCCACTACCAACTGAGCATCAATGTTGATCGCGCCAAAATCGTTGACCAGCACCGCAATTTTCAGGCCATGATCGCTGTGCAAGATGGCGTTGAGCAGTGTCGTTTTGCCCGCACCCAAAAAGCCCGTCAGGATCGTGACAGGGACGGGGGATACCGGGGTCATATAAGTTGTCCTTTTGCCAGTTCCAACGCCGCTGTCACCTGTTCGAGCGTGGCCGGAATACCGCCGCCCTGTGCAAAGTTCGGGCGACCACCGCCGCGATCCGTCCCCAGCGATTTGAGCGCGGCTTTCAGGATCGGCACCACGTCCAGCGACACGTCCTCGGCACGGCCAAAGATGAGTTGCGCCCGTTCACCGTCCGTGCCAAGCAAGACGATAGTTCCGGCGTTTGCCACGAGTTTTTGCCCCAATAGTTTCAGATCATTCACATCGCGTCCACTGAACGCGGCAACAATCAGGCGGCGATTATTGACAGTTGGCGCGGCGGCGATCAGATCGCGGGCTTCGCTATCAAGCGCCTGATCGTGCAGTGTTTTCAATTCAGCCCGCAGCGATTTGTTTTCGTCGCGCAGTCGATTCAAGCTGTCTGATAACTCTGTGTAACCAACGGTCAATTCGGCGGCCAGTCGATTGAGTACCTCATTTTTCTCGGCATAGTCGGTCAGGGAGCGCAGCGCACATTTGTACTCAAGGCGTGTGCCGTTACCGCGCTTTTCCTGTTTGACGATCTTGATCAGGCCGATCTCACCCGTTCGCGCGACATGGGTTCCGCCGCAAGCCGTCACATCGAAACCACCCATATCGATCACCCGTACCGCGCCCGCCACATCGGGCAGCTTTCGCAAGCCGAGCGTGGGCAGTTCTGCGGCACTCGGAAACCAGGCGCGCACCGGACGATCTTCCAACACAATTCGGTTTGCCAATGCCTCAACAGCGGTCAGTTCTGCCGGAGTGAGCAGCGCGTGATTCACGTCAATCGTCATGCTGTCCAGACTCATATGCACGCTGACCGTTTCGGCGTGGGCGGCCTGCGAAAGCGCCTGCGATAAAACGTGCTGGCCGCTGTGATGGCGCATCAGGTCACGCCGCCGATCCGGATCAATCACACCATGCACGGACTTCGCGTCAAGCGCCGACGCCAGCACATGAATTACCGCCCGATCCGAGTCTCGCGTTTGCACATCGAGAACCCGCACATCGTTGAGCGTCCCCGTATCGGGTAGCTGGCCGCCGCCTTCGGGATAGAAGTAGCTTTGATCCAGCACCACCGCCGGATGATCTTTATACGTCAGATGCTCGATAACCTGTGCATCAAAAACGAAGGTGTACGAGTCGCCATAGTAGAGTCGCTCAGTGGTCATTCGGAAACGTCACTTTCGGGGGCAAGCAGTGCCTGTATTTCTTCAACAATCATGTTCAAATCGTGTGGGTTATGCACAAAGTCCAGCGAATCGGTCTGAACTGCCAGAATCGGGCTGCCTTCCCAGGCGCTGATCCAATCTTCGTACAGATCATTCAGTCGAGCCAGGTATTCAGGGATGATCGCCTGTTCAAACTGGCGGCCACGCTGCTTGATGCGGGTGATTAGAGTCGGCACACTGGCCTTCAGATAAATCAGTAAATCGGGCTTGGGGAGCAGGCCAACCACCCCATCATAGAGCGTTCGATAAGTGCCATAATCGCGCCCGGAGAGCATCCCCTGACGGTACAAATTAGAGGCGAACACTTCCGCATCTTCATAAATGGAGCGATCCTGTACCACCGATTCGGGGCGTTGCAGTAGTTGGCGTTGATTTTCAAGGCGGCGACCCAGAAAAAACACCTGCGAATGAAAGCTCCAGCGCGGCATATCCAGGTAAAAATCTTCGAGATAGGGGTTTTCATCGGCGGCTTCGTAATACGGCTCCCAACCGAGTGCCGCCGCCAACCGTTCGGTGAGGCTGGATTTGCCAACACCGATATTTCCCGCAATGACGATCAGTTGTTTTTGTGTGGTCACAGCCCGCCCTCCTACTGTCAGGATTATAACGCCATTGGCGGGCACTTTGTTGTTTGCCTCACCCCCAACCCCCTCTCCACGAGTGGCCGGGGGTGAGGCAAACCAGGCGTAAAAGTCTCAGACCGTGTTTTGGAATGCGCGGCGGTAATTCTGCATGGTCAAAAGAGCAAGATTGGAGATTTTTTTTCTTTGTAAGACGGTAGAATGTCGTGCATGCAATGGGAAAGAGGGAAAGCTCCAAGAAATCATCAAGGAGAAGAATGATGAAATTTCTGCTCACTTCCGCTGGCATCAAAAACACCAGTATCCACAACGCGCTGGTCGACCTCCTGGGCAAACCGATTGCCGAGTCCAACGCCCTCTGCATCCCCACCGCGGGATACGGGCACCCCCAGGGCAGTCCTGGCGGGGCATGGCGTTTCATCAGCGGACGAGAACCCCGATGCCCCATGTACGAATTGGGTTGGAAGTCCTTGGGAGTGCTGGAGCTCACCGCGCTGCCCAGCATCGGTGAAGAACGCTGGGTTCCCTGGGTCCGGGAGACAGACGTTCTGCTGGTGAATGGCGGCGACGCCCTGTACCTGTGCCACTGGATGCGGCAGTCCGGGCTGGCGGATCTCCTGCCGTCGCTGCATGAGACGGTCTGGGTGGGGCTGAGCGCCGGGAGCATGGTGATGACCCCCCGTATCGGGGAGGACTTCGTCGGGTGGAAGCCGCCCACCGGGGGCGACAGCGCGCTGGGCATCGTGGACTTCTCGATCTTTCCGCACCTGGATCACGAGCTCCTACCGGAAAACTCCATGGCCGACGCCGAAAGATGGGCCGCCGGGCTACAGGTGCCGGCATACGCGATTGACGATCAGACCGCCATCAAAGTGATCGATGGCATCGTCGAAGTTGTCTCCGAAGGCCATTGGAAACGGTTTACGCCCTAGTACGGCAACTTGCTGAGAATTCAGGGTGAGGTAGACTGATTGAATGGACAAAGAATATGTGGTCAAACTTACGCCCAAAGAACGCCAAAGGTTGTTAGCTGTTGTCAACAAAGGGCAA
>JBBSEU010000281.1:0-7313 GCA_038239365.1 Aggregatilineales bacterium
ACAGACATCGAATCGTAACGGCACTGAGGCTATTATCCTATGCTGATACCGCCGCAACTCAAGTATCAGAATACTCTGAAAACGTAAGCAAGTCAAGGAAAGGAAAAAGCGCATTCACCACCAGGTTAAAACCCGGTGTCCCCTGCGCGTAATTTATGGAGGAAATTGACGCGGAAATTCATGCGTATCGACAAGAAAAGGCCGTGCAACGCAAGCAGAATGAGTAAGTTTGTTTGGGATACTTATTCAAGATGTTAATCAATTTTTGGCAGGCCTGGATTAAGAAAAAGCAAAAATGAACGCAGTCTCCCCAGCCGCAGGGTCTTGTGCTTGCAATACAGCGCCGTGCGCGCGTATAATAGTCAGGCTTTTACGATCATTTGGAGTGTATGTTCACCGTGCTACAGCGGTTAAGCCAATCAGCAACCTATTGGACAGATGAGTTTCGCATCGGCACTGCCGATATTGAGTACATTTTCTCGATCTTCCTTGACGAAGAAACACCGCTGACGAACCGTGAACTGGCGCTGCGTGTGATCGAGCATCGTTTGCAAGCCGAAGAAGACAAGCTGCGCCGCCAGATCGAGCGCGGAATGGTCTTCCAGCCAAAAGATGCGTATACCGTCGGTCAGGAATTGATTTTTCCCGCTTTTGGTTATGCGGTTGGGAAGGTAGTGGCGGAGCGCCCCGGCCAAAATGCCGAGTTTGGCGATTTTGCCGTGATCAAAGTCGAATTCGAGGACAAAAAACAGGCGGAGTTCGCATCGGCTCTGCGGGCGCAACACCGTTTGAACTTCGATGAAAACGGCGGTCAGCGCACACCGGAACTGCAATCGCTGAATGCCGAAGATATTTTCGAGCAGCACGGCGAAACGATCATCGACGAGATCGAAGCGCGTTTAGTGGATGAAGCGGATGCCATTTATTTTGGTGGGCGCTGGTTCCTGCGTTCGCTTCTGGCCGAAGTGAATGTCGGACAGATGCACCTGGCCGAGGCGATTCTCGATATTAACGGCGGCGGGCCGCTGGCCTCAGCCGAACTGCTCAAGGATGTGGAACTGGCGAAGGAAGTGCCGCTTCCACTCCAGGAGTTCTCGCTGGATGTGTCGCTCAGTCAGGATCCTCGATTCGATGAAGTGGGGCCAGCGGGGCGTGTGGCCTGGTACTTACGCCGACTTGAACCCCCGGAAGTGATCAAAATCCCTGAACGATTAATTTATCAGACGGCGGATTACGATCCCAGTTTGCTGACCAACGAACTCAAGTCGCTGGAAATTGAGTTGGACGACGAACTTTCCAATTTGCCGCCACCTGATCAGGCGTTGCGTGAAGCGACGCTCACTTTAATTTATCCGCATCGGCGCGTCGGGACATTGCCACTCTCCTCACGAGTCGAGACGCTTTTCCCGACTGCCCAGGAAGCCGCGCGTATTCGCGTGACGCTGGTTGACGGCCAGACCGGAGACGAGTTCGCCGGATGGGTGGTACGTGAAAAGAAGTATGTGTACGGCCTGGATGCGTTCTATCGCGCGCATCGGCTGCCGATTGGCGCTTATGTGATGATCAAAAGCACCGATGATCCCGCTCGCTTGATCGTCGATTTTGACGCACATCGCCCTCATTCCGAGTATATCCGTCTGGCTGTGCCGCAAAACCATAAGCTGACCTTCGCCAATTTCAAGCGTTCGATTGGCGCGGGCTATGACGAACTGTTGATCCTGGGCGCGGAAGACCTGGAAGCGGTTGATGCGATCTGGTCAGCGACGGCCAAAGATCGGCGGCGGACATTGCCGGACATTATGCGCGAACTGGTGCCGGAACTTGCCAAACTGAATCCGCAAAACGCCGTTCATGCCAAGACGTTGTACAGCGCCATCAACATCGTTCGCCGCGTCCCGCCGGGGCCAATTTTTGCAACACTAGTGGTTCGCCCGGAGTTCGAGCATGTGGGCGGCCCCTATTGGCGATTGTCGAATTGAGGGCATGGTGACTAATCTGGCAAACAAGCCCTCTAATACGCGCGTCAAACCGACACCGGAAACCAAGTTCCACATCGACTATACGTGGTGGGATCGGGAAGGGCGTGAATTGCGCTCCTACCTGATCAGCCATTTGCTGCCCGAACAGCGCGGCTATTTCGATGAGTCGCACCCCAGCGAATTGACCGATTTTATCGATCCCGATACTGCTGAAGTGCGCCGCGTCGATGCGTTGACGCAAGCCTTACAAAAAGCCTCGCAAGACGCGCAGTACATTAACGAGCATACGACGCTGGTTGATGCCGTCTTTCGTATCTTCCTGGCAAACGGTAACAAACCGCTCAGCCCGAATGAACTGGCTGAGCGACTGCACAAAACACCGATGACGATCCTCAAGACATTGGCTGGGCGCGAAGTGTACAAGGGCATTCGCCCGCTGACTGATTAATGACTCAAGCCCTGTTTGGGTTGCGTCGAATATTTCTGATCAGTGGGCTGCTGCTCATGTTCGGCGGTCAGTGGATGATCTACCGCGATCCACCCCTGCCAACGGCCACGAACGGCTATCTGCTGATGCTGATTGGCTTGACTCTGTTCGCCATCTCGTTAATCAGCCTATCCCTTAATGCCGATGTGCCGATACGCGGCGCGTTTTCGGATGTGTTTCCACATCTCAGGCGGCGCTGGTTCATCGGCACAATCGTTTTGGCATGTTTCGTGGCGTGGCTCTCGACAGTGAAGCCGGTACCTGTGTCCTACGTGATCTATGTGCTGTTATGGCTGCTGGTCATGTTCGGGCTGGTCAGATCGGTGACACCCAGGCAGGGCGAAGCATTTTCACCTGATGATCGATCTCTACAACGCCGTGATTGGACATTGTTGATCGTGCTGTTCGTCGTGGGTTTGCTGATCCGCACGATTGATCTGAATGCCATCCCGGCTGTTTTCGATCAGGATGAAGCCTTATTCGCTGGCGACGGGGCACACATCCGCTTCAATCGTCAGTTCATGGTGACACCGTTTGAGCCGGGCGTGCAGTCTCACCCGCGTCTGTTCCAAACACTGATCGGTTTTACATCCGGGATTTTCGGCCAGAATGCGTTGGGTGCGCGCCTGCCAGCAGCGTTATTGGGCGCGCTGGGAATTCCGGCAATCTATCTGCTCGGACGTGAGTTACTTGGCTGGCAAACCGGCTTAATCGCGGCGGTATTTGCGCTCTCGTGGCCGCTGCATGTGCAGTTCAGCCGCCTGTCGATGAACCAGCCCGCCGATCCGCTGTTCGCAACGCTGGCATTTTATTTTTTGCTGCGCGGCTTGCGACTGGGACGTGCGGTTGACTATGTACTGAGTGGGATTATGTTGGGCGTCACGCAGTTTTTTTACCTGGGCGGGCGGCTTGCTCCGTTCGTGATGCTGGCCTATTTATTATTTCTGATGCTGCGCTGTCGTCAAAGTGTCCTGAAACAATGGCGGCTGCTCATACTTATTCCGGTTGCTGCGCTGATCGTCACCTTACCCCAAAATATCTATCTTTTGACGTTTCGCTTGCCGCTCACCACCCGCGCCGATAAAAATATTTTCGTGATCGGTCAGTTCAATCTGGCGGTACAGGTGGGCGATACCACCAACTATATGCTCTCGCAATTTCGCACGGCCTTCACGGGGCTATTTTCCAGTCAGGATCGGGGCGGCTGGTACGGCACAAGCTCAAACCTAATGGGACCCGCAGCCGGGGCACTGCTGTTGTTGGGCGTCCTGTTCTCGCTGCTTGTACTGTGGAAAAAACCAACTTTGTCGCTCCCACTGGGCTGGAGTCTGGCGGTGATCATTGTAGGATCGGTATTCTCTATTTCGCCGCCACAATATCAGCGTTATTTTCCGAGCGTTTCCGCTCTGGCGATACTGGTGGCGATGGGCATTAATCTTGCCGCGTTGAGCATCAGTCATCTGATCGTGCCGTCGAAATGGGCAAACCGTCTGGCGTTGGGGATCGGCTGTGCGTTGTTCACGGCGAATCTACTTTTCTTCGTGACGGTGTACGTGCCCGAAAAGACTTACCTCGCCAATCGCCCGAATTGGGTGGTCAATCAGCTTGCCAAAGATGTCGTGGCGGCGGCAGATCGCGGTTATCAAATTAACTTGTTGACGAAAACGGGTTCGGGTGTGACAAATTCCGCCGTCATTCAATATATGATGATGGGGCGCGTTTATAAAAATCTCAAAGACCCGCTAACAGATGACGTGCGATTAGAAGTGCCTGAAGCGGGCAAACCGTTCATTTATTTCGTGCCGATAGATCGTCAGCCTGAACTGGCCGTAATCATCCGACAGTTGCCGGGCGGTAATCTGTCGAGCGTCTATCTCCCCGAAGATGGCAGTTTGGGTTATTTGAAGTACGAGTCGCCGGACGCGCCCTAACGGCGCTGTTGATCAATTAGAGCCTTGAACTCGGTGGTACGCGCGTGTTGTTCTGGTGTGTAACTGGCTTCAACAGCTTGGCGAATGCGTTCTGCTTCTTCGTAACGCTCTTTGAAGTACGCATCAACTTCGTCCTGATGTGCTAAATAGTAGGCAATGACGGCATAAATATCATTCAGCCATCGTTAACCTCACGAACAATTAAACTGCGTCGGGTTGCACCAGATCGGGCGCGTCGTAGCGCACATTATTCACCCGCCGTGAAACGGGCACTGCGATCATCTGCTCCGCCGGGAATGGCACCAGCAGCGGCGTCACTTTGCTGGCATCGGTCTGCTTGTAGTCGAGCCAGTCCGCGTAAGCCTCGCGCGGCACAATGACGGGCATCCGGTTATGAATCGACTCCATCAGGCGGTTGGGTGTTGTGGTGATGATCGAGCAACTTGTGATCACTTCGCCGCTTTCCGGTTCTGTCCAGCGTTCCCAAATCCCAGCAAAACCAAACGGCTGCTTATCGGCCACCTGAATATACATCGGTGTTTTCGGGCCTTCGGCTTCGGCACGCCACTCATAAAAACCATCAGCGACGATCAGGCAGCGCCGTTTGCTCAACGCCACGCGAAAGGCGGGCTTGCTGGCAATCGTTTCGGCACGCGCATTGATCATTTTGCTGGCACCTGTCGCATCCTTCGACCAAGAAGGGATCAAGCCCCAGTACATCCAGGCCAGGTGGTTTTTACCTTCGGCGCCATTGATCACGGCAGGAATAGCCTGAGTCGGCGCGACGTTATAGCGTGGCGCGACATCGGCGGGCACGGCCTCCAAATTGAACGTCTTGGAGATAACGTTTGGGTCCGGGTTCGTGAGTGTAAATCTTCCGCACATAGGTTCTGATTTTAACATAAGGTTGGGCAAAAAGCAACCACTCGCGTACAATACACGGCGAAACTGACCTACTCAACCGTTGGCACTATCGGGAGCAAGCTATGCCGCGTCCCGTCACTGGACGGCGAACCGACAGCCTGTTTGATAACCGTTTTCGATACGATCACATTTACCCACGCGGGCGTTCGGGTGAGACGCTGCGCGCCTACGACACGCTGGATAATGATCGGCCTGTCGTGATCAAGCGACCAGCCCCGCAGGATGCGCCGCCGATGCGCGCCGGGCAGGAAGTGAGCATCCTCAACGAGAAACGCGCGCTTGAACGGCTGACCGGACACCCGGTATTGACCGAACTCCGGCACAGTGGGACGTTCCGAGTGGGCGGTCAGACCCATCAATACATTGCTATTGATCTGGCCGAAGGCGTGACGGTTGAAGATTACGTGCTGGAACTCAGTTCGCGCGGCGAACGGCTGCCCGAACTCGAAACGCTGGTCATCCTCGATAAGCTGCTCGATCTGCTGCAAACCGCGCATGATCGCAAGATCGTCTACAATGACGTGGACGCCAAGCATCTGTTCTGGGATCGGGCGCACTATCGTTTGAAAGTGATCGATTGGGGTAACGCCGTCTTTCTGGAAGGCGAAAACCCGCATGTGACGCGCGCCGCCGATGTCTATCAGGCGGTGGAACTGCTGCACTTTATTTTGTCGGGTGGGCGACGGCTTGAGGTGGATCGACGGGGCAGCGAAGCCATTTTGGAACTGCCCGAAGATACGCCGCCGCGCTTTAAAGCGATCCTGACCAAAGCCACTCACCCCGATCCGAATCAACGCTACAACGACATTCCAGCACTGCGCCGCGAACTGAGCGAAGCACGCCGTCCACTTGAAAAGACGCGCGATCAAGCGGTTGAGCGCGCGCGCTCACGATTGCCCGGCGCGTCGAGTCAGGATCAGCTTGAAGCGTTAGCCGAGTCATTACGAGAGGCGCTCAAAACCGATCCGGGCTATCCACCTGCCAACGAGTTGCTCCAGGAGATCGACGCACGACTCCGTCAGCTTTCGATTCAGGGCGATCTGGATGCGGCGCGCATTTACATCGAGAGCGGCAACACAGCGCGTGCCACATCGCTGCTTGAAGAAGTGCTGGCACGCATGGGCGATAGCGATCAACCGCTGCTGCATTTTCTGCTGGATGTGGCCGAACAGTTGGAATCGGCACATATGGGCAAGCCGCCCGCTGGACTTTCGCCCGCGCTGGATGCCTTATATCGCGGCGATACGGCGGGGGCGGGGCGCGCACTGGTCACGACACCCGAAGCGCGCACAGATGCCTATAATCAGCAGTTGCTATTGGCCGAACGCCTGACCGCGCGAATGCCGGGTGTGGTGCTGCTTCGGCCCCATCTGGCGCGCGTCGATCAATTGTTGGCGGGGCGTGCCTCAGATCGAAGTGTCCTGATGCGCGTTACTGCGCCCATTGAAAACCCGATTGAACGGGGTGTGCAGCCGCTTCGCAAGGTGTACGAACTGTTAGCCGATTCGCTGTCGGGTTTTGCCGAACGACTCGAAGGTGAGGCGTGTGACGCCTGCAACCGGGCGGGGCGTGCCGCAACCGACATCGCCGAACTCTTGGAGATCGTCGGCAGCAATTTATTGAGCGATGCGACACGCGCTGGAAATGCGTTGTGGCACGCCAGCGCCATCGATCCAGCCAACAATGCCTTCGACATGCTCAGCAACACCCTGAACGGATTTCATGCCGAACTTGAGGCGATTGCCGCTTCATCGCTCGAAGATGAGGATGTTCCAGGTTGGCTCACGGACGTACAGGCGCGGCTTGCCGTCTATTTCCGCGCTGCACGAGCCGCACTTGGCCGCCTTGCAGTTCCACCGGCACGCCAGGGTGGTATCCAAGTTCTTCTGTATATAATGAATCGCGTCCAGGACGACCATGCCCGGCTCGGTCGGCACTTCGTACGTCACCATGTCACCGCCGTTGATGTCGCCGCGAAACACACGCAGATTA
>JBBSEU010000282.1:0-7287 GCA_038239365.1 Aggregatilineales bacterium
CTGATTGGCTTATTTGCATTCGTGTGCATTTTCTTTGGGCGCGATCTATTACAGTTATGGGCGACGCCCGAAGCAGCCGAAGGAGCCTATCGGGCATTGAGTCTGCTGGCGCTTGGTTCGCTGCTCAACGCGGCAATGACCAGTGGCTATATCCTTTGCGTAGTCACCGACAATTTGCGGTTTGTGACACTGGTGAATGTGGTAGTGATCGGCGCATACGTGCCGCTGCTGGTGATTCTGATCAGCTTGTTCGGAATAGAAGGGGCTGCGTTGACCTGGGTATTGCTCAATGTTTACTATGTGGCAACCTTTGTCGTTTTGGTGCAGCGTAATATTGTCCATGAAACATTGGGAGTTTGGGCGTTGGGCACGGTTGCACCCTATTTTATGCTGGCGATTGTATTTTTGGGGGGCTATCTGGTTGCACAATCCAGCACGGGGCGGGTTCAACATTGGGCAGTTTACTTCGGAAGTGTTTTGTTATACATAGGGCTTGGTTTTAACTTGCTGGCCTCATCGACAAAAGATAGCATCATCCAGTCCGTCAGACGCATCTCAGCCACCTTGAGGAAAAGCCACTGATGCTTAACGAACTGAATGATCGCCATCTTCAGGAAATGCTTGATGCACTTGCTGCCGCACCGGAGATTACGCGGCCATCTCAATTTTGGCTTGAGTTAAACCTGAAAAATGTGAATCAATTACAACAACAGGGCTATGAGAATTTCAAGCAAACCATTGCGCTGAATTACTTCACCTGGATTGTTGGTTTACGGGATGTGCAATTTCGTTTTTTGCTACAGCGAACGCCAATTTGGGCGATCCCGCTGATCATCGGTAAATCGCTGCTCGATCAGAAACACCCCTATTTTTCGCGGCGTTATTCTATTTACTACAACCTGCTGACGAACCTGCTTTGGCGGTTTATTGTTCACAATACCGACGCTGCACAGGGGTTATCTGAACCCGCTGAAGGTAATCCGCCGCACATTGAATGGCAAAAAAAACTGATTTCGCAAGACCTTGCCAACGCATCGTTAGAATATGCGGCCATTGCGCGAAGCACTGACAACCTACAGGGGGTTCGCACTATTGCAGAACTTGGTGCGGGCTATGGACGCACGGCCTACGTATTTCTGAAGGCGCAGCCCAACATCCGCTATATCATCGCCGATATTCCACCCGCGCTGTACATTGCCGAGCGGTATTTATCGAATCAGTTTTCGGATAAACGCATCTTTCGCTTCCGAGATTTTACGAGCTATGAAGCAGTTGCCGACGAGCTGGAAAATGCCGAACTTGTCTTTTTGCTGCCTCACCAACTGGCACTGCTGCCGCCCAAGTCCGTCGATCTATTTATCAACATCTCCTCACTGCATGAGATGTTACCTGAACAGATCGATTACTATATAAACCTTGTTGACAGCATCACCCGTCAATATTTTTATATGAAACAGTGGAAGCGGTCTACCAATTTGCCGGATAAGGTAGTTATTCAAGACAAAGACTATCCCATCCCCGCACACTGGTCACAAATCTATTGGCGCGAATGCCAGGTGCAAACGCTGTTCTTTGAGGCGCTGTTTAAGCTGGCGCAGCGGTCAAACTGAACATGAAGTGCCCGCGCTGTGACCACGCTGCTTTTTTGCGCTTCCAGACTACCGATCTTAATCGGCAGGTTGACCATGAAAAATTCGCGTACTACACCTGTTCCAATTGTAAGACTGTTTTTTTGCGTCCCATTCCGCCAAACTTGGGGTTGTATTATTCAGAAGGGTATTATGCTATACCCAATTCTCTATCCGAACTTGTCAGCAAAAGCGAACGCCAGCAGTTCAAAATTGAGTTGGTTCGTAAATACGTGGCATCAGGCAGGCTGCTGGAGATCGGCCCATCTTTTGGCGGCTTTGCATACCTGTCCAAACTCGCCGGATACAGGGTCGATACGATTGAGATGGATGCGCGCTGTTGCGATTTCCTCGAAAATGTTGTTGGTGTCCGCGCAATTCACAGCAATAATCCAGCGATCTCACTTAAATTGTTGGGGCAGTATGACGTGATCGCGCTCTGGCAGGTGATCGAGCATTTGCCCGATCCCTGGGCACTGCTGAAGGTAATCGCCGAACATCTTGCGCCGAACGGAATTGTTGTGATAGCCGCGCCCAATCCTTCGTCGTTCCAATGGCAACTCTTTGGGCGTTACTGGGTACACCTTGATGCGCCGCGCCATCTTCAACTTCTGCCAATAGAAACACTCGTTCAAGACATGTCCCAAAAAGAAATGGAACTGGTCTATAAAACAACCAGTGATCCAGAAGCAGCCGAAAACAATGCACACAGTTGGCGCAATAGCCTTGCCAACCTGACGACTCAACCAACGATGCGCTCAGCACTCTATAATGTGGGGCGTATTTTAACGAAAGTTATGCAGCCACTTGAACACAGCAGGTTAATCAGCGGGGATAGCTATACACTCGTATTTCATAAGCAGCCACTTGTTAGTCAATCAACAGCCGCACAAACGCACTGATGCTACCTGATCCCCGTTTTTCCGTAATCCTCCCGGTGCACAACGGTGAACCGTATATCGGCGCAGCTATCGAGAGCGTTTTGGCTCAAACTTACCCGCATTTTGATCTGCTTGTATTGGAAAATGGTTCACAAGATCGAACTGTTTCTATTGTGCAGAGTTATCAGGACACGCGCATTCGGTTGCTGGAGGCCGGAAAATCGCTGTCGATACAGGAAAATTGGCAGCGCATCCTTAGCTTGGAGATGGCAGAATACATTACTATTCTGGGACACGATGATCTCTTGTATCCAGGCTTTTTAGAAGAAATCGCTCAGCTAATACAACAAGTGCCGGATGCAGCCTTGTATCAAACACATTTCGATATTATTGGCAGTAGTGGTGAACTTCTCCGCCCTTGCAAGCCGATCCCCTACCGCGAAAGTGCTGATCACTTTCTCGCTGATACCCAATGTTTTCAACGCGATTCATTCGGCACAGGTTATATCATGCGGGCGGCGGATTATCAACGCATGGGTGGGTTGCCTGATTTCCCAGCGTTATACTATGCTGATGATATTGCCTGGCTGCGACTTATCGGCGTGGGCGAAAAAATATGCAGCCCGAAAATACTGTTTGCTTATCGTTTTCATGTGTCCAGTACAGGGCATCGGGTCGGGCTAAAAGATTTATACCTGGCCTCTAAGGCCTATTTTGCGGCGCTGGCGAATGCAGGGTATATGCAAACAGAAACACAGCGAAACACTGCTTATCATTATGCAGCAGTCATGTTCAGCCGACAGCAATACAAGCTGCTCACCCAGCTTATAGCCGCTCCCGACCCTGAAAAGTTTAAACACTTTCGCATGGAAAAAGCAGAAGTCTTACGCATGGCTCAGTCTGATCAACTGTTCCCAATCAATGATAAAGTTGCCCGGATACTAGAATTAATCTTGAAACTGCCAGCACCACTGCGCCATATCCCACTACAAATTATCGAAGCGGCCAAAGTTGCAACGCGCTTCGTTCGGCATCGCTGAGCTAATGAGCGGGCTAAAAATTCTGGTCATCTCGTGCTACGACTTATTTCCGATGACTAATGGCGGCCTGATTCGGATTGGCCGCCTTGCCGAAGGGCTAGCACGCTCTGAAAGTATTGATAGCGTTACATTGACCTATCCAACATTCCGTGCGGAGGCGATAGGCGATGTATTGGACAATGTCTGGTTGAAACCGATACGGCTCACTGGTTCCGATCAATCTCGCACAAAAAGGCTGCTATTGGGCATGGTACGCGGCATTCCACCATTTGCGACAGGAACATTTTATCGCTCCTATGAAAGCGCAATTATTGAGCTACTCAAAACACAACATTTTGATCGAATTCAGTTAGAACAAACTGCCGCCGCTGCCTATTTGCCAGCGATACGCTCCACATCGAAAACGCCCATTCTGTTTGATTTGCACGATGTAGAAACCTACCGTATCAGGCAAATGCCGCTGCCGCGCAGTCGGCGGAGCCGCATTGGTCGTATCTTCCAAAGGTTGGATCGACTTGTCGTGCAGCATTGGGAAGTACAAGCATTAAGTGTCGCTTCTGGTGTTTGTGTAGTATCGGAGCAGGAGCGAGAGCGCCTCTTAACACTCATGCCAAACACTCGTGCCGTTGTGACTGTAATTTCCAATGGTGTCACCCTACAACCCGAAGCATCGAATCTCGGCGGCGACACCCTAATTATGGTGGGCAGTCTTTATTACGATCCCAATTATGAAGCCGGCAATTGGGTGGCGCGGGAAGTAATGCCGCTGGTGTGGGCGCGACGCCCGGAGACCCATTTGCTTATCGCCGGAGCGGGGCCACCTGAACTAAATGTCGCTAACTTTGTTTTCGATAAGCGAATTGAAGTTCAGTTAAATGTGCCTTACATCCGTGACATTTACCAACACGCGACAATAGCCCTGATAGGGGTGCAAAGCGGTGGCGGGGCCGCACTCAAACTGCTGGAAGCGTTGATGTTTGGCGTACCCGTCGTTTCCACCTCATTCGGCGTGCGCGGCTACGAACCAGTCCCGCCTTGTTTTATTACAGATACAGCAGCCAAAATGGCCGAGCAAATCGTCGCACTACTTGATAATTTGAGCGAACAAAAAAGGTTAGCTAAACAAGGCCGCTTGTTCGTGGAAAAAAACTTTACCTGGGATCAACTTGGAAATCGTCTAGCCGAATTTCATAAGGCACTTGGCGACCAATCCACGCCAGATACAGGTGCATGAAATAGTCTATGCACATCGGAATCAATTTGCTGTATTTGCTGCCCGGAGTCGTGGGCGGTACACAAACCTATGCTCAAGGTTTGCTTGACGGACTGGCCGCGATTGATCACGAGAACCAGTACACGATTTTCGTGAATCTTGAGGCCGCCGATCTGCCCTTGCCCGCTGCGCCGAACTTTCAGCGTGTGGTTTGCCCGGTTCAGGCGCGGCGGCGATCCGTCCGGTATGCCTATGAGCAGATCATTTTACCGTTGCAACTGTTTCGGCGGCGGATCGATCTGGTGCATTCACTCGGTTATGTCGGGCCGCTGGTGACGCCTTGCCCGGCTGTTGTCACGCTGCCCGATCTGAATTTCATCGCACTGCGCGATCTGCCAGATATGATCGGCACGCGCGGGTGGGTTCTCGAATTTTTCGCAGTGCAGGCGGCACGGCACGCACGGCATGTGATCACCATCTCGGAATTTTCCAAAACGGAGATCGTGCGGTATCTGGGTTTGCCAGCGGAAAAGATCAGCGCGACGTTGTTAGGGGCGGGCACGCTGAACGATGCGCCCAATGAAAATTGGCCGGGTCTCCAACAGCAGTATCAACTGCCAGCGCATTATGTGGCGGCATTCGGCGGCGGATATGCTCATAAAAACATCCCGCGTTTGATTCAAGCGTTCGCGCGGATCAGTGGGGATATTCCACACTCGTTGGTGTTGATCGGACGTTTGCCGCCGGGCGTCGATGCTGAACAGTTGGCCGCCGCGTCGGGACTCGCGGGGCGCGTGCTGGCGCTGAATTATTTACCTAAAAGTCACGTCAAGGCCGTCTTGAGTCACGCGGATTTGTTTGTATTACCGTCACTGTATGAAGGTTTCGGCCTGACAGTGCTTGAGGCGCAATCGTGCGGCGTGGCGGTAGCCTGTTCGCGGGTGGCTTCGATCCCAGAAGTGGCGGGCGAAGGCGCGGCTTATTTCGATCCGCAATCGGTAGAGGATATGGCAAACGTGATTCGGGCGTGTTTACTGGACACGGATCGGCGATCTGCCTTGATCGCACACGGGCAGGAAAATTTGAAGCGGTTTTCCTGGGAAAAAACAGCACGCGAAACGTTAGCCATCTATCAACGTTTTGATGGAACACGATGAATATTCTGCTGCTAACGATGTACTTTGCACCCGACTCCGGCGCGAACGCGACGTTGATCACGGAGTTGGCCGAAGGTCTGGCCGCGAAGGGTCATCGGGTGACAGTGGTATGCGCCTTTCCCCATTATGCGGAGAACCGTATCGTCCCATCATATCGCGGTGCATTATTCCGACGGCGGCAGCACGGCATCATCCGCGTTTTTAGCACCTATCTGTATGTGCCGCAAAACAAGACCAGTTTGTTCGGGCGATTGCTAAACTACCTGTCGTTCAATATCCTTTCAACGTTGGCGGGACTCGTGACGGGCGAGCAGGATGTGATCCTTGTGCCGTCGCCACCGCTGACAATCGGGCTAACGGGTTGGCTGCTCAGTGTCGTCAAGCGTGCGCCGTTCATCTACAATGTTCAGGACATTTACCCGGACATTGCGATTCGACTCGGTGTGCTGAAAAACAGATATATCATCGCCGTATTCCGCTGGCTCGAAAAGTTTGTATATACGCGCGCCAAAGCAATCAGTGTGCTTTCCGAAGGCTTCCGCCAAAACTTGCTGGCGAAAGGTGTATCAGACGCAAAACTACATATCATCCCCAACTTCATCGACACGGATTTCATCACGCCACAATCCAAAAATAACCCGTTCGCGGCGGCGCACGGTCTGGCGGATAAATTCGTGGTGATGTACGCGGGCAATATCGGGCTTTCGCAAGGGCTGGAAACGTTGCTCGATGCGGCGGCGCTGCTGCAAGATATACCCGATCTGTGCATCCTGATCGTGGGGAATGGCGCGGCGAAAAATTCATTGGTAATACAAGCCACTGAACAAGACTTGGGCAACCTCCTCTTTCTACCATTTCAAGATCAGGCTCAGTTGCCCGAAATGTACGGCACAGCGGATGTTGCATTGGTGATCATCAAGGCCGGAATCAGCGCCGAGTCGGTGCCATCCAAGACGTATACGATCATGGCAAGCGGGCGGCCAATCGTCGCGGCCATCGACGAAGGCAGCGAAGTTTGGAATTTGATCCATGAGGCCGATTGCGGCGTATGCGTCGCGCCTGAAAAGGCGGCGGCACTTGCCGATGCGATCCGATCCTTATACGAGGATCAGGAGCGGGCACGAACGTTGGGCGAAAATGGGCGGCGGCATGTACAGGCGCACTATGCCAAGCCGATCATCGTCGCAGATTATGAGCGGTTATTGATTGAAATCAGCGGTCAAAAAGGGGTGCGAGCAAAGGTTGTCAGGGAAAAGATAGACAAAAAGCCTCAAGTGAGCTAAAGGTTGTTTTACGAGGACAAACCTTAGACACGAGAGGCTACAGTGGAGTTTATCACAGTTCTAAAGGATACATTGGCTGGGCACA
>JBBSEU010000283.1:0-7221 GCA_038239365.1 Aggregatilineales bacterium
AGCGCGTGACCAGCCGCCGCATCCAGGGGCGCATGTGAATGTTGAGGAAGCCTTCCATGACGATCTGTCCGGCCATCGTCCCAGTGAGCGTCGAGTTCTGACCGGAAGCAAGCAGCGCCACCCCAAACAAGGTACTGGCAACTGAAACGCCTAAGACTGGTGAGAGCAGTTTGTAGGCATCGCCAATATCAGCCACACTTTCGTAGGGCGTACCGTGAAACGTGGCCGCCGAGAGGATCAGGATCGCGGCATTGATGAAGAAGGCCAGCATCAGCGCGCCCGTCGAGTCAATCGTTGCAAACTTGATGGCTTTACGCTTGCCTTCTTCGGTATGTTCAAAAGCGCGCGTCTGCACAATGCTTGAGTGCAGATACAGGTTATGCGGCATCACCGTTGCGCCCAGGATACCAATGGCGATATACAACGCTGCTGGGTTGGTGACAATGCGAACCGATGGCACAAGGCCACCTAAAATGGCGCTGAACGCTGGCTGCGCGACTAATAGCTCATAGGCGAAGCACAAGCCGATCAGGAAGATCAATGCACCGACCAGCACTTCAACATAGCGGAAGCCGCGATGCTGCAAGAACAGCACAACAATCACATCGGCGGCAGTGATGCACACACCCACAATGAGTGGAATGCCGAACAGCAGATTCAAGGCGATAGCTGAGCCGATCACTTCGGCCAGATCGCAGGCAGCAATGGCGATCTCACAAAGTACCCACAGGAACAGGGTCACTGGCCGTGAATAGTGATCGCGGCAGGCCTGCGCCAGATCGCGCCCGGTGACGATGCCCAGTTTCAGCGATAAATGCTGTAGCAAAATTGCCATCATATTCGAGATCAGGACAACGCTCAGCAGCAAATAGCCAAACTGCGCGCCGCCTGCCAGATCAGTTGCCCAGTTGCCAGGGTCCATATAGCCAACGGCCACCATCAGGCCGGGGCCAGTATAAGCCAATAATGTCCGCCAGAAGCCCGCCGCTTTGGGGACGGGTACAGAGGCGAATACTTCGGGCAGCGAAGGGGCAGCCCGCTCCAATCGCCAGCCAGTCGGTGGCTTGGTGGGTTCGATGTTAGGTTCGATCACGATGTTCTCCATTTTCCTTAGCGTCTCCACAGCAAATTCCGTACTCGGATTTGCTAAACAATGTCGATGAAATTAGACTGGTCTAAATTTAGAGTTATTGTAGGATAACTTGAATGGCTTGTCAAGTGGTTTGTACAAGATTGTAAAAGAAATCGCCCGTTCAAGTTAACGGCATGACAATCGCTGCGCTGTGATAGGCAACCGGGTAAACTTGGGTCAGAAAAAACGGTAATGAGATATGTTGAAACTACAACGCCTGTCGGTCATTCACTACGGCATCATCCTGCTGGTATGCGCCGGGGTTTTGCTGTTATGGCCGGGACTGCTCACTAATTTTTTTGCCACGCAGGGCTATGACCCACACGGCACCTGCTATCTGTGGGAGCCGAATCTGGTAGGATTGTTCGTCATCACCGATTCGATCATCGGTGTTTCGTATGTTGTTATTTCGGTGACGCTGGCCTTTTTCGTTTATCGAACGCGGCGCGATGTCCCATTTCACTGGGTATTCCTGGCATTCGGCGGTTTCATCATCGCCTGTGGTGCCACACACTTCATGGATGTGATGACCGTCTGGCTTCCAGCTTATTGGGTATCCGGTTATTTGCGGTTGATCACGGCTTTTGCTTCGGCAGCTACCGCGATCATTCTGCAGCCGATATTGCCCAGAGCCTTCACGGTGATCCGCGCCGCGAAATCGTCTGAGCAGCACCTGAGAGACCTTGAACGGGAAATCCAGGAGCGTAAACGGGTTGAGGCGGCGCTCAAAGAAGCACAACAAGCACTCGAAACGAAAGTGGCGGAACGCACCGCCGAACTTGAACAGGCCGTTCGTACCCGCGATGAATTTCTGGCAGTGGCCGCGCACGAATTGAAAACCCCGATTACCAGTATGCGTGGTTTTGCCCAACTGCTGATGCGTCAATATCAAAAGAAGGGCGAGATTGACCCGGATAATCTGATATTATCGCTGGGTACGATTGATGTTCAGTCGGTTAAATTGACAACGCTGATCGCGCGCCTGCTGGATGTTTCGCGCCTGGAAGCCGGGCAACTGGCATTGGAGCGAAAGAACGTCGATGTGGCCGAACTGGTCAGGAACAGCGTGGCAGCGGCACAAAACACCACACTGAAACATACGATTACGCTCAAAAGCCCGACAACTTTAACGGCTTCTGTGGATGTGCTGCGCCTGGAACAGGTATTAACCAACCTGCTCAATAACGCGATCAAGTTCAGCCCGGAGACCGAAGCAATTGAAGTGACGCTGCTCATGCCAGATGATCAAACGCTTCAAATCGCGGTTAGAGATTACGGCGTCGGAATCCCGGTAGAACGGCGCACGCACATTTTTGATCGGTATTATCAGGGACACGGCGAAGGTTATCTGGGCGGGATGGGGCTTGGTCTGTATATCAGCCGGGAGATTATCAAGCTGCATGGTGGCCGGATCGAGGTGCAGTTCCCAGCGGATGGTGGTACGCGCTTCGTTGTGAGTTTGCCGCTCGTTGCCTGATTAAAGATGCAAGTAGATTACTGAACTTGTGGTAAATAACGCCGAATGTACTCCGGGACTGCGATGCCGTCTGCCGCCGCAAAGCCGAACAATTCGGTTAATGGGGTTGTCTCTTGCAGCGATTGGTAGGCAAAAACACGCACATTTGCGCCAAAATCCAGATCGCGTATCCAGACTTCAGCGCGTGATCCGTCCAGATTGAGGCCGATCACATCGGCACGCGGGTGCATCTGAAAGCGATCCTGCATATACTGCCAACCTTCGCGGCCAACCAGCGCCCCACCGCGTTCCCCAAAAAACAGACCAGGAATCACGGCTTGCGAAGCCGGACTCAGCTTTGGGAGCGCATACCGAATCACGAACGCGCCCTGAGAGATGATCGCCCCTTTGAGCGTCACTGAATCGAGCGCCAGGATCGGCTTTTGATCGAAATCATAGATCGTCCCGGTGACTTCATCGTTGATGTATTCAGGGTCGGGGATTTTAGCCATTCGAGCTGTTTTCTGATGAAACTGGCACGGCTTGTAGAATGGCACGGCCTTGTTCGGAGTCCACTCGAATCTGAGCAACAAGGGCTTCGATGCCGGAAAAACGCTGTTCGCCACGCAGCCGCGCCACGAACTCGACGGAAAGTTCCTGACCGTAAATATCCCGATCAAAGTCCAGCAGATGCGCTTCGACGCGCGTCCCTGTTCCGTTGAAGGTGGGGCGCTGACCGATGTTCGTCACAGCGTTGTAGCGTTGACTGTCCAGCGTCACGAAACAGGCATAAACGCCATTGGCCGGAACCACCTGTTCATCCCAGGTTTCGACATTCGCTGTTGGGAAACCAATCGTGCGACCACGATGATCACCATGCACCACAAGACCGCTGACCGCATAGAAACGTCCTAACCAATGGGCGGCTTGTGTCACATCGCCGTTGTTCAGCGCGTCCCGAATGGCACTGCTGCTGATCACTTCGCCGCTGTTTTGGAGCAAGCCGATAGGACGTACCTCGAAGTGTTTGGCTTCGCCCTGCGCCTGCAAAAAAGCGAAGTTCCCCTCACGCTGATAGCCCAGCGCAAAATCCGCCGTGACCCACAGGCTGTTCATGTTCAAATGCGCGATCAATTGATCGACAAAGTCTGCCGCGCGCATCTGCCGCACACGATCATCAAAGGGGTGTGTGACGACGATATCGACGCCCAGATCGCCTAACAATTTGGCTTTTTGTTCGGGTGAAGTCAGGTAGTAGCGTCCGGTTTTGCCGCGCAAGACCAGATCGGGATGCGGAAACAGTGTCAGGACGACGGCCAATCGGTTCGTGCTGTGGGCTTGCCGCACAAGCTGGCCGACGAGGTGTTGATGGCCGCGATGCACGCCATCGAAAACACCAATGGTCACTATAGACGCGCGTTCGGGCTGCGCCGTCGAGAGATCGTAGACATGAATCATCTTTAACTGTTCACCCGCCGGATCAACCAAAAACCTTGACAGGTTGTAACCGATCTGAGCGCATTTCGGCAACCGCAATCAGGTGTTGATCGGGCGCATACAGCCGAATTTCAGGCGTTGAGTCAGCGGGGTAAGTGAATCCGTCAGGTGGAATGATCGCTTTGCCGTGCAGAATATCGGCGGTTTGGGAGTCATCAAGGTAGGCGGCGGGCATGGCGGCCAGCGGGATACCTTCATCGATCAGGTAGCGCGGCCACGATCCATCGCCCATAGCGGTTTGCAGATCGTCCCAATTGACCGGATCGGTCAGTGAGCCGCTTTGAGTGCGCCGTAAGGCCGTCAGATGCGCGCCGACGCCCAACGCCGCGCCAATATCATAGGCCAGACTGCGAATATATGTCCCGGCGGAACACATCACGCGCAGTTTGGCAGCGGGCGGCTGCCAGTCGATGATCGTCAACTCGTGTATTGTGACGGGGCGCGGCGTGCGTTCGACTTCTTTCCCGGCGCGTGCCAACTCATAAAGACGCTTACCATCGATCTGAATGGCGCTGTACATTGGCGGCACTTGGACAATATCACCGCGAAAACGAGAGAGGACGGCTTCAAGCATTGCGCGGGTGATGTGACTCGCGTCGGTTTGGGCGGTGATGCGTCCGTCGGTATCGTAGGTATCGGTTTCGATGCCGAGCCGGAGCGCCGCTTCGTAAACCTTCGTGCCGTGCATCACGTATTCGCTGAGCCGGGTGGCATAGCCCAGACATAGCACCAGCACGCCTGTTGCCATCGGATCGAGTGTTCCGGCGTGCCCGATCCGTTTGATGTGTGTGCCGCGCCGAACCTTCAGCACAACATCGTGGCTGGTCATTCCGCCAGGTTTATCGACGACCAGAAAGCCGTTCTCGCTCATTTCAGTTCAAGACGGGAACGCCGTTTTGTACCGCTTCTTTGAGCAGCGGAATCACTCGCGCGATCACGGTTTCCAACGTGCCATCGACGGTTGCGCCAGAAGCCAGTACATGGCCGCCGCCGCCCAACGCCAAGGCGACAGTGGCTACATCGAAGCCGGGCTGCGCGCGGAAATGGAGTTCAACCTTACTATCTGCTTTTTCGACGAAAACGGCGGCGATGTTGGCTTCGTCGGCTTCGTTGAGCAGTTGAACCAAACCGCCCGCGCCGCCTTCTTCCTCATACTGAGCGGCCTTGCGCGATGCCAGATCAACAACTGCCCAGATCACGCCGTCTGCAATCTGCATAGTGGGCATAACGTGCGCCCACAAGCGTAGCGCGCCGGTTGAGCGGCGGTTAACGGTTTGCTGGCAGATCGTATTGAGCGGCGCACCTGCGGCCATGAGGCGATGTGCCTTGCCCAATGTGTCGCCGGTGACACTGTTCACGCGGAAGCACAAGGTATCGGTGACAAGTCCGGTGAGCAGACAGTAGGCGATGTCTTTGGTGAGCGATATTTCCATCGAGTCGAACCAATCGAGCAGCACTTCCGCCGTTGCGGGCGTCGCGTCATCAACCATGTTGACCGTACCGAACATCGTGTTCGTTTTGTGGTGATCAATTACGATGATTGGTTTGCCGAAAGCGATTGCCAGTTTGCCCGCTTCACCAATACGCGGCGCATCGCTGGCATCAACTGAGATGACCAGATCAATCTGATCGGCGGTAATGTCTTTCAGATCGGCGTGAACGCCTTCTGAGCCGGGAATGAAGGCCAGATGATGCGGCGTTCCGCCATCGACTACCGGGATCACGTCTTTGCCGAGGTTGCGGAGAGCGAGCGTCAGCCCCATCAGGGAGCCAATCGCGTCGCCGTCCGGGTTCACATGGGTGAGGATGACGATCCGCTTGGCCGCTTCGACCAATTCTTCGGCGGCGATGTGGGGATTGGTGGGATTATTCGTCATCGTCGGTTGATTCCTCGGCTGGTGGTTCGGTTGGTTTGGGTATCACGAGACGATCAATCGCCTGCTCAATGGTGGTCGCGCGCTCCAATGTAACATCCCAATGGAAGTGCAGCACAGGCGTGCGCCGCAAACGAACGCGCGCGCCCAGTTCGCGCCGCAAAAAACTGTTGGCGCGGCTAAGCCCTTTCATCACTTCTTTCTGACGCGACTCATCAGCCAGCGCGTTCACATAGACATCGGCGTATTCAAGTTCGGCGTCGAGTGTGACTTCGGTCACAGTGACGCCGCGCAAAGCCGGATCGGTTACTTCGGTGAGCAGCAAACTGCTCAGAATTTCGCGGATGCGATCCGCCATTCGTTCCTGCTTGACAGACATGGTGTTTACCTTTAACTGACCTGGGAATTGTAGCGGGCGATGCGCCGACTGAACAGGGCGAACAGGGCGAACAGAGCAAATAGAGCAAATAGAGCAAACGTCTATAAATAAGGGAATTACACCTGCAAAGCAGGTGATGCAGGTGTAATAGGTGGGGTATCAAACGGAAATCAGACGAAATGGAAACGAATGGACAATTGGAGCAAAACAGATGAAGTTAACTGGTTGCGTCCGGCGCGGATTCAGGCTTGTCATCCTGATCATTTAACAGCGGCTTGCCCGTTGCAATGTCGATGTTCAGGATGCGCCCCATTTCTTCGGCCTGCTTGCCCACCAGTTCCGATTTTTCGCGCACAATCCGATCTGCTTCGCTGAACTCCAGCTCATGCCGATGCGCTAACACATAGGCCGACACATTTTCGGCGATCATTTCGTAGGTCAAGGCCAAGCCGGGCATATGATCGCGCAAGCTGTCGTTCTTACCGAGATTCATCTCTTTTTTCAGGGTGGCCGTATCGCGTTTCCAGACGCCCTTCCGCATCGTGTTCGTGATCTTGCCAAACAGATGTGAAGCGGGCGGATTGAGCAGGGAGCGTTGAAACTCGGAGACAAACCATTTGCGCGTCTGAACGCTGAGGATGCGTGAGGCGATCCATTCGTCCGGGTCACCGCGCTTACGGTAGAACTCAACGACGGCTTCAATGGCGCGCTCCGGGTTCGCACCAACAACTTGTGCCAGCAAGCCATCGGGATCGATGCGCGCTTCGTCAACGATCACGCCCGCTCTTGCCAGAAAGCGAAGGATACGATCACGGAGTCCGGTTTCGGCGTCCATGCGCTGCGTAATGATGTACAGCCCTTCAGCGGTGGCATGATCCATTTG
>JBBSEU010000284.1:0-7216 GCA_038239365.1 Aggregatilineales bacterium
ATGCGTTACAAGACCAACATTGATAAGCGGTAATAGACGCACCGCACCCAGCATCATAATGAGTGTTGCTGCTATGCCAAGCCGCATCGATATTTCTTTGATATGCTGTCGATCACGCCAGCATTTGGTGAGTACCAGAATAATACACATGATGGCTGTGGGCAGCACGTACCAGAATGTTCCGGCGAACATCATCAGGATGGTTGCCACGACAAGGATACAAACAGGCCATCGCTGGCGCAGATATAAAACACCGATGGTTCCGGCGATTATCCAGGGCACGTAGCAAAGGCTAAGGCCAATTTGGAAAAAACCCGCGCCAATTGCCATCGCAACGCTGCCGCTACCCGCGAGAAACAGCCCAAGCAACAAACGCCCCGCCGATTTGAGCCACAATACGCGCCCTAACAACCACCCGCCAATGCCGATCAGGATAATATGCAGCACAATGCTAAACTTTGCGCCCTGAACGGGATCATTCACAAGCATTGGAACTGTCATTAGTGGGTTTAAGACAAACGAAAACAAACCTTCGATAAGCGGCTCACCCGTTCCAATAAAAGGATTCCAAAGCGGAATCGCGCCTGTACGTTTGAAAACGATAGAGGCAATTTCGCCACTGTTTAGAAGAAAAGGCAGCTCATCGGAGTTAATCATTAATTGTGCGGAGGTGTATTGCAGGTGGGGCGTAAACACTAAAACGGCACTCACGAGTAGCATGATCTCGACGCACGCTGCAAGCAGGTTAATGCCTGGCAGCGCGTCAGCATTTGCCAGTGAAGGGTTATCGCTTTGAATCATTCAAGTTCCTGGGATAGTTCATTGGTTACGATTTGAGTCGCGTTAACCTCTGTACCATTTAACCAATTCTCCCCGGTAAACGAGGAGAATTGGCGAGTCGGTATCAGAAAACTACCAGGCGTAGGCTTCGGGTGCTGTGCCGCCCGGCCCCGGCCAAATCTCATCCAGTGTTTTGAGTTGTTCCTCAGTCAGCTTGATTGCCAACGCGCGCAAACTGCCATTCAACTGATCCAGTGTGCGTGGCCCGATGATTGGCGCGGTGACCACCGGGTTATTCAGCAGCCAGGCCAGCGCGACATCGGCGGGTTGTTCGCCCAATTCCTTGCAGAACGCTTCATAACGTTCGAGTTGTGGCCGCAGTTTTTCGATGCGCTCTGTCGTGCGTTGATCAGTGCGGCGACCTTCGGTTGCCTTTTGCAGCGCACCGCCCAACATGCCCCCGGCCAATGGACTCCAAGGGATCACTCCCAGGCCAAACTTTTCACAGGCCGGGATGACCTCAAGTTCGACGGTACGCGCGGTCAGATTGTACAAACTTTGTTCTGAAACCAGACCCATAAAATGTCGTGACTGCGCGATACAGTTGGCTTCGGCGATATGCCAGCCCGCGAAGTTGCTGCTGCCGACGTACAATATTTTGCCTTCGCGCACTAATTGCTCCATCGCCTGCCAGATTTCTTCCCAGGGCGTGCCCCGATCAATATGGTGCATCTGGTACATATCAATGTAATCGGTTTGCAGGCGGCGCAAGCTGTCTTCACAGCCTTTGCGGATATGCAGTGCCGAAAGCCGCGTCTGATTCGGCCATTTGCCCATATCGTTATAGACTTTGGTTGCCAGCACCACTTTGTCGCGCCGTCCGCCGCCTTGTGCCCACCAGCGCCCAACAATCTGCTCAGTGACGCCTTCACCGAGCTTCCAGCCATAAACATCCGCCGTATCAAAGAAGTTGATGCCCAGTTCCACCGCCCGATCCATGATCGCGTAGCTGTCCGGTTCGCTGGTCTGCGGCCCAAAGTTCATCGTGCCGAGGCATAATGGGCTAACTTTGAGTCCTGTTCTGCCAAGATGTACGTAATCCACGAAAATTTATCCTTCTCTCAAACGATTAACACTCCATTTTGATTATGCACAGCCTGAGCCAATGTTGCGAATTGAGCGCCCTAAGAGCAAGGTCTACATTTTGCTATAGCTATGCTATAACAGTCCGTTCGTTAACGAACTGTTATTTTTGCGTTGATGGTCTTTACGCAATTGTGCATTGTCCTTAATCGTTTAATTTGGTACAATTGGCGTACATAGGTACTGGATGAGCAAACTTTATGCTTGTCAAAGCGGGCGCTTGTCGCCATTTTTGTTATCCGGGACTATCTGGTTGAGTTGTACGTAATGGTGAACTAGTGATCCCAATATATTTACGGTTGAGGGGGAATTCTGAATGGCGGCGTATCTCATCGTCGATGTCGACGATTTACTAAAACGTTTACGCGAACGCGGTTTTTCGATTGAAATGCACGATTTGGCAACTCGTTTACGGGGTGGAGCGGCACTCGCGGCTGGCTTACTTGGTCCTGACGAGTTAAAAGCGGTGGCCGTTGCCGATTGGAGCGCCTATCGTCAGACGCCCAATGGTGCCTCAATTGAACATACCTTCGAGAGCGTTGGTTTCGAGACTTTCAACATGCCGGATCGGCAGCATATTGCCGATGCCTTAATTATCCAATACTTCTCGTTCGATCCGGAACCTGTCGATGAGTTGATCGTCGTCACAACCAGCCCGGAAGTGACAACATTGATCAAGCGTGTCAAGATGCAGCGCAACGCCCGTATCCGCGTCTGGTCAGATACCAGTCAGCGCATCGACGGCGTGATCTTCCAGCCGCTTGAGTCGATCCTGGGCATTCAGTCGAAAACGGTGTCGCTGTATATCGACTTCGAGAACATTGCAATCAGCCTGAACGAACAGGGCTATGCGGTCAACCTGGACAAGATGATCGAAGGGATGCAGCGTCAAGCATCGGCACATGGACAGGTCACGCGAATGGCCGCCTACGCGCCCTGGGGTCAGCGCGGCGCGCTCCCACCCCTGACCGACGACCTGGGACGTGAAGTGAGCGATGAAGCGCCGAGTCGCCTGGCATTGGCAAACATCGATCCGGTGTTCAACCTGCCCGGCAAGAACAGTGCTGATATGCGAATTGCCAAAGATGTGCTGGCCGACAGCTTGCAGCCCAATGCCAGCGACATTTTTGTGATCGCCAGCGGGGATCGTGATTTCAACGATGTGTTTAGCTCCCTGCGGACGCGCGGTAAGCAGGTCATTGTATGGGGTGTGCGCGGCAGCATCAGCCGATTGCTCGAAAATAACCCCGCGCTGCAAGTCGAATACCTGGACGATCTGCTGCAATTGCAGCGTCACGAAGCGATTGGTCAAATCTATAACGCCTCGATTACAACTCCGGCGGGAGCAGCCAATGCCTTCACGCCGTCGCAGTGGTCAAGTGTCGTCCTGCAATTTGATCGGTTGGCCGCGTTGACGCCCGGTGATGGCATCCCCGCCGATGCGCTACAGGATCAACTTCGCCGGGTGAGTGCGGTAGTCTCCGATGCGCGTGCCAAAGACCTGGTTGCACAGGCAACGACAATGGGCATTTTGCGGGAATCGCGCAGCGGATCGGGCGAACTGATTTATCCCGTTACCGATCACCCAATTGTCGAACGGACTCGACTCGTTAGGGATCGGATTATGGTCCGTGTCTCGAATACGCTGGAAGTGCGGAATTGGGAATACGTCAACTACGGTTTCCTGCTTAAGGGCATTGCAATGGATCGCGCCCTTGAGCGTCCTGGCTTGAATATTGACGATACCTGGCGCTCCGATTGGGTGGACTGTCTGGTGCGCGAAGGTATTTTGGTGCGTGAGATGGTACCACATCGCCACAACCCGGACGATCTGGTACCGGTGATCAAGCTGCCCAAGTCGAGCGTGACCGTCAGCGCCAAAGTGACCCGCACGCCGAACCCGTACATGATGGATACGTTGTACGATCCGTCTTATGACGATCTGGCGATGCCGGGTGATGAACACGTCGCGCGCGATAGCGAGATCGACGCGATGATGAAGCGCATCATCGTCAGCGTTGATCAATTCACCAGCTATCGCGGCTTTTCGTGGTGCCCGTTGGGATCGCTCCATAGACGGCTGCGGCCTTATGACTCAGGTGTGGTCTTTCAGCGTGCTGTCGAGTGGCTGCTTGAACTCGGTTCGGGCGAAGTCAGTGAGTACGAAAACCCGCAAAGTAACTACAAAACGAAGGGTATTTCGCTCAACAATGACGGCGCACTGACCAAAGAAGTGCTGCAAGAGCGTGATCAGTTCATCCTGTCGCTGCTGGAACTCTATGAGCAGCACCTGCCGATCAACTTCGCGGCGCTGTCACGCGACACGAACTTGAACGACGAGGCGCTGGAATTGTGGATCAGCATCATGCAGGTGGAAAACGTGTTGAATCCTGTGCCCGGCAAACCCGGCCTGTATAGCTTGTTTCGCACCCATCACACGGTCAATCTGATCGCAGATAATCGGTACGAATAAAGTATAGCCCGGCATTTCAATGCCGGGTTTATTTTTACACTCTACTGATTCAACACCGTCTCCGTCGTGATACGTATAACCTCACTGCCAGGGCTATCGTTTGTGCCCTGAAGCGCCACCCAGACATGTCCCATCCCATCGTTCGTAATGCCATTCGGGGAGTTGCTAAGGGCAGCTTTGGCGACGACTTTGCCTTTTTTATCCAGCGCGACGACTGCGTTTTCACCAGCGAGCGATACCCACAGATGCGTACCATCCCAGGTGAGTGCCGCTGGATTCTTGCCTACTTTGTACGTCCCCACCGTTTTACCTTCGGCGCTCAAAGCCGTCACGCTGTCATCATCGTAGTTCGCTGTGTACAGGATTTGATCGGCATCATCCCAGGCCAGATCAGCCGGACTCTGACCCACCTTAAACGATCCGGTCATAACGCCATCGGAACCAAGTGTCAGAACGGTGTTGCCCTTATTCGTGTCAGTCCCGGCCAGTGTCACGAAAAGCTCCGTACCCGTCCACAACACGGTGTTCGGGTTGCTGCCCGACTCGCCTGACTCGGTTACATCAAAAGTGCTGACGATCTTACCTTTCGGATCAAGCGCCACGACTTTATTTTCACCGTAAATAGCGACCCACATCAGTTTATCATCGGCGTCATAGCTCATCGAAAAGGGTTGAGAGCCAACTTTATAGCTGCCCAATTTTTTCCCTTTGGGATCGAAAACACTGACCGTATTACCGGGTTTATCGGTTGTGCCCAGATCGGCCACCCACAAGCGCGCGCCATCCCAGGCCAGTGTAAATGGCACGCCGCCGGTTTGAATCGAGCCGGTTGGGTTGCCGTCCTCATCCAGAATCGAGACCGTGCCATCACCGAAATTTGCCACATACAGGTTGTTGCCACTCCAAACGCTGTACGTCGGTGAAGTGCCCACTTTGAACACATCGACACCGGCACTTGGCTCTGGGGTGCTGCCTTCGATGGGGACGGGTGTCGGCGTGCTTTTGGTGGTAGGTTTGCGAGTCGGGGTTGCCCCCGCACGTTTGGTGGGAACGGGCGTTTCAGTAGCGGCTTCATCGCTTGCCCGGTCAAAAGTGAGGCTGAACTTGCCCGTTGTTGTTCCGTTGGAATAACTTTCACGGCTGGCGATCAGCGCGTATTTGCCCGCTTTTTCAATCGTTGCGGTAACAATTGTCGAGGCTTTGCCATCATCCGATAGTTCGCCCTCTGCCATCAGGAAGTCATTGCCCGTTTTGCTCGGATCAGCCAGAGCAACGGCGGGACGCAAAGTGCCGGACGTGCGGGTCATTGTTGCCGTAATGGCATCCCCTGCTTTGGCCGTGAAAGAATAAAAGACGGCATACCCTGTCTTGGTCGATTTCACTTCCCCGGTAACAGTGTCACCGTACTTTATTGCAAGAATACCTTGAGCGTTTGTTGGCAGTGTTGCCACTGTGAACACTGCCAGCAATACGCTGATTCCAATCAGAAATATGAATACACGCCGTCGTTGCATTTCAACCTCAACAGTAAATCATCAGATAGAATCAAGTGTACAGCAAAATCATCTGTGCGAAAATTTGCCGTCTGCCGTATCAAGTCCTAGACTTAGGGCAATGGAGGCCAACATGAAACTGATTGTGGCGACGATACAGGATCAGGACGCGGATCGCGTGGTGGGCGACCTGACTACCCAACAGTACCGCGTGACGCGCATCGGCAGCACGGGCGGCTTTTTGCAGCAGGGCAACACAACGCTGCTGTTGGGCGTTAGTGATGATCAGATCGAGCCGATCATTGCGCTTTTGCAGCGTGACGGACAGCGCCGCAAAAAGTTTTTACCAATTGCCGGGGCAGCATCGGCCAGCGGTGTGCCGCTCTATAATTACGTTGAGGTGGAAGTTGGCGGCGCTACGGTGTTTGTGCTGGATGTTGAGCAATTTGACCAAATCTAAAGGATTTCCAGAGCGATACCGCCACGCTTCATCAAATTGAGAAGGGGCACAGCGCGTGCCGTGCCCCAACCAGCTTAGCGCATGTACGCCAGTGGCACGCCGCCGTCAACGGTCAGCACGCCGCCTGTCGTTTTGGCGCTGCGACTCGACGCGAAAAACAGGATCGACTCGGCAATGTCATCAGGATAGATGCTCACCTTGAGCGTGGTACGGTTGCGGTAGAATTCGTCCAATTCTTCGGGCTTGATCCCGTAAGTTTTGGCGCGTTCGGTTCGCCATGCGCTATCCCAGATCGATGAACCTTGCAGCACCGCATCGGGCATGACACTGTTCACGCGGATACCATGTGCCCCACCTTCTTCGGCAAGGCAGCGCGCCAGATGCAGTTCGGCGGCTTTGGCGGCACTGTACGCCGAAGCATTCTTGCCTGCCGCGACGCTGTTCTTGCTGCACACGAAGATCAGTTTGCCGCCCAACCCCTGATTTTTCCAGACGCGGAATGCTTCACGCGAAACGAGGAAGTAGCCCGTCGCCAGAATGCTCATGTTGCGATTCCAGTCAGCAAGCGTGACGTTTTCAATCGGCGCGCTGGTCGAAATGCCCGCGTTGTTGACCACAATATCGACGCCGCCGTAGGCCAGTACCGTTTGCTTGAAGGCGTCGGCAATCGCCTCTTCGCTGGCCACATCGCAGCTAACGCTCATCGCCCGACGCAGACCGTACTTTTTGACGATTTCCTCAGCGACGGTCCTGGCACCCTCAACGTTGATGTCCGCGATCACGACATGCGCGCCTTCCGAGGCCAAACGCATCGCCGTCGCCCGACCAATGCCCGATGCCGCGCCCGTCACCAGTGCGATTTGTCCG
>JBBSEU010000285.1:0-7207 GCA_038239365.1 Aggregatilineales bacterium
AAGACCGGGACGCAGCCCTGCACATCGCGGAAATGAACATAGAAAATCTTGTTTCGCTCGCCAAAATAGCGAATTGACTCGATCACGCCCGGTCCCATTTCGCTGAAACAACCCATGCAAAAATCCAGGCCGTGATTAGGGCTGGGCGCAATCGTTTCAACGGCTTTCTGGAAACCTTCAGCGCCGTAAAACAGCCGCGCGATCCCGCCTAGGTCCGGCACTGGCGGATCGTCCGGGTGCAGTGCCAGCTTAACGCCCGCTTCTTCGGCGACAGGCAGCACCGCCTTGATGAAATAAGCGTAATTATCCCACATCTGCTCTGTGGAAAGTATCTCATCGCCCAACGCTTCCACACGTTTGAAGCCGTTGTCCAATGGCAACGTATCTACCAGCGCCATATCGAACGCCGTGACCAGCACGCCTCCGCGCCCCGTAGCAAGCGGCGTTCGCCACACACTGTTCGGCATCCAGTGATAACCGAGCAGCGGAATTTCGGCTTGCCCCATATTCCGAATCGTCTTCTGGTAATTTTCGATCTGCTCATCACGCCCTGGCAAGCCAAGCATGGCCGTCTGATAGAAATGCAGCGGCACATTTTCAAGTGCTTCCAGCCGAAGCCCATAGCTCTCACACCGCTCTCTGAGCCGCACAAGGTCTTCGTAGTGCCAGTAGCCATCCTGGTCGGGCAGCAGCGGCGTGTTCATCTGCACGCTGTTGACGCCGATCTGTTTGGCAAAGGTCAGGCGTTCGTGAGTAAGTTCGTTGAATTGCCCTAACGCAATCCGCATTTTGTCAGCCATGAAAAATATCTCCGAGGGTTTTTGCCAAAGTTTATCAAACTGACGAACGCCGCCTCTACTTCAGGTCATGACTGCTTCCCGGGTTTCTGGTTCGGGTGTGTACATATGAATATCCCAATCGGGCTGTTTGATGCCGAGCAATCGTAAGCGTTGTTCATCGGCACCTTCAAATGCCTGCCAGGGCAGCGCCTTTTCCCAATTATAGCGTTTGAGCCACCAATAACCATAGTACAGGTAAATGCCACGCCGCAAACTGTCTGTATTATTGATGCCGCCTGTATGCCAGATTGCACAATTGATGAATACCGCATCACCGGGCGCGGCATAGACCGCTACTTCACCGGGCAACACTGCGTTCTTTTCTTCGCTGGAAGGCACTCGTTCGCCCAAATGGGTTTTTGGAACCACGCGCGTCGGGCCGCGTTCTTCGGTCATGTTATCCAACAGAATGATCGTGTTGATCGCCAATGGCCGTTCGCCAGGGAACGTGAAATCGCGGTGCCAACTGCGGCTTTTCCCCTGGTGACGCGCTCCCTGACGCAGCAAATCGTATTGCAGAAGCTGCACCTGCGCTCCGAAAATCGCACGGTGACGATCCAGGATCGGCGCGTACTCGAACAACTTAATGAATGATTCGTACTTGAGCAATTCATGTTGACTCACGCGTGGTTTTTCCAAGTCCCATACCCGGTCAAATTCCGACTGAATATGCGCCAGATAGTCACCGCTCAAAACGCCGGGAACATGTAGATAGCCTTGTTCCAGAAAAAACGCTTTTTCTTCAGGAGTGATCATTTGATTATGTCCTTTTAAGGGAATATCCACGAACGAAACTCAGCACAACTGCTGAACTGCCTCAACCAATCCGCTGATATAGCCTGTCGCCTGAGCATGGCCGCGGTGACTCCAGTCCGAATCGTCGATGAGGTGCGGCACATGATCGTCAATAATGAAGCCGCTGAAGCGAACCGCGTGAAGCACTTTGACCAGTTCAACCGGATCAATATTGCCTTCACCTAAAAAGCATTCAGTGAAGGCCGGGGCATGGCCTTTTACATCACGGAAATGTACATAAAAGACTTGCTGCCGTTCGCCAAAATAGCGCAGTGCATCGATCACGCCCGGTCCCATGGCCGACCACGAACCGACACAGAAATCAAGGCCATGATAGGCGCTTGCAAAAGTCTCCATCGCCCGTTTGAAGCCGTCCAAATGATAAAATAGACGTGCCACGCCGCCCATCGTTGGCAGCGGCGGATCGTCCGGGTGAAGCGCCAGCCTCACCCCCGCCTGTTCCGCGACAGGCAGCACGGCAGACATGAAGTATCTGTAATTCGCCCAAACTTCTTCAGCCGAGTAAGCCCGATCCCGACTCAGGGATTGCTGACCCATGCCTGCCGGAAGCGCGTTCTGGTCAAGCAGTGACAGATCAAAGGCCGCCACTTGTGCGCCACCGCGCCCGGCTGTGTTGAACGAGGTGCGCCAAACGTCCGTCGCCATCCAGTGATAGCCCAACACCGGAATCCCTGCCCGCCCCAGGTTGCGGATTGTCCTTATATAGTTCTCGATCTGCTCATCGCGCCCCGGAAGCCCCAGAATCGCCTTTTCGTAGAAGGTCATCGGCGTATTTTCAATGGCTTCCAGATGCAGCCCATACTGTTCAACACGCGCCCGCAGCCAAATCAGATCAGCCACCTCCCAGAATGCTTCACCGGGTATCACAGGAGTGTTCAGCAAGACGCCGCGCACACCAATTTGCCTGGCGAAAGTCAGCATTTCGTTGGAGATTTCGCTGAATTGTCCGAGCGCGACGCGCATCTTTTGGCTCATTTCTCTGTGGTCTTATCGCTTCTCGCAAAATTCGGGGTTGTGGGCAAAGCACACTTTGCCCACTCTGTCAGTCCGATTTATTCAATGTCCTTGATCGCGTCGTTCATCTCTTTGTCCATGTCAGGGAGTACCTCAGCGGCACTCTTTTCACCATTCCAAACGGCCTTGAGACGCTGCTTGAAGATGTCTTCCATTTTGCCATAACCATTCACGAGCGAGGCTGGGTTTTCCTGGCCGTACTTGATCGAGCCAAGATAGACTTCTTCCATTTCTTTAGCCGGGATACTCGGAAACAGCTTGTAGTATTCAGGCAGGGTGGTCTTGACAACAGTTGGTGAGAGCAATCCCTTGACGATGTAATTGGAGCCGGGGCCGGTTGTCAGCCACTTGACAAAGACGAAGGCTGCATCGGGGTTTTTCGATGCTTTGTGAATAAAGACCGGATCGCTGAATGTCGCGGTGCGGAATGCGTTTTCGTCTTTCGTTCCGCGCGGAATGGCCGCCAAACCCCAGTTCAAATCCTTCACATCACGGAAGCCCCACATTTCCCAGCCGCCGCCCAGAACCATTGCCACTTTGCCCGAACTAAGCGGATTGTTACCACCCGTGGTCAGTGCATCAACCGCCGATTGTGGCGGCGACACTTTGAACTTGTTGATCAAATCGGCACGCATCTGAATCGCAGCGATGGCTTCCGGTGAGGCGAAATTGACCTTCGACAACTTGCCCGTCTTGAGCGACTCCAAGTCAAAGAATTGAGCGCCATATGACCACAACGTGCCGCCATACATATCACTCATGATATTCATGAAACCGTACTGCGCCTTTTGCGGATCGTCATAGTTGAGCGTCAGCTTTTTGGCGCGGGCGGCCAGTTCATCCCATGTCCAGGACTTATCATCCCAACTGGACGGTGGGTAGGCAACGCCCGCCTTGTCGAACAAGTCCTTGTTGTAGTAGATATATGCACCCAATGAATACATCGGGATCCCAAGCGTTTGTCCATTGAACTTGTAGAAATTCTGGAACTTGGGGTCAACTCCCGATAAATCCCAGCCCCATTTTTGGATCAAGTCGTCGATGGGGCGAATCAATCCACGCTGGTTATAAGTGCCAACGCCCGACTGCCCCCATTGTGGGAACATATCCGGCGGAGTCCCGGCGGCGGCTAGCGAAACAAGTTTCGGATCGTATTGATCGAACGGAACCGTCAGCAGGGTGAGTTTGATCTCCGGGTGATCTTTCTCGAAATTGGGGATGATGTCCTCATTGAACCACTTGATACGGGCATCATCAATGGGCATGAAGAACGTAATCTCGCCAGACGGTTTATCCTGCGCGTGAGTACGTACCGCATACTGCGAAAGCGCCAGCAGGACAACGACAGACAGCGTTAACAGCAGACTGACTTTTGATTTAGACGTGGACATGGTTAAGCCTTTCAAAAAATTGTTTTCCAAATGATGTGTACAAAACACAATCAGCACTGGCTAAATGATTTGAGCCGTTTGGTTCACCTCCTGTGACAAGTTGTCACTTCAGGCCAGTCACAACAATGCCCTGAATCAACTTGCGTTGAGCGACAAAAAAGATGATGACCAGCGGCAGCGTCGCCATAATGGCAGCGGCCATCATCAGGTCGAAGCGCGACATGCCGCGATGTACGATGAAATAGGCCAGCCCTTGTTGAAGGGTGAACCGATCTTCGGAGTTCAAATACATCAACGGTCCCAGATAATTGTTCCAATACCACGAAAACGCGATGATCGAGCCAGCAATCAGCGACGGCCACGACAGCGGAATGATGATACGAAAATAAATCCCGATCACGCCTGCACCGTCAATCCGAGCGGCATCTATGAAATCGTTCGGGATGCCGCGCATAAACTGGCGAAACATGAAGATCAAGAAAGCCGAGCCAAAAGCATAAGGCACAATCAAGGGTAGATAGGTATTGATCCAGCCTAACCGCTGAAACAGGACATATTGCGGCACCATCAGCACCGGAAACGGAATCAGGATCGTGCTGATGACGATCAAGAACAGAATATTGCGGCCTGGCGCACGGAATTTGGCAAAACCAAAAGCCACGACTGATGACCCAAATACTTCCAAGACTGTCGCTACGACCGCATAAAAGGTTGTGTTCCCAAAAAAGCGCCAGAGCGGGACCACTTTGAACGCATCTGCATAGTTGCTCAAGATGAATGGGTTTGGCAGAAATTGCGGCGGATATTGTGCGATTTGATCCATCGACTTGAAGGATGTAGCGATCATCCAAAAGACAGGCGCGGCAAACGGAATAACAAAAGCCGTCATCAACGCGATCAAAAAGCCCTGACGCATTCGATTACGTGCCGCGCGCTCGCGCTGGAAACGTTCGGCGTAGGTTCCAAAATAGGGCGTAGTGGTTGCCATTATTATTCTTCCCCATCCTGATAGTGGATATAGGAGGCCGATGAACGGAAGGCCAGCGCCGTAAGTACCATCACGATAATGAACAGCACCCAGGCCAGCGCCGAGGCGTAGCCCATGCGGAAATCGCGGAAAGCCGTGTTATACAGGTACAGGACGTAGAAATACGAGGCGTAGTCTGGGCCACCAGAGGTCATGACCTGCGCCGCCGTAAAGAACTGAAATGAGTTGATCGTTCCAATAATCGTCGTAAAAAATATGACGGGCGTCATCAGTGGCAGTGTAACATTCAGAAAAAGTTTGTAGCCCGTCGCGCCGTCAAGCGCCGCCGCCTCATATAACTCGGTGGGGATACCTTGCAATCCGGCCAAATAAATGACAATCGTCCCCCCGATCCCCCACAGGGTAATCAGGATCATGGCGGCCAAAACCCACTGACCGCTATCCAGCCAGTGTGGCCCATTCGAACCTGTCACAAGTTTTATCGTGGAGTTGATCAGGCCATAATCGGCATTGAAGAACCATAAACCGATCATTGCCAGCGCCACGCCTGAGACAATGGTCGGGATATAGAACAGCGTGCGAAAGATGCGGATGCCGGCTACGCGCTGGTTAAGCAGCACGGCCAGGCCCAGACTCAACATCGTACTAATTGGCACACTGAGTAATGTGTAGAGTACGGTTACTTTGAGCGATTGCCAGAACAACTTATCCGTCAGTAAATTAGTATAGTTCTGCAACCCGACCCAGCGTGGTTGTGAAACAATATCATACTTGGTGAAGCTGAAATACAGCGAGGCCAGCATTGGCCCGGCGGTGAAGATAAGGAAACCCACAATCCAGGGCGCTACCAATATGTAAAACCAGAGCGTCTCACGACGGCGTATGTTGAACACTCTGGCAAACCTGGGCTGCGTACCCGGTATTGGAGTCCCAGCCAGAGACTCGGCTTTTTTCGTCTGTAAGGGTGTTGCCATAAAAGTTCCGAAAAACAAAAATATGAACGGTCAGGGTTTAACTAAAAATTGACGTGGTAGATGGTACTACCACTGGCAAAAAGAATAGCATCTATAGGTGGTTTTTGTCAAGAGCCACCTCTTGAGGATAAACTTGAGGTGGTAGGACTACCGCTGCGATGCGAGAGTTCACACATCATCATTTAGGACACATTAGCCAATGACTGACCTGACATCGAAACCTTTGCATCTAAAGCCAATTAAACGTGAAAGCGTAAAAGATCAGGCACTTGAGCAGCTTAGGCAGTTGATCGTGTCTGGCGCGATCAATGCCAATGGACGACTGCCTTCGGAGCGCGATCTGGCGGAACGCCTGGGTGTGGGGCGCAACAGTGTTCGTGAAGCATTAAAGGTACTTGAAGCACTCGGCCTGATCGAATCGCGGATCGGTGAGGGGACATTTGTCGTGGCGCAGACCGGGGCAACCATTGGCCGCGCAATTGGCTTGAGTCTGGCCGCGCAGGGTGGCACTCTGGTTGAACTACATGACGCCCGCCTAATGATCGAGGCCAGTACGGTTCGTGCGGCGGCCACTCGTGCCACAAAAGAAGACCTTCGGCTGTTGGCCGATGAGCTGCACAAAATGGATACTGCCGTTGAATTTCGGGCGTACCTGACTGCGGATATGAACTTTCATCGGGTGATTGCTAAGGCCAGCCATAACGAGGTTATCTGGCAAATTATGACCAACCTGATCGATCTTCTGGAGGCCACCTTGCAGGAAATACACCTCGATTCAATTGGTACGACGCAGGAGGGTGAAGGGACACATCACCTTGTCTATGTGGCTATCCTCCAGCAGAATCCCGACGCGGCAGAACTGGCAATGCGTAAACACCTTGAGTTTTCCACTCAATATTGGCAAGCGATCATCTCTGTGGCGGCGGCAGACACCGTTGATCAAGCCTCTCAAAGTGACGATGCGATCAAACGGGGCAATACTTCGTAAAGACGCAACCGCGCCATAAGTTATCCAGTTTCCCGGCGAAATGAACCAGGGCTTTTGCCCGCAATCCGCTTGACATAGCGGCTCAGGTGGCTGGCTGAGTCGAATCCACACAGTCCGGCCACAATTTCCAGCGAAAAATCAGTGGTACGGATGATCGAAATGGCATTCTGAACGCGCAGGGTGAGCAGGTAATCCAT
>JBBSEU010000286.1:0-7197 GCA_038239365.1 Aggregatilineales bacterium
CAATCGCTTGATGATCAAGGGTTGTTGGCACATTGGGATTCACCCAGCATTGCCAACTACACCGATCTGGGCTTAAAGGTGCTGCCCAAGAACCACGCCTACTATCCATCCGGCGTGACGACTGCTTCGGCCATTGTCTATAACGTCGACAAGGTCAAGTCGATGAACCTGGCACTGCCGAAGGACTGGAACGACCTGCTCAACCCGGCCTACAAAGACCTGATTGCCGAGAGCAACCCGAGTATTTCCGGTCCGTCCTACCAGCACATCGCTTCGATTGCTACAATCATGGGTGGCGTTGACAAGGCGAAGGACTTTTTCATCAAGCTGAAAGCGAATGGGTTAAAGATTTACGACACTGCCGGTCCGTCTTTGAAGCAAATCACCACCGGTAACCGCGTGTTTGCCATCGTTCAGGACGCAGGTGCTTACGGTCAAATCAACGCCGGTCAGCCGTTGGGGATCATCTACCCAACCTCGGGTGTGGGCGTTTTGCCCAGTGTAATCGCCGTGTCTGCAAAAGCCGCGCACCTCGGCTGCGCCCAAACCTTCGTCAACTATATCCTATCGGCTGACGGTCAGAACGCCATCGCGGGCGGCGACCCAACCGAAGGTGACCGCTACTACATTCCGGTTATCAAGGATGCCAAAGTCCAGGTCAAGCGCCAACTGGACGGGATCAACTTTGTCTATCTGGACATTCCAGCCTACGCGAAGATTGCCGCCGACTACAAAGCCTGGTTCCGCGATAACATCGCTCAATAACATCTGTTAACAAACTGTCAGCGTCGGGCGATCCAACTGGATCGCCCGCTTTTTATGGACACAGAAACCGATTGTGACAATCCGCGCCGAGCCTAATCCACTTCCTACGCCTCCCACCCTAATCGACATTGGGACGCTCATAGTCCGCCGAATCGGGCGAATGCTTGTCATTGGACTGCCGATTAGCGCACTCATTCTGCTCATTTTTTATCCGCTGGCCGCCATTATCCTGCAAAGTGTCTTCCCAAATTTATATGCAGCCAAGCCAGATTTAACACCGCAGTTGGGATTGATCGGCCAGGTCTTGAGTCAAAAACATACTTACATCGCCATTTTCAATACGCTCTGGTTGTCGATTGCGACGGCGATTATCACGTGTGGCCTGGGAACATTCCTGGCGATCCTGACCGAACGCACGGATTTACCAGGGCGACGTATTTTTCGCCTGCTGGTCTGGCTGGTCTTTTTCACACCATCGTATATGCTCGGTGAAGCCTGGACGCTCATCCTGATCCCTGGCAGTTTGCCCGACCATTATTTACATTTTTCTAAAGCATTTATCGAGACTTTCCTCTCACCGTTGGGCGTGATTCTGGTATTGAGTTTGAAGGGTTTTCCACTGACCTATTTATCGGTCAGTGCTGCGCTGCACGGGCTTGGCTCGGAGTTTGAGGAAGCAGCACGCATCGCCGGGGCACGAACGGTGCGCGCCTGGCTGAGCATCAATTTGCCGCTGCTGCTCCCGGCAATTTTCGCCGGGGGGCTGCTGACCTTTGCCGATTCGATCTCCGATTTCGGTACGGCAGCCACCATCGCTCAAAACGCCAGCGTGCCACTGGTAACCTATCAGCTTTATAGCGCCGTATACAGCTCACCAGTGGATTTTTCGCAGGCGGCGACATTGTCGGTGCTGCTTTTTGTCTTGACGATTGGAGCATTGTTTTTGCAGGGGCGCTTGCTCCGCAGACGTTCGTTCCAGGTCATTAGTGGTCGCACTCGTCCCGCGCATCGGGTGTCATTGGGTCATTGGAAAATCCCGGCGCTGGTCATGTGCCTGATATTATTTGCATTCGCCCTGTTCATTCCGGGGATCATCAGCACGCTGACCTCGTTTACTCATTTCCTGGAGCGCGGTCTGGATCCATCGAACCTGTCACTGGGTAACTATGTCACCGTCCTGAAAGGCAGTTCGGATGATGCGGCGGCGCTTGGCCGCAGCTTTATTTTGTCGCTAGCCGCCGCCTCGATTGCGAGTCTGGTAGGGCTGCCCGTCGCGTTCATCATTCGACGCACAACCTTACCGGGTCGCCGCCTTTTGAGCTTTCTGACGGTAGCCACGGTTGCTGTGCCCGGCTTGGTACTGGCCTGCGGCTATATTTTCGCCTGGAATGCACCGTTCCTGGCGGCAATCGGCATTGGCACGCCTAATGGCCTACGCATCTACGGCACGTCTCTGGGGCTGTTGTTCGCGTACATCGCCAGTGGACTGCCGTTGGCCGCGCGTCTGGGAATCGGTTCACTCGATCAGATCAGCCAGAGTTTGCTTGACACGGCGCGAGTGCAGGGTGCAAGCCTGTTCCAACTGTTGACGCGCATCGTTGCGCCTTTAATGCGCGCCAGTTTAGTTTCGACATGGCTGCTCGTCTTTAGCGGCTCGATGTTTGCGCTGGCAACCTCCGAACTGCTCTATCCGGCGGGTCAGCCGACAGCCGCAGTTGCCATCATCAAGTATTTTAATGATCTGCGCTACAGCGAAGGCATGGCCTTGACGGTGATGACGGTGATCGCCGTTTCGTTGATGCTGCTTGGGCTGCGCGCTATTCCCTGGCTGATCGGGCGCTTGCTACAACGGCGTACCATGATCCCGACGACGCAGATCACACCTGCCGAAGCCGAGTCACTACTAGCCGCAAGCGAGCAGACCTGGTAACAAACAACATGCCATTTTTGGAGATCAAACAGCTTACGAAAAGCTACGGCACTCGAACGGTTGTGTCGGCAGTTGATTTGACAATGGAAAAGGGCGAAGTCTTGTCGCTGTTGGGGCCATCAGGCTGTGGTAAAACAACCATTTTGCGGATGATCGCCGGATTGATCACGCCGAACAGCGGTTATATTCGGGTCGATAATCGCGTCTTTTACCAGAATGGGCGTCAAATGCCCACCGAAGAGCGGCAGTTGGGAATGGTCTTTCAGGATTTGGCGTTGTGGCCGCACATGACTGTTGCTCAAAATATCGGCTTTGGGCTGACGCTGCGGCGTCAGCCTGCAAAAGTGATTGCCGAACAGGTCGATGAACTGCTCACTCTGGTCAATTTGCCGGGCTTCGGCAGTCGGTACCCACATCAGTTGTCCGGTGGACAGCAGCAGCGCGTGGCCGTTGCTCGTGCGTTGGTGCCCTCTCCAACCATTTTGCTTCTGGATGAGCCGCTCTCCAGCCTGGATACCAATCTGCGCGCGACCATGCGTGAAGAATTGGTGCAGTTATTCAAACGGCTGAAAATCACCGCCATCAACGTCACGCACGATCAGGACGAGGCTACCGTCATGTCGGATCGGATTATGGTGCTGCGTGACGGACACATTCAGCAAATCGGCATTCCTACCGAACTCTACCTTGAACCGGAAAACGTCTTTGTTGCCGCATTTCTTGGTCAGGCGAATTTTTTGCCCGGCCAGCTAGCGTCAGTGGTCAATGGCGCAGAATTGATCAGCCTCAAAGTGTTGAATACCGACTCAGCCGAACGCCCCTTTACCGGCAAGGCGTCAGCCAACGTGCGATCACAGTTGCACGATCAGGTTAAATTGATGTGCCGTCCCGATAATATCCGTGTGCATGTCAATCAACCAGTATTAGACATCCCTAATGTATTGTCCGGGACGGTTATGCACACCTCTTTTGTAGCCGGACGCTGGCGAACGCTTATCCAGGTGCCAGGTCAACCGGAGCCGATCCTGACCTATCCAGCATTCAACCCACGCATCCAGCAAATTGTTTGGCTTGAACTGCCGCCAGACGATTGTCGTGTTCTGCCCATATGAACCAACATCTCGTCTGGCAGCCTGAACTGGACGCTGTCGATCCTACTCGTTGCGAAGCACTTCCAACGGGCGAACATGCGTGGGCTGCCAGGCAACTAACCCGGCACTGCCCAATGCGATTAACAGGGCAACACCGATCATGATGACTGCTTCGGGTGTTTTGAAGATCATTTGTGCGCCGGATTGTGTCGCATTGACCAGCAATATTGCCAAGCCCACTGCAACGATTCCCACAATCCCACCCAATAATCCCAGCAGTCCTTGTTCAAGCATGATCGTCGCCAGGATTTGACGACTGTTATAGCCAATGGCCTTCAGAATACCCATTTCACGTTTGCGCTCGACCATTGCCAACCCAACCGAGTTAGCGATCAGAACAGCGCCTGCAACCAGTGCTAACCCGGCCACTGCAACCGCTAAGGTGAACAGGTTCTTGAAGTTGCGCTGAATAACTTCATTCACATCAGCCAGGCTGATAACGGTGGTTGACGGCAAACTGCTGCCTAATGCCTCGGTCACATTGGACAGTTGATCCGTTGGAATACTGCTAATCACGGTCAGACTAGAAGCCGTACTCTCCAGGCTATCGAAGGCCTGTTTGTTCATCAACAGTCCTGTAAAGCGTTGAATCTGATCGATGCTGGTGTCATTTGCAGGCAAAACGTAGGTTCCAAGGATTTCAAGATCGTGTTTTGTACCATCCGGCAGTTGAACCTGAATACTTTCGCCGATTCTGGAAGCAGTATCAGCAGGAACATATACCCCAATCCTGGTTGAATCCCAGGACGCACCTGCCAAATGCAAATCGGCGGCCAGGCGGTCAAGCGTTCGCAGCGTGGAAGCGGCTGTCGCTGTTCCTGACGTGATCTGTACAGGCAGTTCGTAACGAATTTGGGTTGGCTTCAATCCGTTGGCTGTCAATTGTGTGCTGATCAACGCCAGATCGGCAGGGTGCGCGATGATCATCAGGTTATTTCCGCCTGTCGAAATACTATGACCGCCAAAGCGATCAGACGCATTGCTGATGATCATCGCGGCAAAGGCAATTGTGAAGACACCTGCAAATAGAGCGATGAGCGTTGACACGGCGCGAAACTGTTGGCGTTTCAAGTTGCTGCGCGCCATGCGAAGAACACCGATCTTGGGCAGCGGCAGATGGGTAAATACGAACAGGATCACCCCGAAAGCAATACTCAACGCCACGAAGCCGACAATGGCACCCACGACAACGCCCAAGCCTTGCACTAACGACCCCATTACCAAAGTACACACGCCCACAAAGACGGCCACCAATAGCGCGAACAATGCTAGCGTACCGCCAATCCCGCGCCATGAGCGCAGTGCAGGCAGATCGCGCAGCAGAATTGATGGGCGTATACCGCTTGCTCGCACAACGGCATAGCTGCCAAAGACGAGTGTAGACGCGATCCCGGCCAGAACACCGCCAGTAAGCAGCAGTGGATCGACTGACCACGTGATCAGAATAGAAAGCGCCCCCAGCAAGAACCCGATCAGCCAATTCGTGAACAACAGCGCCGCGACTGCCCCAATCGCCGCACCCGCGATGCCAAGCAAAGCTAATTCGATCCCGAACAATGCCAGCAAATCCCGATCTAGATAGCCAAACGTTTTGAGGACGGCGATCTCTGTTTTGCGCCGGGCAAGCAGCACTTGCAGCGTGTTTGCGACGCCAATACCGCCGATAATCAAGCCCAGAATACCAGCACCCTTAAACATGAAATCGAACAGGCTGAGGGATTGTGAGGTGTTAGTGTCTAACGTGGCCGCGTCCAACACTGACCAGCCTTCACGGTTGAGAATAGCGGCTGCGTTCCCGTTTTTGCCGTTGAGTGCCAGCGCAAAAGTGACCCCATTTGGGTTGCCGCTAATCTGACGAAGGGTATCCAGGCTGCAAAATACGGTGTTGCCTGTGTGTCCGGGCGTCATTGTGGCAATGGCCGTGATGTGCAGTTCGGCGGGCGCATTGCCCTGAAGGCTGCTTAGCGTGAAGGTGTCTCCAACTTTCAAGCCCAAACGATCTGCCACATCGCGCGTGATGATCGCGCTGCGCGGTTCGGCCAGCACACTGGCAAGGGACACGCTGGTATCGCGTAGATCGAGCGAACCATTCAACGGATAGGTTGCTGGATCGATACCTAACACTTGATTGAGCGCGTAAACATGACCGGTGTTTGCCGGCTTCAAAATCGTGCTGTCGCTTTGAGCGATCAAGGTGTACCGAGCCAGATCGCCTGCCTGTTTGTGCTGTTCGAGTTGGGCAAGTCGCTCTGTACTCAGGTTATTATCATCTGTCTGCAAGCCTAAATCTGCACCGATCCGGTTGCGCGGATTGGAAACCAATGCGTTATCAAACAAGCTAGCCAAACTTTGCATAGCCACCAGCGACATGACGCCAAAAGCGATGCAGATCACAGCCAGCACCGTCCGTTGGCCGCCACGCAGCAGCGAACGTACTGCGTAGCGAGTGTAAAAGAACAGGTTCATCACAACACCGCTTCCCACAGTGAGACCTGATCGGTCACAAGCTGTCCATCAATCAGGTGCAATTCCCGGTCTGCACGTGCGGCAATATTTGGGTCATGTGTGGCAATAATCAGCGTAATACCGAGGCGCTCTCGAAGCTGGGAAAACAGATCAAGCACTTGCTCACCTGTCTTGCTATCAAGATTACCTGTCGGCTCATCAGCAACAAGCAGCGTCGGCTGCGTCACGAGCGCACGGGCGATGGCGACGCGCTGCTGCTGCCCACCGGATAGCTGATGCGGGCGGTGACGGCGACGATCACTTAAGCCGACTAAAGCCAGCATCTCACTTGCGCGCTTTGAAATATCACCGGGCCGTGCGCTGACGTATAATGGCGCTTCGACATTCTCCTGAGCGGTTAGCGATGGGATCAGATTGAATGACTGAAACACAATGCCAATTTTCTGGCTGCGAAGTCGTGCCAGCTTTTGCTCATTCATATGCGTGATGTCGATGCCATCGATCAGAATGTGGCCGCTCGTCGGCGTATCCAACCCGGCAACGATACCTAACAGTGTCGATTTACCAGAACCGGATGGGCCGGTCAGCGTGATCCATTCACCACGTATTACATCAAACGAGACGCCATTCAGGATCGGCACTTCCTGACCACCGAGAAACAGCGTTCGACGCAGTTCAACAGCCTGAATTGCAAAGCGATTTTGCTCCATGAAATGACCTCTGCTCCTGTGTATCACGCAACACAGAGGTCATTTTAGCTGGACTTTGAACATGGGAAGCTAAAAAGATGAGGCAGAATAAGCCTTCGACCTAACTACGACGAAAGGTTGAAGATGCTTAGTCTGCCGATATGGATTATGACAGTTTTGGGTGAATTTGCGCCAG
>JBBSEU010000287.1:0-7180 GCA_038239365.1 Aggregatilineales bacterium
GTTGACAGATAACGCCGCCCATTAATGATCCAATGTTTATCCAGTGGCAGCTTCGATTGACCGTTTTCAAAGTAAAAAGAATCGTAGCGCGATCCGGTCAACCGATGATAAAACAACTGGTGAATGGGCGCTTTTGCGGCATCTTCCGCACTTTGAGGAGCCAGCGTGTTCAAATAAATTTGGAATAGCTTTGCATCTGCATCAGCCTGTAAATCAATCAGGGAATATGCAATATCCGTGTCATCTGAAAGATCAAGTTCCCGCGCCAAATCAAACACAGAAGGCAACTCGATCAAATCATAAATCAAGAATTGCTTACCATACTCTGTAGAAACATAAATTGGCCGGATGATCGGGTAGCCCGCATCAGCCAGCAATTGTGAATTGTAGTATTCGTTGACAATACTGTCCGGCTCAACATGCGTCTTGAAAAATAACCGCTTGCCATCGCTCAACGTCAGATAGCCGTTGAACGAATTGAGCGATACCGCCGAAGGCCGGAGCGCAACGGCGGCAGGGGACAGGTTCGGGAATGTCTCGCAGATGAAGTCCAACAGCGCGGCCTCGGCTGCGGCTTTATCCGTGTACTGTAGACTCTGGATGTGCCGCAGTCGCTCGTCGGTCATTTCAGGCCAAGCAGTTCGTCGCGCTTGCGGATCGACATGGCGTGTGCGGGGAAGCCTTCGTAATCGGCAAGGGTGGCCGTCGTTTTGCGAAGTGACTCATAGCCTTCGCGGTTCATATAGCCGATTCCGCTACGCTTGAGAAAATCCCACACGCTAACCGATGAGAACGAACGCGCAAACCCGCCCGTCGGCAGAATCGCGTTGAGGCCGAGTGTGTAATTGCTGGTGGGGATCGGCGTGTATGGGCCAAGCAGAATTTCACCCGCGTTCTTGATCTTACCCAGCGTGCCGAATGGATCATCGGTCAGAATTTCGAGGTGTTCCGGGGCGTAGTCATTCACGAACGCGATTGACGCCGCTAGCGAGTCGGTGATCAAAATGCCGCCATAGCTGCCCAACACGCTCTCGACAAAACGCTGTCGCCATTCGGGTAACTCGGCGATGTAGCCCGCTAGCAGCGATTCGGCTTTCTGTGCCAGCGCCCGATCATGGGTCACAAGCAGCGCCGCCGACTCCGGGCCGTGTTCCGCTTCGACCAGCAGATCGAGCGCGGCGAAGTTCGGGTTGGCATTTTCATCGCACAAAATGATCGATTCACTTGGCCCGGCGGGTAAACCAACATCGAATGTCCCGTAGAGCAGCCGCTTGGCCGCCGAAACATAACTACTGCCCGGCCCCACTACCTTCGCCACTTTGGGGAGCGTCTCCGTACCAAAGGCAAGTCCAGCGATGGCTTGCATCCCACCGACTGCATACACATCGCTAATCCCGGCAACGTGCGCCGCGACCAATGTACCCGCATCAGCGTTACCCTGAGGGTTCGGCGGCGTGACCACCACCAAACGTTCCACGCCTGCTACTTTGGCCGGAACACCGAGCATCAACATCACCGAGGGAAACGATCCCTTACCGCGCGGCACATATAGCCCGACGCTGGCAACAGGCGTGATCTTCTCACCCGCCATGATGCCCGGCTGCACTTCCATGAACCACATCGGCTCTGGCATTTGTTCTTCGTGGAAACGTCGGATGTTATCGTGAGCATGGCGAATCGCAGCCACCACCTCGGCTCCCACTTCATCATAGGCGCGCTCAAAGGCTTTCGGCGCGACTTTGAGATGATTAACCGTGTACTCAAGCGCGTCAAATTGACGGGTGTAATCGACCAGTGCGGCATCGCCTTCTTGCCGAACCCGATCAATCACAGCCTGTGCTTTGGGCAGCAGGCCGGAAATATCCTGTTCGGCGCGGCGCATCAGCGTCGCCAGTGCCGCAGGGGTCAGTTTAGACAGTTCACGAACCTGGATCATTTTGCCTCATTGAGTTTGCCCAGATTGTAACCGCCAATATCAATCGTATCCAGTTCAGCTACGGCATACATCGAGTCGATAGTGCTGCCAGATCAGACAACCCATCAGCCGATCAGTTTACCACGAGCCGCGCACCCCCATCCTATCTCTTGCACAAAACCAAACGCTTGTTTAATATTGATTCAACGCAGTCTTTATGCAAACTTCACAACTCGGCACAATTCGACACGAATCTTTAATGAGTTTTGAACCTTTGCCTGCGTGCCGTGTATTCTCTATAAGATCGGTTCGTGCTTCACCCCAGGAGGTTATTCGCCGCCCAATTGTTATTGATCGTTTTCCACGCCGCGATCAAACTTGCAGTTTATCTTAGTCAGTAAGTCAATGAGGAAAGAATATGAACAACCGTAAACAACTTGCAATCGTGCTATTCGCACTGGTTGCCCTGGTCATTCCGACCTTTGCACCCGCCTTCCGCGCTCAGGCGCAGGGCAAGTCGATTGTCTACTACAACAGCGGTGAACCCGCCACGATTGACCCACAGGCCGCTAGCTATGTCGATCAGGTGGCCTTTGACCTTGCCATCTTCCGTGGCTTGCTCAAGTATGACCTGAAGGGCAACGTCGTTGCCAGCATCGCGGATGTACCATCGGTTGAAAATGGTGGCATCTCCAAAGATGGCAAGACCTATACCTTCAAGCTGAAGCCCTGGAAGTGGTCAGACGGCAAGGAATTGGTTGCTGGCGACTTCGTCTATTCACTGGATCGCCTGGTTGACCCCAAGTTAGCCGCCTCTTATGGCTACCTGTTCAATGGCGTGATCGTCAACGCCACCGAAGTCCAGGACGGCAAGAAGAAGCCGGAAGAACTCGGCGTCAAGGCCACCGATGATAAGACCCTGGTGATCAGCCTCGTCCAGCCGACAGGTTATTTGAACAACCTGATGGCGATGTGGGCGAGCTACGCCGTTCGTAAGGATAACGTTGAACGCGCTGGCGATCCCGGCACAGGTGCCTGGACAGACCCGGCCAATGGCCCGGTGATCGGTTCCGGCCCATACAATATCACCGCCTGGGATCACAACAAGGAAATCGTCCTTGAAAAGAACCCGAACTTCTCCGGTACACCTGCCAAGATCGATAAGATCACCTTCCCGCTGATCGACGATACTGCAGTTGTGTATGCGGGTTACAAGGCTGGCGAAATTGACTTGGCCGCCTTCCCCACCGCTGAATACGACAATATCAAGGCCGATCCGGTTCTGGGTAAAGAACTCCTCCAATATGATAACACCTGTGTGACTTACTTGGCCTTCGATAACACCAAGAAGCCGTTCAGCGATAAGAAAGTCCGTCAGGCTTTCTCGTATGCAATTGATCGTGAAACCTACTCGAAAGTCATCAGCCGTGGTCTCTCGAAGCCCTATTACAGCTTCCTGCCCTCGGTCATTCCCGGCAACGATCCTGAAGCAGGCAAGGAATATACCTTCAACCTGGATAAGGCGAAGGCACTGATGAAGGAAGCGGGCTACCCGGATGGTAAAGGCTTCCCGTCGATTGCCTATAACTATGTCGCTGGTGCCACTGGTCAGCGTCGCGCCGACTGGTATCAGGCACAGCTCAAGGACAAGCTGAATGTCGATCTCACCATGAACCCGATGGATGGTGCGGTTTATCAGGCAGCTACCAACGAACCGATCAACAAGCTGTCTGGCTTGACACAGGCCGGTTGGTGCATGGACTATCCGCACGCCTCCGACTACCTGCCGTTGGTACTTGGCTCCGGTGGCGCAAAGGGCAACAGCCTGAATATCCCCGGCTACAAGAGCGCCGCCTTCGATAAACTGAACGATCAGGCAGCCCTCGAACCCGATCCCGCCAAGCAGCAGGCACTCTATCAGAAGGCACAACAGCAACTGATCGATGATCAGCCTGTCGCCTTCCTGAATATCGGTCTGTCGGTGCTGCTCGTCAAGCCCCGTATCGACGGTATCCGTGCGCTGGCCTCAGTGCTGGACAGCGGTACACCCGCCTCCTACGACTGGGAAAGCCTCGACGTCAAGTAATTTTGTTGGTGTGGTTGGCCTGGGACTTCAAGTCCCAGGCTCAGCCAACAACATCCACGAAAGTGGACTCGCTCCGGTTTTAGTCTACTTTAGTAGACTTCGTTCGCTAAGCCTGACGTTTTAACGTCGAGCGACTGGCTTAAAGCGCGGCGTTTATCAGCTTCAACAAACATCTTCTTTGCACCACCGTCTGTTTGTTGCCGATCATAAGCGCCGCACAGTTTCGAAAACTTTATCCGCCGAAAGTTGGCTTTGGACACAGTGAGGTTCCGATGCTTTCCTATATCTTACGCCGGATTATATGGCTAATCCCGGTTTTTATCGCCGTCTCCCTGATCACATTCACACTCATGCACCTGACGCCCGGCGGCCCCTGGGATACGCTCAACGCCAAGACGGTATCGCCTGCCATCCGGGAAAATATCAAAAAGAAGTACAACCTCGATAAACCGCTTCCTCAGCAGTATATTGAGTACATGGCCGCAGCGGTTCGCGGCGATTTGGGTCCCGCCTTTTCCAGCAACAAATCTGTTTCACAGATCATCACTGAAGGCTTTCCACTTACCGCCGCTTTAGGTCTGGCCGCACTGGGTATTGCGATCTTCATTGGCATTCCGTTAGGCGTTCTTGCGGCCTTACGTCATAACAGTATCATCGATCAAACGAGTATGTTCATTGTCACATTAGGTATTTCGGTACCCAGTTTTGTACTCAGTCTCACGATGATAGTGCTATTTTCAGTGGCTTTTCGCATCTTACCCTATCAGTATCAACGCGATAGCTGGCAAAGTTGGCTGATGCCCGCTGCGATCCTGGCACTCGGTCCGACGGCGCTGCTGTTGCGACTGACACGCGCCGCCACGCTCGAAGTGCTGAACGAAGATTATATCCGCACCGCCCGCGCCAAAGGTTTGCCCACCTTTGTGGTCAACAGTCGCCACGTTTTGCGGAACGCCCTGATCCCGGTGATTACGCTGCTAGGCCCGCTCACTGCCAGTTTAATTACCGGGTCATTCGTTGTCGAATCGATCTTTGGCGTTCCGGGCATCGGACGCACCTTCATCACCTCGGTGACAAAGCGCGACTACAGTTTATTGATGGGCACGACCTTGTTCTATACCTTGATCATTGTTGCCTTCAATCTGCTGGTTGACCTGACCTATTCGTTTATTGATCCGCGCATCACACGCGTATAGAGGGCACAATGGCAACTTTTCAACCAGCACGTAATATCGTTAGCCTCAAGGAAACCAGCTCCGAAGCCATTACCACCCCCCGCCAACTGGCGATCAAGCGTTATCGTAAGAATCGGTTAGCCGTCGCTGGGTTAGTTGTCGTGCTGTTTTTCCTGGGCGTCGCTTTGCTGGCCGATTTTATTTCACCTTTTGATTACCGCTATCAGGCCAGCGATGGCACGATTGACGCCCCACCTGGGCACGTTGACGTGAAAACGGGCAGAGTGAATACCCTGGGCACCGATGACTTGGGCCGTGACATCCTGACCCGTTTGATATACGGTACGCGCGTTTCACTCATGGTTGGTGTCGTCGCTAACCTTGTCGTGGTAGCGATTGGCGTGCCGCTTGGTTTGATCGCAGGCTTTTTCGGGGGTGTCGTTGATAACCTGATCATGCGCTTTACCGATATTATGTATGCCTTCCCGGATTTGCTGCTGGTAATCATCATCACCGCCACTTTTGGTCGTTCGCTATGGGTTGTCTTTATCGCGCTTGGCGTTGCCAGTTGGGTAACAATGGCGCGTCTGGTACGTGGTCAGGTGCTTCAAACCAAGCAAATGGACTATGTATTGGGGGCACGCAGCATTGGCGCGCGCTCCATGCGGCTCATGGCGCAGCACATTTTCCCGAATATCCTGGGGCCAATCATGGTGCTGGTGACACTTGGCATTCCCGCTGCGATCATTGCCGAAGCGACCTTGACCTTTTTGGGGTTGGGTGTCGAGCCTTCTACGCCAACCTGGGGTACGATGGTCGATGCGGCACGTCCTGGCATTTTTTCTCGCCCCGGCGAAGTGCTGATCCCGGCGCTGGCAATTGCGGCGCTGTCACTGGCCTTCACTTTCGTAGGCGATGGTGTGCGCGATGGTTTTGACCCGCGCACCAAATAAACACCGTTGTAATTACTCTATACGGTGCCGGGGGAATCAATTTCCCGGCTCAGATAACAAAGTCCACCGCAGTGGACTCAACACGGTTTCAGTCTGCTTATGGTCTTTAACAAATTAGGCCGGATACCTTCCGACTCCCCCTCTCCGCCTGCGGAGAGGGGGTTGGGGGGTGAGGCAAACTTATCCGTCTTTATTTCTTAATTTCCATTAGTAGACTTCGTTCATTGAGCCTGACGTTTTAACGTCAGGATAGGCAAGGTAGCCCTATGTCCACTGTATCGCGCCCGATCAGTAACACGCCCCGCCCTATAACTCTCACACCTTCACGTACTGCCCACGTTGAAGCCGTTTCCCATTGGACGCAGGCCTGGCGACGACTTAAAAACAATCAGCTTGCAATTGTTGGTTTATTCGTAGTGTTGTTCTTTATCGGGCTGGCACTCGGCGCGGATGCCCTTGCGCCGTATAGCTACCGTCAGTACAACTTCGCTGACTATGAGCGCGATCCAAGCCGCGAACACTTTTTGGGTACGGACTATCTGGGACGCGATGTGTTAACGCTGATCATGTACGGGGCGCGCGTCTCAATGGCCGTGGCGCTGGCGGTACCGGCGATTATTGTTGTCGTGGGGGTTTTTGTCGGGCTGATCGCAGGTTATGCGGGCGGCAGGGTTGATTCGTTTCTGATGCGCGTCACCGATGTGATGTTCGCCTTTCCGTCGTTTTTATTCATGGTGCTGCTCGTCAGTGTTTTAGGCCGCAGCCTGTGGGTCATCTTTATTGCGCTGGGAATCGCCAGTTGGCCGTCGATGGCGCGTATCGTGCGCGCTCACACCCTTCAAATCAAGCAGGCCGATTATGTTTTGGGCGCGCGCGCGATTGGCGTCAACAATTTCGGCATCATTGTGCAGCACTTTCTGCCCAACCTGATCGGCCCGATCACGGTTACGGCCACGCTCAGCATCCCCCAGGCGATTATGACCGAGGCGCTGCTCACCTTTCTCGGCATCGGCGTTGAACCCGCGATTCCCTCATGGGGCATGATGATCAA
>JBBSEU010000288.1:0-7159 GCA_038239365.1 Aggregatilineales bacterium
AAACCCTTAAGGCACTCCATAAGCGTGGCTTGCAACTGCCAATTGACCTGCTTGGCATGGTTCAGACGGTGCGCTATGACTTCACGACGATTCGCCGGGGCAGCAGCAACACAGTGGATAAGCTGCGCCAATTGCAGGAACTTGTCCGTACCTCGACGCTGGTCAGTTCATCACTCGACCTGGAGCAGGTGTTGACCGATGTCATGGATACGATTGTCACTTTGGCGGGTGCAGAACGTGCGTACCTTATGCTGCGCGATAAAGATAGTGGCGAACTCTCGATCCGCAAGGCACGCAACTGGAATCAGGAAACGCTCAATCAGGACGAAGCCGTTTTCAGCCGGGGCATTGTGAACAGCGTTATGGAACAGGGTGAAGTGATTCTGACCACCAATGCCCAGGAAGACGAACGATTTCAGGGCATGAAAAGTGTATTCAGTCAGGCATTGCGCTCGGTGATGTGCATTCCACTGCTGCGACATGGCAGCGCGGTTGGCGTGATGTATGTCGATAATCGTATTGGTCAGGGCAATTTCAGTCCCGATAACATCCCGATTTTCACAGCCTTCGCTAATCAGGCGGCGACAGCCATCGAGAACGCGCGGTTATTTGGGCGTGTCAAAGCTGATCTGGATCAGGCCAAAATTGAAGTCGAAAAACTGCGCGTGCAAATCGATCAAAGCCACGTCGAAAAACAAGTCGGCGAAATCACTGAATCGGAGTTCTTCCAAAAACTGCAGCGTGACGCCGAGTCGATGCGCCGACGCAATGGGCGCGGCACCGCCAACCTGACGGGCAATGCCGATAACCCAACTATGGATGACATCCCTTCCAACGAATAGCCATTTAATCAAACCTTAACGCTCTGGCGTGATGATTCCCCTAAAGATTGGTGCTATGCAACGCCCCAATACGTATATAGTTAAGTAGAGCCTGCTACAGGAGATGACACTTTATGTCACGTTCCCGTTTGATCTTTTTTGCGATTATCGGTGTGGCGCTGCTCATTGTGCTGATCACAACGGTAGTCGCGCCGCAGCTTTCGGCACTCAACACCACCCAATCCCTGACCGCCACCGCGCAGTACCTCAAAGATAACGTTACGACGATCCGGGTCGTGTACGGAACAGAGAAGGAACGCTGGTTCAAGGACGCCATTGATCGTTTCACGGCGGCCAATCCAGGTATTAAAGTGGATATGGTTGGTCAAGGATCGATGGATACCTATCAGGCGCTTAGTGCCCTGACGGATAGCGCCAGCACGCTTGGCAAAGACCCGATCCCAGCGTTGTGGAGTCCGGCGGCCACGATTCAGGTGAACCTGCTCAACAGCAACAACGTACCCAACCGTCTGCTGGCCGCAAACTGCAAACGACTGGTGCTATCGCCACTGGTTATTATGGCCTGGGAAGACCGCGCCAAAATCTTTGAAGCCTACTACAAAGACAAAGGCGGCATCACCTTCGCCAATTTGTATGATGCGCTTGACCCAAACGGCAAAGTTAAGGGCAAGTGGGAAGCCCTGGGCGGGCCATCTTCGTGGGGCTATATCAAGATCGGGCACACCGATCCGCTCAAATCGAACAGCGGCGTGATGATGCTCGTTGCAATGGCGAATAACTATTATCAGCGCACTGGAGTCGTAAAAGCCGAAGAAGTGACGGGCGGCGCGACTGGTGATGCGTTCGTCAATTGGATGACCACCATTGAAAAAGGCGTTACGACACCCCTCCCAGTTAGCACAGACCCGTTTGTCAGGGATTTAATCGTCAAAGGCCCGGCGTCTTATGATTTCGCAATCGCCTATGAAGCATTAGCGATAGAAAACTTCAAAAACGCCACCGGGCGGCAAGGCCAGAGTTTGCGGATCGTCTATCCGGCATTTAACGTGTACAGCGATCACCCATTGTGCATCATTGATCATCCGGCCATCACGCAGCGCCAGCGCGACGCCGCTCAAAAGCTCCAAGACTTTCTGCTCAGCGCCGATATTCAGAAACTGGCTGTGACCTATGGCTTCCGCCCTTCGGATCCGTCAATTCCCATCTTTGGCACGGGCAGCTACTTCGATGATGCCGATCTTAAAGCGGCAGGTATCAGCGCCAATATCGGTCAGGAATTACAACTACCAGACGGCAGCACAATCACCGCTCTGCTCAACTCGTGGAAGCGCAATTTCGGCCAGTAATTACGCGAAAGGAACGACATAATGACCTTTTCCGCAAGTCCAATGCGACGCCTGATTGGTTTAACGGTGCTGCTGGCGCTGCTCGCTTCGGCGTGTGGCAGCGCAGGAAACAATAATGGTGGCGCAACTACAGCGCCACAAGTGCCCGCAAATGCTGTGAAAATCAGCTTTTTATACAGCAGTGAAAAGCAAGGCTGGGTAGACGCTGTCACTAAAACTTTCAACGATAGTCAAACCAAAACACCTTCTGGCAAACCGATCTTCGTGACCACTAAACCGATTGGTTCCGGCGAAAGCGTGACCAATATACTGGAAGCCGCCGATGGTAAACAACCCACCGACGAATTCAATCAGCCAACGTTGTGGAGTCCGGCAAGCGGTATCTGGCTGCCGATTTTGAATGATGAGTGGTCAAGCCGCAAGCAAAAAGACCTTGTGGACGCGGGCGAATGTAAAAATGTCGTCCTTAGTCCGGTTGTGATTATGATGTGGAAACCGATGGCTGAGGCGCTCGGTTGGCCGAACAAACAGATCGGTTGGGCAGACATTGCCAAAATCTCGACCAGCGCGAACGGTTGGGCAGATTATGGTCAGCCGCAGCTTGGCCGTTTCCGTTTTGGGCATACCCACCCCGATTTCTCAAACAGTGGCTTGCAGACGATCATTGCGATGGCCTATGCCGCCTCACAGCCGGGGCGTGCGTTGACCGTTGCCGACGTTGACAAGCCCGAGACGGCCAAATTCCTCAACAATCTGGAAAGCGCCGTTGCTCATTATGGCAGCAGCACTGGCTTTTTTGCCGACAGCATGATCGCACGCGGTCCCACTTATCTGAGCGCGGCAGTCGTCTATGAAAGCAGCGTCGTGAGCAGCTACGACGCCAATGGTCAACAGAAAAACCCGGATTTCCCACTCGTCGCTATTTACCCGAAGGAAGGCACCTTCCAGAGCGATCACCCGGTTTGTATCCCGGATGCGTCCTGGGTCAGTGCCGATCAACGCGACGCCGCCAAAGCCTACCGAAGCTACCTGTTGACGACTCCGGTGCAGCAGCAAGCCTTGCAATTCGGTTTCCGTCCCGCCGAACCAAGTGTTGCCATTGCCGCGCCAATTGATGCGGCGCACGGTGTCGATCCGAAGCAACCGCAAAGTGTCCTGACCGTGCCCGATGCCAAAACGATCCAGAAAGTACGCGATTTATGGAAGGCGCAAAAACGACAGGTCAATCTGACACTCCTGATCGATATTTCAGGCAGTATGCGCGATAGCAACAAAATCGGCGGGGCGCGGGAGGGTGCAAAAGCGTTCGTGGACTCGCTCGATCCAAGTGATAACCTGACGCTGATCGTCTTCGACAATCGGCAGGATGTATTGTATGAAAACGTGAATGTCGGCCAAACGCGAGACGACATTAAAAGGAAGATCGATACACTGATCCCACGCGGTGGTACCGCTCTGTACGATTCGCTGGGCTTTGCGGTGAAGCGCATGAAAATTGACCCGAAACGCATCAACGCGGTGGTGCTGATGACCGACGGCCAGGATACCGATAGCACGCAGTACACCAGCCCGAATGCGCTGATGGATTCGATTGGCCGTACCAAAGAAGGCGTCGATACGCCGGATGTGACGGTTTTCACCATTGGCTATGGCAAAGACGCCGATGAAAGCGTACTGGGCACTATCGCCAAACGTGGCGGCGGCAAGTACAGCAAGGGCGGCACCTCCGATATTACGGCAGTGTTCCGCGACATCTCCACGTTTTTCTAGTTAGTGCTACCGAATCAATTGACCTGTGACCGTCAGTGAGCCTTCGTTGACGGTCAGGGTTGATAGCTTGTACGTGCCCTTGATGCGATTCAGTTGGCCGTTCACCGCATCCTGAATAATCTCCGTGACGCGCCCCAAAATCGCATCAGGGATGGGCAAAATCCCCATCCGCCCGCTGTTCACCTTGATCGCAAATTCACTGTTCGGGTCAACCATTGGTGTTAGTGTCAATTGCACGGGCGACTCTGGCACGCCTTTTTGTTTCAGGATCGAATAGAGCAGCACCTGACCCCCTTTGAAGGTGGCACGCGACTCCTTGAACGGCCATTCCTGCTGCTGCGATACGGCGTATTCGGGTGCGCGAACCAGTAACCAAGCGGTAAACTGCTCCTGGGTCACGGTGACGGTGAATTTGCCGTCGGTAGTGGCTGCTTGCACCCCCTGGATAAATGTCTGCTCAAAGGCCGACGGATCAAGCGTTGGCTGATTGATAGGAGCAGGCGTATTAGTGGGTGGCGTCTGTGGATAGCCCGGAAAATTGCAGGCCAGGACACCCAATAATAACATCGCAAAACCGATTGACAGGCACTTGAGTCGCGCCGAATTGTGCATTGTTCTATTGCTCATTTCTGCTAGAATGAAGGATTGCCTGATTGTCTAACAGGTTTATACGGGAATTGGCGAAAAGCGTTCCAGGGGCGTAGTGGTATGGAAGAACGGTTACAGAAATTGATGTCGCAGGCCGGCATTGCTTCACGGCGTGACGCTGAGCAGTATATCACGGCGGGGCGCGTGACGGTGAACGGTCAACGCGCCAATCTGGGGGATAAGGCTGATCCGGCACGTGATGATATTCGCGTGGATGGCACGCAGCTACGTGTCAACTCCGAACGATCCTACGTGATGCTCTATAAACCAATGGGCGTGGTCACGGCAGTCACAGCGCAATCGCAGGAACGCCGCCGCACGGTACGCGATATGATCCCGCTGCCGGGGCATTTGTTCCCGGTTGGACGGCTTGATGCGGACAGCGAAGGTCTGGTCTTGATGACCGACGACGGCGAACTGGCCGAAAAGCTAACGCATCCGCGTTACGAACACCTCAAAACATATGAAGTCACACTGCGCGGCGCGATGTCCGATGAGCAGCTTGAGAAGTGGCGGCGTGGGATCGTGCTGGACGATGGCCCGACATTGCCTGCCGGAGTCGAACTCGTTTCGCGCAGCAAAGAATTTACGCAGCTTCGGGTCACGATGCGTGAAGGCCGCAACCGTCAGATTCGGCGGGTGGCGTCACTACTTGGTAATCCGGTGACAAAGCTGATTCGAGTACAGATGGGCACGCTGTCAATCGGCAATCTGAAGCCGGGCGAGTGGCGCTACTTGTCGGCTAGTGAAGTCTCCATTCTGCAAAAACAAACGGGCGTGCGGGCGCGTCGTATACGTCGTGCGCCAGTCGTTTACCCGAACGGCAGGCTCAAGAGTGGCCCCACCGAAGAAAAAAAGACCGCCCGGCCACGTCGCAGTTCCACCCCGCAAGGCCGCCGTGCCCAACGTACCGCCGATGCACCGCTCAAGCCGCGCGCCGAACGCCCACCCAAAGATCGGGTGAAAGACTCTACGGAGTCGGCGGGCAAGACTTCGCCACGCCCGGCACGCAACAGCAGCAGACCGCGCCGCTCAACGAATCGACAGTAGACCGGACATGAGCGAACGGGTTTTCCGCGTCTTTGAGCATGATCAGGCGCGCTATACACCCTGGCGACGCTTCGCGCGGGATGTTCTGCTGCAGACGCTGGCCTTTCACCTATTGGTGACCGTTGAAGAACACGGCATGGCCGAACATGTACCACCGTCTGGCTCGACTCTGCTGATGATGAATCACATTGGCGGGATCGATCCAATGGTGGTGATGGGCGTGGTCAGGCCGCGCTTCGTGGTAGCCGTCTCCAAAATCGAAAATTATGATGTGCCGGTGCTGGGCTTGTTAATGCGTCTGTGGGGTACGTACCCGATCACGCGCGGCGAAGTGGATCGGCGCGCGCTCGATTTCACGATCAAACTGCTCAAAGAGGGCAACATGGTCTTGATGGCACCCGAAGGCACACGGCAGCCCGCCATGATCGAAGCCAAAGACGGCCTGACCTATGTGGCACTTAAAGGCGGCGCAACGATTGTGCCAATTGGTTTGGAAGGGACGCGCGATTTTGGTAGAAACTTCAAGCGGCTGCGGCGCTCACACCTGACGCTTAGTTTTGGGCGGGCGTTCCGCTTCCGAACCGATGGCCGCGAACGTATCCCGCGCCCCGAAATGACGCGCATGACGCAAGAGGCGATGTATCAGTTGGCGGCGTTGGTCTCCCCGGAACGTCGTGGTTTTTACGGGGATTTATCGAAGGCTACGACGGATATGCTGGAGTTCGTGAATTGACACGAGTTTTGCTTTTGTTCATCAGCTAGAAGGGACGATAATTAAAGCGGCAAGTTTTTTGCCTGACAGTGAAAGCAAAGTATTTGTCCTGGGTAAAGTTGGACTTGTGCAATATGATTTGAGTTCAGGTTCCCTGATAAACCTAAATTCTCAAATCACTTCATCGTGGGTACAAGAAGCGACCTTTTCACTGGACGGACGCTGGTTAGCGGTGAGTCACACCGAAGATGATGGGCAAATTGGCGTTTATTTGGTCGATATGGCGGTTTTGGCTTCACCATTACTACCAACAGCGACAATGCCGCCACGACTTAACCTATTGCAACTTTCACCGAACTGAATGGTATCACCCAACCAACGCGAGATTCCAATGAGGTCTATACTGCCAGAAAAATGTCTTGTTATCTTGATGATTAGCTTAATCGTCGCAGTCGCCTTGCCACTAACTATGCGCCAAACAAAAACTGCAGCTCAAGGTAGCTCTCTGCCGCCACCAATATACACTGGAAACGACGTTCAAGAAGTAAGCTGGTTAGCAGATAGCAAAACACTGGCGTTTTTTTCTGGACTTTCCGAAACAGGATCATGGTACAAGTATCATTTAGCATCCTCGGTACTTAGCCAAAGCCAGATATGGCCTTTACAGCCCCAGTTGACAGCTTCCGAAATTCAAACATTCAGATTCGCGGTACAGGGCAATAGCCGAAAGGCATTCGCATTTACATCGCCGGATGCAAGATTCCTCGTTTCCGTTCAAAGTAGCATCGGGG
>JBBSEU010000289.1:0-7131 GCA_038239365.1 Aggregatilineales bacterium
CACGAGACGAGCATCGCCCTGATTTTCGTCCACAAATCGACACAATCCCGAATATCTGCGAAGAAGTGTTTGCGGTTACGTAGAATGCCTTCGATCACCGTGAAGTTGTTCACATCGCCTCCCCTTTTGCTTGTGCATCACTATAGACAAGCGGCGATAACGATGCGATGATTCAGGCGACGAATATGTTGCACCTAAGTGCTTGACGTCTTGCCACCTGCCGGGTTAAGAAAAGCAGACCGAATCGATCAGCGCACGAGAATCACGAGTGACCATGCTAGACCTGTTGATGGTGGAAGATAACGACAAACTACGGACGGCCTTGAAGCAAGGGCTTGAAAACACGGGCGAAGTGCGCGTGATCGGGGACTTTCCCGAAGGGGAACGTGCGCTGATCTTTTGCCTGTCACAAGCACCCAACGTGATCCTGATGGATGTGCAGCTTGCAGGCGCGATGAATGGAATTCAGGCGGCAGTAGCGATCCGGCGTGAGCTTCCCCGAATGCCTGTTGTGTTCTACTCGATTCAGGATGACGACGCCTACTACCGCGATTTTCGACGTTCGGGCATTTTGAGCCACTACGCTTACGTCCGAAAATCGAACTTTTTGCTGCCTCAGATGATAATACCATTACTCAAAGACGCCGCCGCCGGACGCAGTTTCATCGACGCCGAAATCGAGTCGCGCGTGCATGAAGTGCGCCACAAGGACGAACAATCACCACTGGCGCTGCTCGAACCGAATGAGCAGATCGTGGCGCGCATGGTCGCGCAGGGCATGACCAATGAACAGATCGCGGCACGGCTTGGTTTACACGACAAGCGCACAGTGAGCCGCACCAACGGCCAGATTTACGCAGCATGGGGCTTGAACGAAACGGCAATCGAAGAAAAAGTGGCGCGTACACGGGCGACGATCATCTACCGCGAAGGCCGCCTGATCACCTGGAGCAGTGATGGCAAACCGCGCATCCTCAACGAACGCGGCCAGTGGATCGATTGGGAAGGCTGAGCGTGTTCATCATGCTTGAATGGATCACGACGGCCATTTCGCTGATCAACACGATTCTGCTGTTCTGGTTGGGCGCGACGGTGTTGATCAATGCCGAACGGCGCAGTTGGGGCGTGGTGCTGGTGAGCGGCGGCTTGCTGATCAGCGCCACGTTTTTCATCAGTCACACCGCGATCCTCGGTCACGGCCTGATCGAACTGGGCGACGGCATGGACTTCTGGTGGCTGCTGGGTCTATGTGCAGCAGTCGCGCTGCCCTTTGCCTGGTATATGGGCATGTTGTGGTACGCGGGCTTTTTCGATGATCGGCGTTCGGCGCTGCATCAACGGCAGCGGCTGTGGTTCGCGGCGAGCATTCTGGTCACGATCTGCATGGCCGGGCTGCTTATTTTCGATAACCCGTTCCCGTCATACTACCATGTGATCGCGCTGCAACTCTCCAGTACCCTGACGCTGGCCGGGCTACCCTTGTTGGTCGTACTGTACCCGATCAGTATTTTGCTTGGGATGGGGTTGGCGCTGGATGCACTGCTGCGCCCCGGTTCGGCACGGCGCATGATGGGCGATCTGGCACGCCGCCGCGCACAGCCCTGGCTCGTGGCAACCTCAATCACGCTGCTGCTGGTGGGGTTGCTGGTCGCGGGCGTGATGGTCTGGGTCGTCTTTAACGCACATCAACGCGAATATGATAACCTTCGCAGTTCAATGACACTGCTCATCTACTGGTGTGATCTGCTGATCGAGGGACTGATTACGGCGGGGGTGATCCTGCTGGGACAGGCGGTGGTGTGCTATGAGGTGTTCACGGGCAAGACGCTGCCACAGCACCGATTTTTGCGGCACTGGCGCAATGTCGTGATTCTGGCAGTCAGCTTCGGGACGGTGATGAGCGCCTGTTTACAACTGCGCCTGCACCCGATCTACAGCATTTTACTGAGCGGCGTGATGATGAGCTTGTTGTACGTACTGTTCAACCAGCGTTCGTACCTGGAACGTGAACGCTACATTCAACAGCTTCGCCCGTTCGTGAGCAGTCAGCGGTTGTATGATCAGTTGATCGCGGGGTCTGTACCCGCCGAGATCGATATTTCGAGACCGTTTCAGATGTTGTGCAGCGGCGTGCTGGATACCCAACTAGCCTACCTGATCGCCAGCGGACCGCTTGCACCACTTGTCAACCCGATCAGCTATCCAATGCCAAGCACGCCACCGCCGATCAATGAACTGGCCGCGCAATGCACGTCGCCGCAAACCATGTGCGTGCTGATCGATCCGGCGCGCTATGGCGGGGCATTGTGGGCGATTCCGTTGTGGAGTGAGCGCGGATTGATCGGCGTTTTGCTTTTGGGTGAAAAGCGGGCGGGCGGCCTGTACGCCCAGGAAGAAATCGAGATCGCGCGGGCAAGCGGCGAACGCCTGATCGATACGCAGGCAAGCGCAGAAATGGCACGCCGCCTGATGGCTTTACAGCGCGAACGCCTGGCCGAAAATCAGGTCATCGACAGGCGAACCCGCCGTGCCCTGCATGACGAAGTGCTGCCCCGGCTGCATACCGCCATGTTGAGCCTTGCGGATGACAATTCGACGGGGAGTGCTGTCGTGGTGTTGGCTGATATTCACAAGCAGATCGCCAATTTGCTGCACGATATGCCCGCCCGAATCGTTTCCGATGTGGTAATTTTGGGCTTGATCCCGGCTTTGCGAAAGGTGGTTGATGATGACTTAGGCAGCGCTTTCGATGACGTGACTTACCACATCGAGCCGGATGCCGAGGCCGAAACACAGCTTATCCCGGCTTTGACCGCCGAAGTGATCTACTATGCCGCGCGCGAATCGATTCGCAACGCGGCGCGCTATGGTCGGGGCGATGATCCAGCACGCACGCTGACGCTGCGGATCGACGTGCTGTGCTGTGAGACGGTCGAGATCAGGATCGAAGACAATGGGATCGGGCTGGAGTCACCGAAACCGTCCGAACGCTTGCCCAATCACAGCGGTCATGGGCTGGCGCTGCACAGTACCATGATGGCGGTAGTGGGCGGCGCGCTCACCGTCGAAAGCGTACCGAGTCGCAGCACGCGCGTATCGCTACGGCTACCGCCTATTGTATCGGCACCTGTCATTTAAGGATTAAACTATGCGAAAATTCCGTGTTTGCTTGCTCACAGGATCAATCGTGTTTGGGCTTGCTATCTCATTCCTGAACTATTCAGCCAGTGCCGCTGCTGGTTCACCTGTGATCGCGGTTGAAAATGTCGGGCAGCTTAGTGTAGTCGAGACACTCACCGGACACACAGGCATTGTGTACCAATTACGCTTTAGCCCGGATGGGAGTCGTCTGGCTTCGGGCGGCGCGGATAGCACGGGTCGTATCTGGGATGTACAGAGCGGTAAGTCCGTAGCGACGCTGACAGGTCACACCAGCGCAGTTGCCATTGTTGCCTATAGTGCCGATGGAAAATACCTGGCTTCCGGGAGTGCCGATATGACCGCGCGCTTGTGGGATACCACAACCTATCAAACCGTGAAAACCTTCACCGGGCATGGAGGCTTTATCTCCGGTTTGGCTTTTAGCCCCGATGGAAAAACCGTTATGACCGCCAGTGCCGATCAAACGATTCGGTTTTGGGATAAGGACAGCGCAGAGACAACCACTACATTGACGGGTCATACCGGAATTGTCTATTCGCTTGCGCTCAGCCCCGATGGAAAAACGCTTGCCTCGGCCAGCAGTGACCGGACGATTCGACTTTGGGATATCAGCAGTGGGCAAACGACGGCCACTTTGCGCGGTGGCAAAGGCGAAGTCACGATCATTGCTTTTAGTCCTGATGGCAAGTTGCTGGTATCGGGCGGACAGGATCGGCTGCTACGGGTATGGAACGTAGCCGATGGCAAAGCGGCCACGCTGACTGGCTTCGCAGGCGCGATCTATGGCGTCGCCTTTTCGCCGGATGGTAAGTTGGTCGCAGCCAGCGGCGCTGATGGCACAGTCCGTCTCTGGGAAACTGGCGCGCTAGATGCCAACAACAATCTGGTTACACTGTCGATTCAGGAAGCGGTTAATGCTGCTCCAACAGCAGTAGCAACCTCAGGCACCACCGATTCAGCGTCAACTGCCGCTGCAACAGGGATCGCCTTCAGCCCGGATGGGACGCTGCTCGCGGCTGGCACGAGCAAAGGGCCAATCTTAGTCTGGGCTGTCAAGCCCAAATAGAGAGCTTATCTCACATCTGGTGACGATCAGATGCGCTCCTTAATCCATGCCACTACCGCCGCGATCATGTCTCGGTTGGCCGGGTTGCGTGCCTTCACAATATCGTGATCGACGCCGGGGAAAAACCGAATCTGTTTATCCATCGCGGCCAGATTGTCATAAAAACGCTGTGCGCCCGCCGGATTCAAGGTCAAGTCCAGGCTGCCCTGCAAAATCAGGGTTGGGGTACTGATATGCGCGGCAGCTTTGCGTGCCTGTGCCTGCATCTTGCGGAGTTCATCGGCCACCGAGACCGGAAACCGCACCTCATTCCGAAGCATTTTCAACGTTGCTGGATCGTCCAGCTTCAGGGTTGGATCATAGGTCAGCAGTTCCTCGCGTAAGCCAAGCGTGTCGATGCTTGCCAGTTTGAGTGGATAGACCCAGGGCAACACAAAACGCGCCAATGGAGCTAGCGGGAGCAGTGGATTTCGGATCGAGAGCATGGGTGCTAGCGCCACGAATCCCGCTACAGGATGTTCGGCTACCAGCGGCGCGGCCAATGCGGCACCCATCGAATAGGCACACACAATTACGCGGCTGTGCTGTTCGCGCACTTTCGCTAAGGCAGTACGCACCGAGTCCGTAAAATCGTGAACGCGCAAGCCGTGCATCAAATGTGGCGGACCGCCATGCCCCGGCAGCAGCGGCACGTACACATACAATCCTAACTGACTCGAAATAGCATCTGCCAGAAATCGCATTTCACGCGGATCGCCCGTGAAGCCGTGTAGCAATAAACAACCGGGTGACTGTCCGGCCATCTCGAAGCTGAGTCGATCTGATGGCGTTTTATAATCGATCATGGATGTACTCGTTATTCCACATCACATCGCAGATTTTAGCATCAGTCATCAGCCGATCTGTTCTGTCTGGCCGGGCGGCGACTCCAACGATTCAAGGGCGGGTTCGGCAGTCCGGGCGCGGCGTTCGCGCGTGCGTGCCTCGGAGCGATCCCGTAGTTCTGCACCACGCGATTGTAACCGTGCCCGATTCAGCACCGCTCCCAGCAAGACGGCCTGCGTATCAGTGATGTGCTGAACCGTCTGCTGTACAAACCGCCGTCGGGTATGCTGTGCCGCGATCACGAACAACAGGCCGTCCACATGCGGGGCCGGCGTCAGCACTTCGGGCGCGGCCAGGATCGCAGGCATATCTATCAGCACAAAATCGAACGACACCGCGAGTCCGTGAACCAGGTCGAGCAGTTGCGCCGACTCCAGAATTTCGTCGGGGTTAGCGGGGAGCGGTCCACTGGTCAGCACCGACAAATTTACCGACTCAATATGCTTGAGGCCATTCGCCGCGTCTTCGATGCTGCCACCTGAGGCAAACGCATAAACCAAACTGGTCAGCCCGTCACGGTTATTGAGTTTGAATAACCTGTGCTGCACCGGGGCGCGTAAGTCCGCATCGACAATCAACACTCGCTGTCCTGACTGTGCCAGCGCGATGCCCAGGTTAGCCGTCACAAGGCTTTTACCTTCGCCGGACTGCGCGCTGGTGACGATCATGATACGTTGAGTCCCGCTTAGCAGCACATCACGCAAGGCATGAAAGGGTTCGACATAGTAGGAACCTTCAGGCTGGCGATGGATCAGCTTGTCGTCTTCGCGTCGGGAGCGAATGAGTGGCACGGCAGCTAACGCCCGAATGCCCAGTGACTCCTGAACGGCTTTTGTGGTGCCAAAAGTTCTATCAACGGTTTGCAGCAGCCAGCCCGCAACACCGCCGAACAATGCCCCAACCGCCGCCGCGATGATCAGAATGCCCGCCGAAGGCAGTGCCGCCACACGAACCGGCATAGAAGCAGCTTCGGCCAATATCACTATGCTAACATCGTGTGTCGCTTTGCTTAACTGATCAGACAGGGCGGCGTAATTTTGTTCCAACAGCGTGATTTGGAAAACCAGATCGCTGCGTTGTGTTCGCAGCGTTTGAAGCCGTGCCAAGTCAATCGAGTTGGCGATCTGTGTAGTCAGGTCTTGCAGGTCGGCGCGCATAGTGGTCAGGCGCATTTGCAAATCGGCGATTTGCTTCTGCAAAAAGACGGTATTCACGCCCGGTGTGGCTTGCTGGCCGACCGCGATCAATTGGTTCGCCAATTCATCGGCAAAAGCGCGCGTCAATACTTCATCTGGCGCAGTGACAGCAATCTCCAAAAGTTGTGTGTTCGGGATCAGGCTGACGTTAATCATCCGGCCAAGTTCATCTGGCGTGAGGGAGCTACCCACCTTATCGAGCGTCACTTGCAGCACTTGTGGGCGCTTGAGCAGTTGCAAATAGGTTTCGGCATAGCGCCGCCGCAGTGTTTCTTCATCATTAGTTGGTGTGCCACTCAGCGGCCCGACGATCACCAGCGCCCGTGAACGATATAACGGCTGTTGATGGTTTAGCCACCAGGCAGCACCCATCACCGCTAACATCGCGCCCAGAACGATGAGCCATCTACCGATCAAGCGGCGTGTCAAACGGAGTGTCATGCGGCGGAGTCTAACATCCACGCTGGGCAGATGCAATTACCGTTCTGACTCGATTATAATCAGGGAATGCCCCACAGAAAGACCATGCCATCCTGTCCTGCCGAAGCCAGCAAACGCCCGTCATGACTGAATGTGATCGCGTTCACCTGCGCGGTGTGCCCGATCAGGGTTTTGTACAGGCCACCCGTTTTAGCATCCCATAATTTGATTTTGTAATCCGTGCCCGCCGTCACAACCATCTGGCTGTCCAGGCTGAAAGTTACCGCCGTGATTGCTGCATTTGCATCGCGGATGATGATCCGATTACCAGAAGCGATTGACCAGACTATCACCGACTGATCACTGCTACCGGATGCAACAAGTTTTCCATCGGGGCTAAAG
>JBBSEU010000290.1:0-7118 GCA_038239365.1 Aggregatilineales bacterium
ATCTCAATTTTCTTGGGCATCGTCTGGTCTCCTTACCCACCAGATTACCGCCTTTTCTTCATCCCATCACCTTTACAGCGTTAGACCACTAGTAGCATAATCGTGTATCCACCTACCGCCACTCCGTTAGTAAAACCGACACGTGCGCCAACGCCATCCGATAACAGCGGTCAATTCGATTGATACGGCTGATTGCAGTGTGAAGCGGCGACAGGCCGCCGACTTCACTTGCCCAATTCTTCGCCGACGGGCTGCCAGTAGACAATGCCGTTGGTGTGCATCTCACGCGCGATTCGGCCATCCCGTTCGAGCAGATCGAGGTGGCCGACCACTTCCGAAAGCGTCAGGTAGCTTTCCGATTCGGGGATGTGCCCGAACAGGATGCGCGTCATTTCGTACAATGTATGCGGTTCGCCATTGAATAAGCCGAACAACTTTTCAGCACGCCACTGATGATGTTCCAGCCGTTTGGCGACCAGGGCGGGTACGTCTTCGACGGGTTCACCGTGCCCGGTATAAGCAATCGTTGGCCTCAAGGCCGCGACTCGTTCCAGGTGAAAGATATAATCGAGCAGCCGTTTGGGGCGCTGACCGCCGGGCGTCGCGGGCGCTTCGATGAGTGGATTGCTGCTTGTATCACGCAGAATATGATCGGATGAGAGCAGCACGCCCGATACCGAATCGAATAAGCAGATCAGCCCGCCCGCATGTCCGGGCGTGTGCAGGACGCGCCAATTCCGATTCGCCAAGCGGATCGTATCGCCTTCATCGACAGTCCCCATCACGTAGGCCGTTCCAACCAATGTACTCAGATAATCGTCCACGTCGGCCAGCATGTCGATGATGTTTTGCGGAACGCCGCCCTGTCGAAAGGCCACATCGGTATAGTTTCGGTTACGTTCGCGGGCAGCCAGCGGCGTTTCGAGGTACGGCACAGTATAGGGATGGGCGATCACATTTGCGCCCGACGCCTCAACAATGCGTTGCGCCAGCCCCAGATGATCGGTGTGGTGGTGAGAGATGATCAGACGGTCAATATCGTTGATGCGGTAGCCGATCTCGGTCAATCCACTGACCAGTGCAGCGTATCCTGCCTCGGAGCGCACACCACAATCGATCAGCGTCAGGCCATCACCTTCGGCCACATAAACATTCACATCGCCCACCGCAAACGGCGTCGGCAGCGCGATCCCGTACAGGCCGGGTAAAACAGTTTGAATCATGTGTGAGGTTAAGCGCCCGCCTGCGTTTCGCTTTCGAGTGAAACTTCATGGGTGGCATTGGAAGGCCGATGCTTCATCAGGAAGATCATATCGCCTTTTTGAGTCGTTTCACCGCGCTGATTGATCAGTTTCATGCTCGTCGTGACCAACCCGCCGCCCATTTTCGGCGCGTCTTTCAGTTCGGTGATCGTCGCTTCGACATGCACCGTATCGCCGATTTTGATCGGCGCGCGGAACTTCCAACTGGTTTCGATAAAAGCAATGATCGTTCCCTCAAGGAATCCCAGTTGATAAGTCAGGCCAATTGCATACGAGAAGCCAAGCGCCCCGTGCGCGATTCGCTCTCCAAAAATCGTGGATTTGGCGTATTCGGCGTCGGTGTGCATCGGGTTATAGTCGCCTGTCAGTCCAGCGAAGTTCACCAGATCGGCTTCGGTAATCGTGCGGCCACGCGAATGGATCACCGCGCCCTGTTCAAATTCCTCAAAGTACAAGCCGTGCTGAACCGCCATTTCGGCCATGTTAATCATCCCTCACCAATTGATAATCAAATCTTATTTTGATTATAGCGCGCTTAATCTTCATAAACCGCCACCAACGCCAGCAGCATTTCGCGCGTGAAGGTATAAGCGTGCCGAATCGACTCGTTGTTATCGCTGTGATTCAATTCGGCAAGCTGCAACATCGAGTCGAACAGGAAATCGTTGAAGGTGAAAAAGCCCCGGATCGCTTCACCGAGTGTCAAGCCGTGTTCGCGCAGCAAGCCGCCATAACTTGTGCCGATCTCAACCGCCTCAGTGGGTGCGACGTTGGGTACAGTCAGATAACGCTTCAACGCTTCCATCAACTGTCTGCCGATTCCGCTCAGGGCTTGTTTGGCGTCTGGTTTCAGGTCACGATACCAACTCAACTGCGCCAGATGCCCTTCGCCAATCTCAAGCCGAGCGCGCCCCATCGCGTTCTGAATGACCACCATCGCTTCGGTATCCTGTTGTTGATGAGTCGGCGTCCTGCCCTGCGAACTTGACCAGCCTTCCAGATCAGCGCGGCGGAAACGGCGATGGCCGCCCGGCGTGCGCTGCGACGGCAAATTCCCCTGGTCAGCCCAGTTGCGGATTGTGGCCGGGTGCGCGCCCAATATTTTCGCGGCCTCTTTGAGGCTCACCCACTCGGTCTGCTCAGACACATTTCATTGCTCCGTAGGGTTGGCTATTGTAACGCATCGCGGCGTGTAGGTTATACTTAAATCACTGAGTTGTTGTTGGAGTGATGATCACTATGCGTCGTATCGTAATGTCCCTGCTTGTGCTTGTAACCATTTTGAGCGTGCGTCCCGTTCGTGCCCAGACCGCCGTTAACTGGGGGGATGTGAGCATATACCGGGCGGCCATGAAGCCCGATCATGTGGATGATGTGAACGGCTTTGTCGACGCCCACCGCTACCTGATCAGTGCCACACTGACCATTGATCACGATGCGTTTATCATAGGCAGCGAACAGGCGCGCTACACCAATCGAACCGGGCACACGCTGGATACGATTGTGTTTCGCTTGTACCCGAACATGGCCGCGATGGGCGGCTTCATGGAAGTCTCGAATGTGAGCATCAGCGGTACACAGATCGCGCCAAGTTTGAACGATAGTGTGATGGGCGTGCCGCTCCCGCAGCCGTTAGCCGATGGCGCGACAGTCGTTATTGCGATGGACTTCAAGGTGACGATGCGCGCCGAAGTGGACGCTTCATATGGTCGTTTCGGTTATAAGCATGGCGTTGTTTCCGGCGCGAACTGGTATCCAACACTGAGCGTGTATGATGCGGGCAAAGGCTGGTGGCAGGATGACGCGCTAGTACAGGGCGATCCAGCCTATACCGAAACCGGATTGTATAACGTGCAGTTGACCATACCCGCTGGCTTTCGGGCGGCCATGAGCGGTGTGCCGATCAATATTACGACGAACAGCGACGGCACGATTACGTACAACGATGTCACCGGCCCGATGCGCGATCACATCTTTTTGGCAAGTGATCGCTATGATCAGATCACGCAGCAGGTGGACGGAACGACGATCAATGTCTTCTTTTATAAGGGAACTGCGCCCACCGCAACCGAGAACGCACTCAAATATGCGGCGCTGGCGATGCGTACCTACAACAAAACCTTTGGCGAATATCCCTTTGCCGAGTTCGATGTGGTTGAAAATCCGACTCCGACGGGCGTTGAATACCCCGGCCTTGTCGAGATTGCCGAGGGCTTCTGGGTGACGCAGGCTGTCAGCAGCCGACGTGCCGATTACCTGGAAGTGCTGCTTTGTCACGAGACGGCGCATCAATGGTTCTACAGCCTGATCGGGAATGATCAAGTCAATCATCCCTGGCTGGATGAGTCGCTGGCGTCCTACAGTGAATTTGTTTACTGGCGTGTTGCACACCTCAACGCAGCGGATGACTATATTGCCCGGAAGCGCGACTCACTCGATTTCTATTTACAAAATGGCGCAGCCGATCAACCACTTGATCTGCCCGTTAAAGCCTATGATGACGTGGCCTATGGCGAAATCGTTTATACCAAAGGGCCGCTGTTTTATGTCGAACTGGAAAAATTGCTGGGACGAGAGACCGTATATAAATCGCTGCATGAGTATTTCCAGCGCGAACGTTACAAAGTTGCCAGCAGTGTGGATGTGCTGAGCGCCTTCGAGTCTGTTTCGGGGCGGGATTTGAACGCCTTCTTTCATAAGTGGGTGGGCAATTTCTACGATCCGCGCCCGTTCTAAATTCGCGTAGCTTCCCATAAGGGAAGGGCATCGATATCCCTTCCCCCAATTATTGATGAATTAGCCCAATTGCCCCGCAAAAACTGGCACAACTGATTGACGCACGCTACATTTGAGTGTATAATACTTTTAATAAGTTCTAAAAGGCACAAACGGAGATTCTCCGATGAACCATGATCAGGCATTGCATGAAGCGGATTTGCTGCTCAAACGAATCGTCGATAGCGACGTTGATGTATTACGCGATGCCAGCCGACATATCCTGGAGGCAGGTGGTAAGCGCGTGCGGCCACGTCTGACGCTGTTGGCTTACGAAGCAGTGGGCGGTCAGCGGCTTGAAGATGCGGTCCCGGTAGCGGCAGCCGTCGAACTGGTTCATACGGCGACGCTGGTTCACGACGACATCAACGATCATGGCCTGACACGGCGCGGACGGCCAACCGTCAACGCGACGTGGGGACGGACCTTCGCGCTGTTGACCGGGGATTATCTGTTCACAAAAGTCTATCAATTGATGGCACCCTTTGGCGATCTGAACAAGGAATTTGCCGAAGCGACGGTTGCGCTGGTTGAAGGTGAAACCCTGCAAGCCTATGCCGCCAAAACAGGTCAGCTTGACCGCGAAACCTATATGCGCGTCATTGCCAAAAAGACGGCAATTCTATTTGCGATGGCGGCCAAAGTCGGCGGAATGCTTGGCGGCGGCACGAAGGAACAAATCGACGCCCTGAGTCAATATGGCTTCAACGTCGGGTTAGCCTTTCAGATCGTGGACGATATTCTGGACTTGATTGCTGATAGCAAGCAGCTTGGCAAGACGGCAGGCATCGACATTGCCCAGGGGCGCGGCATTGTGACGGCGCTAGCTGCGGCAAACGGTGAAAATGGCGCGCATCACACAAACGGCGGCGGCGTTGCGGTATTGGATACACCACCCGCACCCGCCGATCCGATGGAAGCATTCAAGGCCAAGATGCTGGAAGGCAACTATATCGAACAAGGCCGCCAGCAAGCCGATCAATTAGCACAATTGGCGGTGCTGTCTCTGGCCGCATTGCCGGCCTCACCTGCTGTTGAGGAGATGATCGCGCTGTCTCGTTCGGTAGTTGAGCGCGATCACTGATTGAGCGATCAGGGCAAGGTGTTTGCCCACACCCTGGCTAATTTGTCGGGACAAGCGCCCACATCGGCTGCACGTCCATAGCCCAATCATCGCGCTGCCCTGCCAGAAAGCGATGATAACCTGCTGCCGCGATCATGGCCGCGTTATCCGTACACAAACGCAGTGTCGGATAGCGAACCGGCAGATCGGTTCGGCGCTGCATCTCTTTGCGGAGTAGGCTATTGGCACTCACACCGCCCGCCATGAAAATTTCAGTGGCAGCATAGGCCTTTGCTGCGCGGATCGTCTTTTCGACCAGTTGATCGACGGCGGCGGCCTGAAAGCTGGCGGCAGCATCAGCGATATTCAGATCGGCTTTTAGCTTTCCGGCATCCATCGACTCGACACCGCGTGTACGCTTGCCATCGGCGGGTGGCGCTTGAACGGCACGCATCACTGCCGTTTTCAGCCCCGAAAAACTGAAGTTGAAACTTTCGTCCTGCATGGCACGTGCAAACGAAAACGCTTCGGCATCCCCTTCGCGGGCGGCCTTATCAATGGCCGGGCCGCCGGGGTAGGGCAGCCCAAGCACGCGCCCCACTTTATCGAAGGCTTCACCCGCTGCGTCATCGAGCGTATTCCCGATCAGTCGGTACTGGCCGTGCCCGCTCATCTGAATCAGTTCGGTATGCCCGCCGGAGACGATCAGGCACAACACCGGGAACACGATTTCCGGCGCGTTTTCATCCAGCCATAAGCTGTACACATGGCCTTCAATATGGTTGACGCCGATTAGTGGTTTAGCCCAGCCCAGCGCCAACCCCTTAGCAAAGTTGACGCCGACGAGCAGTGACCCGGCCAAACCGGGGCCGCGTGTCACGGCAACCGCATCAATCTGCGCCGCCGTAACATTTGCCTCATTCATTGCCTCTTGCACAACGGCGCTGATCGCTTCGACATGCGCCCGTGATGCCACTTCGGGAAAAACCCCGCCATAGCGACTGTGCAGATCGATCTGTGAAGCGATCACGTTAGAGAGAATGCGCTGACCGTCACGCACAACGGCGGCGCTCGTTTCATCGCAACTGGTTTCGATGCCCAAAATCAAGGTCATTGGTTTATGCTCAATCTCAAATTTTACAAAAATTTAACATTCGGCGCTTTTTCCGAATGTTAAATGCCGAATTATGTTGTACAGTGTTGCCAATTACATATTTTCTCCCACGAGTCAATCGTCAACAATGGCTAAACCGCTATCCGTTATACCTCAGCTTGCTTTTCTGCATCTGCCGAAAGCCGCCGGTACGACGCTCAATCAGGTACTAAACCGCATCTATTGTCAGTCCGATTGTTGCTACATCCCACTCTGGAATGACCTCCCGAATGAACCCCCTGATCTGACGCGCTACAAGCTGCTCTCCGGGCATACCTTCTACGAGTTGTTCAACGTGCTGCCCGAAAAGCCGATCTTCATTACCATCGTGCGCGATCCCATCGAACGGGCGATTTCACAGTATGAGCAGATGCGCCGTATCCCGCTTGACCCGTTTGGCCGAAGGGATTGGCCGGATAAGCCCGTTCCCGCGATGAGCCTGGATGAATTTATCCAAAGTGAGGCCACCCGTCCAAGTATTGAGAATCTTCAAACACGCTTCCTCGGCGCTCATTTTGACCGCGCGATCAACACCATCGAAGATGCGGTTCTGGCAAAGGAAGTGGGCACGGACGTTCAGTTGGCAAAGCAGCGTCTGCGCGAATTTGCGGTTGTTGGCCTGACCGAACGATTTACTGAAACGCTGCAACTGCTCTGCTCTCGGATGGGCTGGCGGCCTGTTTCGACAGTACAAAACTATAATGTATCACCCAATCGGCTGCGTCGTGAAGATATTGCGCCGCAAACCTTGAAAACCTTGATTGAGCTAACTCGACTCGATCTGGAACTGTACGATGAAGCACAACGGCTGTTTGAGCAGCAGTACGCGCAAATGCTGCACTCTCTGCTAATGCAAAATCATCAG
>JBBSEU010000291.1:0-6980 GCA_038239365.1 Aggregatilineales bacterium
GCGCTCATGCTTTCTGCGCCATTCGTGGCTACTTGTCTACCGCGCGCAAAAATGGCCTCACTGCCTTACACGCCCTTGAATCCGCTTTTGCTGGAACTCCTTTTTATCCACCTTGTCTTTCCCCTGCCTGAGCAGTTACATGAAGACATATTGGCGGGCATCACCGAAATGTGCCGGAGCATAAAAAACATTGGGATTGTCACCATACAAGGACTGAATGGCAGGGGTCATTGCTTCTCGTGCCAGGATACAAAGGCACATACCGAGTATCGCGGTCAAGAATGCCGAGGACACAAAACGTCGAATAAGAAGCATGAACAAAAGTATGCTTCCGGCGGCGCGTGGCGTCAACCATTTGAGCCGAATCTTGAAAAATGCCTATAATGAAGATGTCTTGAAATAGCGAACGGGCAAAATGCCAGAAAGTGGGCGTTATGTACTCTCGAATTTCGCGCATTATAATCATCAGTGTTGCCCTTACCTTCGTTTTCAGTTCGTTCTCGGTAGACTCCATCCGTGCTGACGATCAACCGTTAGTGGCTTACAGTCAGGGCGTGCTGCAAAGTGATGGCACTATCCTGTACAGTGTCTTAATTGCAAGCGGACAGCAGCCCCTTACAAATGTCACGGTTAGTAGCACCATTCCCGCTGAGGCAGTATCCGCTGCCGCCGTGATTGCACCTGCTAATGCCGTTCTGGTTGCAACCCCCGAAAAAAACACAGTGCAATGGCAAGTGAGTAAATTGGATGCAGCGACCATTGTTGGACCGTTTACTTACCGCGTAACCTTCCCCACCGATTTTAAGAAACCGCCAGCCAGCACTGATGCAACTGTGATCTGGACAGAACCGAGCAGTGGCAGCGTCAAAGCTGATCAGCTAACCGGAAGCCTCATGCCGTTTGTCGAAAGTGGCGATATTCAGATTACATCGTTGGGCACCATTGATGCTCAGGGAAATGCACAGCCAGTTTTTGTTGGCGATACCGGTATCGCCGTCTATGTACCGGATAAGGCCGTATCGGATCCGATCACGCTCCACTTCACCCGATTACCGTTCACCGATCAGACGACTCCCAAGTCGTCGGCTGAAACATGGTGGTGCGCGCTCGTCAAAGTTGAGAGCGATGCGCCTGTCACATTGACGAAGCCTATTCTGATCGGTTTGCCGACCCGTCAAATATTGACACCGGGAATGACTGTCCAGCTTTTGACGCGCAATACCGCTTCCGAAGATTGGCAGCCGCTCGAAACTGCCCAGGGCATGGCAATCAGCACGGTGGGCAATCTGGCGGTGGTGATGATCACCGGAAAAATCCCGACGTTTCTGGCGGCGGGCGTCGAAGTTAAAGAGCGGCAAATAAGTTCGCTGCCCGTCGCCGTAGTGAGTGCCGCAACGGGTTTTGCCGGTAACAATATCAAGTTTAGCTCAACGGGGATGAGTTTTGCCGGAAAGACGCGCTGACAAGTCGAAGCGTGTGGTTTAGACGACTCGATAGTCGCCCGCTCAGCGCATTTCGGATCGGGATCGCGTTGATCCTGTTCAAAGAGGCGCTGCTGCACCTGCCATTGGCGGAGGTCTTTTACAGCGATTCAGGCGTCTTTCCAAGAAGCGCACTCAACAGTCAGTTTCGTGTATCGCTGCTGGATATGCTCCCTGCACCCTGGATGGCGTCAATGCTATTCGCGGTGTGGGGGATCGTCGCTGTGCTGCTGATGTTCGGCGTCCGCACCCGATTGATGACTATCCTTAATTTCATCTTGATCATTTCCGTTCAGGAGCGTAACCCACTTATCCTGAGCGGTGCCGATACACTGCTGCGCCTGCTCAGTTTTTGGATGATGTTCATCCCGCTTGACCGCGATTTCACATGGCGGGATCGACGCTGCAAGCAGTCAAACGCGCCGGAGTCTGTCAATACGATCAGTGCTTTACCTGTCTGGCTGCTACAAAGTCAGGTGGCGCTGGCCTATTTGATGACAGGCTTGTTTAAGGTACTCGGTCAACCCTGGCGCAGCGGGGATGCTGTATTTCAGGTGTTGCAACTTGACTCTATGCTTCGCCCCTTTGGTCATTGGCTGGCAAGTAGCACGCCTGATGGCTTTTTACGGCTGCTGACATATGGGGTTATGTTTACGGAACTGGCTTTTCCGCTGCTGGTATTTTTCCCGTTGGGTCAACCCCATTTGCGGCGGCTTGGCTTAATCCTTGCTCTATTGCTGCATCTGGGCATTGCCTTAGCGATGACAACCCTTCTGTTCGATTTTTTGCTGGTATTCGAGGTAAGCTATCTACCTTTTTTCGCGCGGCCTGTCAGCAATACAGTAGAAGCGCAGGCGACACCCAGAAAATTGGTGCTGCCCATTGCCCTGGTGACCATCATGCTGATCGTTATCTGGCACAATGCGGATGATTTACGACAGGCCGGATTAGCGATTATGCCAGCGTTGACGCCATCTATATCTACGCTCCTGAGTGCGATTGGCCTTCAGCAGCACTGGCAGTTATTCGCGCCGATCCCGCTAGCCATCGACTGGTCAGTGAGCAGCATCGGCATTTTTGAGAACGGGTCACATCTTGATCTGCGAACGGGCGATCCGCCTGTAAACGAGATTCCGCCCGCCCGCAACGGCCTGACGGATTATCGATGGGCTGCCTTTGAACTATCGATTATCCAGAACCACTCGGATGTGGTTCTGGATGCCTGGAGTCGCTATCTGTGTCGCCAGTTTAATTTAGGGACAGGCAGTCTACGCCTTGTCACACTGCAATTGCGGGCGCTGACCCGTCACTGGCACGCAGTGGGAGAGGACATTCAACCGCTGCGAAATGATTTGCTCTGGCTGCATCGCTGCACGGATTAACTACTCGTATTGCAGCGCACGGATGATGTCCAGCTTGGCCGCGCTGCGGGCGGGCAGGATGGCGGCAAAGAGCGCCAACAGTACGCCGATGATCACCGCCGCGATAATGCCCATCAACGGGAATGTGTAGGACACTTTCCAACCGATGGTACTAAAAGCGCCCACGAAACCGTAGCTCATGGCGACTCCGGCAAGGACGCCCATCGCGGAACTAAAAATGCCGAGCAGCAGCGCCTCAGCGGTCACGATGCGCCGCACCTGCCCTCTACTGCCACCTACCGCCCGCACAACCCCGATTTCACGGGTACGTTCGAGGATATTGATCGTCAGGGTATTAAGCAGTCCCAGTGCCGCCGGAATCAGAATCAGGAATGCAAGTGCGTAAAACACATAGAATGCACTGTTGGTCGTCTTGATCAATTCGTCGCGGTACTGGCCGGTCAAATGTGCCGTAAATTGTGGATAGTCCTGAGCGACTTGCTGCACATTCGCAAACGCGGCAGTCTTATCAGCACCCGGCTTCAGATTGAGAAAGAGCAGTATATCTTCACTTTTGTGGAAGTCCGCCGCAAGATTGGCTTGCGAAATGAAGATCGCGTTCACCTTAAAGGTCAAGACATCACTGGCAACGCCCACCACATGATAGGTCTGTGAGCCATCAGCGGTTTCCAGAACAAGGTCGCTGCCCAAATCGACGTGCAGCGCAGAGACGGTGAGTGGACTGAGAATCGCATTGCGCCCGCTCTCCAACGCTGCGAAAGCCGTGTCAAACTGCCCTTGATTAAAGTCAAGTGCCGCAACTTTTGGATACGCATTCGGATCGATGCCCAACACCTGCACGCTTTTGTCGCTGGATTTGGCAGAAGCGTAGCGCAGGCTGGCAACTGTTTGGGTATCGGGCAAGGCTTTCAAGCGTGCGGCAAGGCTGTCGTCTGCACCCACGACGTTGTTGTACACACCAAGTGCCTGTGGAAGCAGAATAATATCACTGGAAAAGCTGTCGTTGGTCAGGTTGGTAACTAAATCACCGAGCGCACTCACGACGGCAACCATCATAATCAGCACGGCCAGGCCAATCATCAGGGTACTGCCCGTGATGGCCGCACGTCCTGGCTGACGCACCAGATTGCCGCGTGCCAGATCGCCTTCACGCGCAAACCAGAGCGTTAGCAGCGGACTGAACAGTCGTGCCACTGGAATGATCAGACCGGGCGCGGCGATCACCATGCCGAGCAGAAACAACAGTGCCCCGCTGGCTGCGCCCTTGCTGCCGCTGGCAAGCAGGCCAACCGCTAAGAGCATCAGCACTACACCCGCGATCAGACTCCAGCGGGCGGTGCGCTGAACACTGACTGTTGTTGCCGGACGCAGTGCCTCCAATGGTGAAGTACGGCTGGCAGAGCGCGCTGGCAAATAACCCGCAATCAGCGCCGTCGCCATCCCCAATCCGGCGGCAAGCAGAACCGCCGAGAGGCTGATGCTCAGTTGTAGATGGATGGCACCAAAGTAGGTGGCATAGAGCCGGTTAACGGCATTCAGCAGTCCCACCGCCAGCAGGTAGCCCAGTATCAAACCGATCAGCGCACCTGCAATGCCCTGAAGCAAGCTCTCGATCAGGATCATCAAGGTAATCTGACGCCGAGTCGCGCCAATCGCACGGAGCATTGCCAGATCATGGTGACGTTCAATCACCACCGTTCGGAAGGTGTTGAAGATCAGGAATGCACCCAGGAACAGCGCAAGCAATCCCATCAGGTCTAATACGGCGAAACTGATCTGTAATGTGGCAACGGTATCCGTCGCATTAGACGCCACATCAAGCTGAAAGCCAGTGCCCAGTGCGCGTTGGATGTCTGCCGAAACAGCGGCTTTATCGGCGTTAGCGTCAAGCGATACCTCAACCGCATTGATTAGTCCCGGTTGATTGAAAGCAGCCTGGGCATCGGCCAATGTAACGTACATTTGAGGCGTCGATAGATTGCCCTGCTCCGCCAGCAACCCGATCACTGTGTAGACCTTCAAACCGCCCGCCGTAATCAGCGGGAAAGTCGTGCCAACCTTGAGTTGCCCTGACAATTCAGCAAGGCCAGCCGGAAAAACCGCTTTACCCTGATCGCCCGGCTGCAAAAAGCGGCCATCACTCATCACGAACTGGCGCACACTTTGGGCATTTGCCGAATCAATGCCGATCAGATCAATTTGTGGCGTATTGCCCAGCGCATTACCGCCAAGCGTTGGCAGGCTGAACTGTCGGTGCAGAATACCCATCACAGCCTGAACATGCGGCACTGCCGCGACACGAGCCAAAACACTGTCGGGCGCAAATGAATTGCCCGATGCACTGGTGATGCTGATGTCCGCCCCCGAAACAGTGGTCATGGTCTGTTTGAAGGCGTCTTGTATGGCGGGCAATCCCAGGTTAATAGCAAAGATCAACGCAACACCGAGGACAATTGCCAGTGTGGTCAGGGTTGTACGCAGGCGGCGGCCATTCAGATAGCGCAGCGCCATGAGCGCCATTTGCCAGGTCGTCCCGCTGAAGTTTGGTTTAGTGGTCATATTGCACCTTTTTAGCTGAGCGCCATTTTGGTTAGCTGCTCTCGAATTTGCTCTGCCTTGCCCTGCCCCTTGAGTCGATTTTCATCTGCCACTTTGCCATCTTTGAGGAATACAATCCGATCAGCGTAGGCCGCCACACGCGGATCGTGCGTGACCAGGATCATCGTTTGTTTCCATTGATCCACGGTTTGCCGCAGCATTTGAATGACTTCATCACTGGCGCGCGAGTCCAAATTACCCGTTGGTTCATCCGCCAGGATGACGGCAGGTTTGGCGATCAATGCACGAGCAAGCGCGGCACGCTGCTGCTGACCACCAGATAATTCCGATGGACGGTGCGATGCACGATCAGATAAACCAACACGCGCCAGCGATTCATCCGCGCGTTTGAGCGCCTCAGCACGGGCAACGCCATCCAGAATCAGCGGCATAGCAACGTTTTCGCGCGCGGTCAGCACAGGAATAAGGTTGAAAAACTGGAAAACGAAGCCAAGCGACTCGCGGCGCAAACGAGACAGTGCATCGTCCTTCATTACGGACATATCGGCGTCGCGCAGCCAGACCTTGCCGCTGGTGGGTTGATCAAGGCCGCCTAACAAATAGAGCAGTGTACTTTTGCCAGAGCCGCTTGGCCCCATGATGGCGACAAGTTCCGCTTCCTCAACGCTTAGATTGACCTGATTCAGCGCATAGATCGGCTGGTCGGGGCTTCCATAAATTTTCGTGAGCGACTCAGTGTGAATGATTGACATTGCTTTATCCTTAATGTCGATTAGTTCAGGTCTCGGACGGGTTGGATTTGCTTAACTGGGGTTCGGGCTTACGACGGGGTCTGCCTCGAACTTTGGGCGCAGGTTTGGGCGGTGAATAGTTTTTCAGATCGGAAAGACGCGCTTCGCACATCTCGATCCAGCGCAAATCGGCTTCCAGGTGCATGATCGCGCTTTCGAGCAGCAGCGTCCAGGGAAGCTGTGTGCGCGGGTTGGCCTGACGGCTCAATTCGGTAGCCTCGTGCAACTGCTGATAGAGTTCGCGCCGCTGGCTCATCAACACCTGCTCCGGGCTGACCGGCCCGCCGACGAGACTCAGGACGAGCTTGACATAGAAGGCATCCCCCAGACGATATTCACGGACTTCCGGGGTGAGGTACCAACTTTCCAGTTCGCTTCGCCCCGCATCCGTGATGAGATAGACCTTGCGATCCGGGGCGTCGGACGTTTCCTCGATCTCGTAGTCCACCAGATTCGCGTCCTTGAGTCGCGCCAATGTGCTGGCAATTTGCCCCGGTTTGACATCCCAATCGGCATTGATGACCAGATTCAACTGTTTGCCCAATTCGTAGCCGTGCATGGGCTGTTGATAGAGCAGTGCCAGAAGCGTATATTTGACCGACATGAAAACCTATACACTACGATGCTAATTTATTTCAAGAAAACTATACACCGGGTATCTAGTTTTTGTCAAGCAGGTGTTTTGAGAACCAATTGTAATGCGCCCCAAAAACTGGAAACAGAATCGGTCAGTTTAGTAATGGGGCAGCCGCTTAGCCCCAGCGAGC
>JBBSEU010000292.1:0-6937 GCA_038239365.1 Aggregatilineales bacterium
CGGAGTGTCGTGATCCCCAGGTGATTCATAAAGAACACATCTATCGCTTCGCGCAGTTCGTCTTTGTTGGCAAAACGCGCCACTGCGTCAACGATTCCTAAATCGATCTGATCGAAGGCCAGCAAACCGCGAAAAATGCCACCACCAATGCCATCACCTGTGCGGGTGATGCGACTGGTGAACGGCTCATCGCCGACGGAGAACTGTACCGCGATGTCGTGCAACCAGGGCTTGAGGCGCTTTGGGATGCCGCTGTCTGACCCGGTGAGCGCCCACAGAATGCAGCCCAGAATCGTCGATTTGCCTGCGCCGTTGTGCCCAACCCATGCCCAAAGTCCGCTGCCCAGCACCCGCTCATAGTCGAACGGCTCCGAAGTGCCGTCGGCGTGCAGTTTATTACCGATTATGCGGACACTGTGAACGGTCAGACGGCCTTGCGGCGCGGGAGTGGCATCGCGCAAGCATTCATCGATCCCGGCGTCTTGCAGCACTTCGCGGACGATTGTAGGCGTCATATCCAGGTGTTCGAGCGCCAAAACGCGGGCGGTTTCGTGGACAAGTTTTTCAAACGATAACATCAACGGATTCTCCAAACAACTCGTGATAGCGTTTCACAATATACGGCGTGAGCGGCACGCTGGCGGCCAGCGCCGGTGACAGGTCAGGAAACAGATACGGCATTTCCGATAAATTGATCTTTTCCAGCAGTGGGAAAAACGCCGCAATTGTCTCAGACTGCGCCCGATACCAGTCAAAAGACGGGCAGTTCTCTAAAATTTTGTGGACGATCTCGATTCCACCTGCCTCAAGCACGATCTGGTGCATACTGGCGCGGGATCGGGTGAACGAAGGCCGATCCGTCAACAGTGCGCGGCTGGTCAGGTAGCTAAGGCTGAAATCGAAATCTTCAAGGATATTGTATGGTGCGCCGGGCAAGGGCACTCGTCGCACATTAGCCCGCCGATCCTCGATCATTCGATCCAGCGCCGCACGCAGTAGATCGCGCTGTGGTTCAAGCTGCTCAGGTGGCAAACTCATCAAAGCCAGTGCCAGATGACCGGGTTCGCGTACCCAGAAGTCGAACTGTTGAAGCTGCCAGATCGAGTCGGTTTGGCGGGTTTCTGCATCGAAAAGGCTGTTGGTGGGGCGTCCGCAGTAGTACAGAACGAGCAGCAATCGGGCAACATGCCGCTCAAAAAGAACCGATGAGTCTTGAGCCATTCGGCTTCCGAAAACCTCCGAAAAAGGACGCGGATAGGATGGGTAATTATCCGCGATTTAGAACGTTCGGTCAACTTTTGAGTATGAGGTGAAGGCCTGAGTCGAGAGGCGATGCAAGTGTCGGTTTGGGAGCAACATCCCAGCGGGTTATTCCGGCATCCGATCCGCAACCAGACGCACGAGACCCCGCCAGCTTTCGCGCCGAAACGCTTCTAACACGGCACGTTCGTCTTCGCTCATGTTCGCATCATCCACAATTTTAGGGCGTGGATCGTCGGTCATGCCTAACAGATAATCGGCACTAACGCCTAATGCTTCAGCTAATAGGCGTACTGCGGTTCCGCTTGGTTCGTTTTCGCCACGTTCATATTTGGTGACCATCGTTTGACCAGCGCCAGAGATGCGGCCTAGTTCGCGTTGCGACCAACCCCGCTTTTCGCGCAGTTCGCGCAGACGATCTACCCGCCAGGACAATTGATCAGACACAGGTTTTCGCAACCCCTTGACAACACAATAAATCCCCATTATTATTGAACACAGATCGGTTTAATTGAGCCGATATTTATTCGAAAATTGGCAGAAACCTGCGTAAACAGGTTCCCGCCGGGTAGGATAAAAGAGGTATCCTGATGAGCATTGTACATCAATCGCCAGTAGTTTCATATTCCCCATTTCCGCCGCGTCTCATGTTGTGCGCGCCTCAAATCGCCGGGCTGCTATGTGCGCCCAAAGCCGTTCCACCATCGACTCCAACCCCTCCCGTATCGCATATGGCACGAGTAGCCGCCTATCTTGAAATCGCGTCAGCACGTTTGCAAGCCCGTTATGAGCGCATCGATGCCGAAGTTGAAGCGATGCGGCTGGCCTATGGGATGCGTCCGCGTGAGATCACAATCACCGGAAGGACGCCACAATGAAACGGGTCGAGGAGTTATACGGATTCCGCTTGATCAGTATCGAATTGACCTCACCCCCAACCCCCTCTCCGTTTACAGAGAGGGGGAGTCAAGCGCAGCGAGGCTGGCGTGAGGTTAACGCAAACGACTATTGTTTTGCCGGAATCCGTATTAGTAGAGAAATATTACAAGGATGAAGGCCAACTCGTATCGCGCCTGTATCGTACCATTGAGTACCTCAAGGCGGGCGATCTCGACGCAGCCAAAGACGAACTTTGGGATATTTTCCGCTACACTGAACGCACACAGGCGGCTTTTGATGAAATGGCGATGTTAGCGGATATGCTGCTCGAAGAACTCCGCGAAGGCGATGAGAAGGCGGCGTCGATGCACGACACTTCACCCGCCGAGGACGCGCTGTTGGAGCTGATCGAAAATCTGAGTACCGACGAGGATATTCCGTTTTGAGGATGCTTGCCGGGGAATCGATTCCCCGGCAAGACTACCCCTTCAAAATTTTGCTCAAGAATAGTTTGGTTCGAGCCTGCTTGGGGTTGCCAAATACTTCATTGGGCGTGCCCATCTCCACGATCTCACCCTGATCCATGAAGATCGAGCGGTTGGAAGCGGCGCGCGCAAAGCCCATTTCGTGGCTGACCACCACCATCGTCATTCCTTCACGCGCCAGATCGAGCATCACGTCCAGCACTTCCTTGATCATTTCAGGATCAAGTGCGCTGGTGGGTTCATCGAACAACATGATCTTGGGGTTCATCGCCAGTGCCCGCGCAATGGCGACGCGCTGCTGCTGCCCACCCGATAACTGACCGGGGAAAGCATCAGCTTTATCGGGAATACCCACTTTGTTGAGCAGTTCGTGCCCCACATCGCGCGCAGTGGCTTTATCGCGCTTGCGAACGACGCGCTGTGCCAGCATGATATTGTCCAGCGCCGTGCGATCCGGGAACAGGTTGAAACTCTGAAAGACCATGCCCACTTCGGTACGCACTTTGTTGATGTTCTGGGCACTGTCCAGCGGAATACCATCGACGATGATCGAACCCGCATCGAACGTTTCAAGGCGATTCAGGCAGCGCAGCAGCGTTGATTTGCCCGATCCGCTCGGCCCAATCACGGTCACAACTTCGCCAGGGTAAATATCGAGGCTCACGCCGCGCAGCGCATGAACCGTGCCGCGCAATGTTTTGAAATATTTGTGGACGTTCGCCACATGAATAATTGATTTATCAGTTTGCATGACGTAGTTACTTTCAAAACATGATCAGGCTGGTAAGCGCATCCGGTGTTCGATCACGCGCACAAAGAAGGACAACGCTAACGTCATAACCAGGTATAGAACGGCGATTGTCAGGAAGGCCTCAAAGGGTTTATAAGTGCGGCCATTGAGCAAACTCGCCAACTGGGTCATTTCGTTGAGCGAAATAATGGCAACCAGCGACGTATCCTTGAGCATAGCGATGAAGTCATTGCCCAGCGGCGGCAATACCACGCGAATCGCCTGGGGCAAGATCACATGGCGCATCGCCTGAAAGTAGGTCATGCCCAGACTGCGCGCCGCTTCCATCTGTCCCCGGCTGATGCTTTGAATGCCCGCCCGAAAAATTTCAGCCAAAAATGCGCCATAGGCGAACGCCAGTCCGAGGATACCGCGCAAGTAATCGGGCATTGGCAGATGCAGGCTATTTTGTACCCAGGGACCAATGCCAAAAAAGAAGATCAACAAAATGACCAGGATCGGGATGCCGCGTACTACTTCAACATAAAGTGTAGCGAAGTTCTTGAAAAACGGGTTGGTGGAGATTCGCATCAGGGAAATGATCAGGCCAATCAGAACCGCCAGTGTATAAGCGATAATTGCCAAAAATGCGGTCAGGAAGATACCAGCTTGACAGCTTGCCAGATTGTTGAGCGCACATTGTCCGGCGTTTTCACTGATAATGCTCACAATGTCGGCAGGTTTGATGGTGATGAATTCAGGCGGCACTGTCTGAACAGTGTACGCAGTGTCCGTTTCGGAGAGCAGGGTTCCAGTGATGTCAGTTGGCGGAATTGTGACTGTAATTTCGCAACCGCCTTTTATATCGGGTTGGCAGCCTGCCGGGTTACGCTGTTCCGTGCTGCGAACATCTAGTTTCTTGACCGCAACTAGTGACCCGTCGGGAAGTTGAATACGATACTCCGTCGCCGATTCGGTGTAGAAACTACCTTTCACCGTTCGCGCATCGGTGTGCAGTGCGATGAGTGCCATTTGCTCACAGCCACCTTTGACTATACCGGGCGGGCATGACTTTTGGACACTGGTGACACTGTTTTTAGCAACTGTTTCCGACTGGGGGTTTACCGTGCGGATTGTGATCGCATCGTCACTTTGCGAAACCACAGTACCGGAGACTCTTTGCGTTTGCCCGTTCAGATTGAGAATGTAGGTTACTGTCTTGAAATCCGTTGTGCTGATCTGTGGATCATTGGTTACGTAAATCAGCGCACGGTGATAGTCGGGCGTGGTGAGGATGCCATAAAACGCCACCACCAAACCGATCAACAGGATGATTAACCACCACGGCCAGCGACTTACGCGGATAGCCAGGGTTTCGAGCGAACTGGGCAGCGGGGTTACACCGGGCGGTTGTAAAAGAGGGTTTTGAGAAGATGGATCATCGATCATTGCAAAAAATTACCATGTCTTGAAAATAAAAAGAGTCGCGCCGGGTATGTTGCCCGGCGCGAAAAGATCAGACGTTATCTTACTTGGTGGCAGTTGCGGCCATGGTAGCGGCCATTGTGGCAGCAGCCGTTGTTGGTGCCATGGTAGCGGCCATCGTTGCTGCCATAGCGGTAGCAGCCTTCGTGCCGGATGGCGAAGCTCCCGACATGAACGCGGCAGGCGCGTCTTCACCGAAATACTTGCGGTAGATCGTGTTGTACGTGCCGTCTGCAACAATCGCGCGCAAGCCCGCATTGACCTTGTTCAGCAGGTCGCCGCAGTCTTTACGTACCGCGATGCCCAGTGGCTCAACTGTCAGATCGCCCTTGATGACGATCAGGTTCAGGGTCGGCTGCGAGGCGATGATGTTCAACGCAACGGGTGTGTCGATGATGACCGCGTCCACATCTTTGTTGGCAAGTGCCTGGAGTGCCTGTGGTGCAAGGGTGAAGCTGCTCAGCTTACCGTTCTTGATGTTCTTACCAGCAAATTCTTCACCTGTCGTGCCCTTCTGGACACCGATCTTCAGACCTTCCAGATCGCCAATTGCCTTGTACTTGGCGTTGTCGTCCTTGCGGATCACAATCGCCTGGCTGCTGACGAAGTATGGGTTGCTGAAATCCACTGTCTTCTGACGTTCAGCGGTGATCGTGGCGGAGCTGATCACCAGGTCGTAGTCGCCCTGTGCCAGCTTTGCGAAGATCGTGTCGAAGTTTTCGTTGGTGTAGGTGGCCGAGAAGCCCTGCGACTTGGCAATTGCGTTGAGCAGGTCAATGTCGAAGCCTTCAATCGCCTTCGTCTTATCATTGACACTCTCAAACGGTTGGAAGCTGGCATCGCTGGCGACGCGCGCAACATTGCTTGGCGCACACGCTTTACCACTCACGGCTGCCGAGGTTGCGGCCATCGTCGCAGCCATTGTTGGTGCCATCGTAGCGGCAACGGTTGCCTTCATGGTTGCGGCCATCGTCGGCGCTGCTGTTGTAGCAACTGTTGGTACGGCGGTGGTTGCGGCAACAGTTGCCTTCATGGTCGCGGCCATCGTTGCAACTGTCGGCACCACTGCAACCACTGTCGGAACAGCGGCGGTTGCAGCCATGGTGGCAGCGGTGGTAGCTTTCATGGTGGCGGCCATCGTAGTTGGTGCGCTGGTCATTGCCATTGTTGCAGCGGTAGTGGCTTTCATTGTAGCAGCCATCGTTGCCATCATGGTGGCGGCCATCGTAGTTGGTGCGCTGGTCATTGCCATTGTTGCAGCGGTAGTGGCCTTCATTGTAGCGGCCATCGTTGATGCACTGGTCATTGCTGTTGCAGCGGTGGTCGCCTTCATCGTGGCAGCCATTGTCGAGGCTGCCGATGTTACGGCCTGAGCAACTTTAACTGTGGCGGCCATTGTTGCGGTACCACTTGTTGCAGCCATGGTGACCGCAGCCGGAGCATTAGCCGTTGCAGCGGTAGTTGCCTTGACTGTTGGGGCAGTCGTGGCAGCAGTGGTCGCAGCCATTGTTGCTGCGCCGCTTGTTGCGGCAGTCGTGGCGGCAGTGGTCGCAGCCGTTGTTGCAGCACTGGTGGCCGCTGTCGTTGCCTTGACTGTTGGGGCAGTCGTGGCAGCAGTGGTCGCAGCCATTGTTGCTGCGCCGCTCGTTGCGGCTACTGTTGGGGCAGTCGTTCTGGTGGGCAGAGGTTGCGGCGTTGCAGTTGACGCTGGGCTGGCGCACGCGGCGAGTGCGACGATGAGCAGTGGAACCGATAATAAACTGATGATACGGCGTTTAACGGGCATATTCTCTTCTCCTGAAATGCGCGGCGCTACACAAGAGACTTGTCAGCGTACATCTTACACACCGTTGCTGATTTGTCAATTGTGTGGGTTCGGATTGACAACACACTATTTAGGCATTCTGCCGAAGGTTCAGTTACGATTGTTAGCACGATCCGTGCCGATATTGACCCCCTAGAGCGGAAATCAAGTAGAATGAGCTAAAATCGTTTCTTGAGGAGGAACGATGAGCGGGTATTCAACGGATTTGAGAGAACGGGTGATACGGCTGCGTGAAAAAGGCGAGAGGCAGGCGCGCATTGGTGAGTTGTTGGA
>JBBSEU010000293.1:0-6926 GCA_038239365.1 Aggregatilineales bacterium
AGCGGCGGCGAAGTCTGTGCCGAACCGCTCTGTGCCAGCGATCCGAACGTCACGAACGCCAGCAGCGCGATTAATCCAAAAACGAGCGCCTTCCGAAAATTCACACGCAACATCAATCCGTTACTCCTGTTGTCCGATTAATCCGCCATGTTACCAACGCAGCAGATACCGCTAAGCGTGCCGTACTTTTTCCAGAATTTCAAATTTGCCTGTGTCCGGTGTTAATCGTTACCATGAAGCAAGGGATTATATTTTCCGCTTAATTTTATTGGAGGCTATTTTGATGGCGAATCTTTCTGTCGTGGCGCTGGATTTGGGTGCGGAAAGTGGGCGCGTGCTGGTTCACGACTTTGACGGTGAACATCTGACCTCGCGTGAGGTGCATCGCTTTGCCAACACGCCCCACACCTTGGACGGTCATTTGCGCTGGAACTGGTCACAATTGCAGGCCGATATTGCTACAGGTCTGGGACTGGCCGCTGATTCTAAGCCAATGAGCGTAGGTGTCGATACGTGGGGCGTCGATCACGGCTTCCTGGATGCTGCGGGCAACCTGCTATTCGATCCGATCCACTATCGAGATGGCGCACGCAACGCGCCCAAAAACGTTGAAGACCTGTTTGCGCGCACGTCCTGGCCGGAAATATTCGATGCGACGGGCATTCAGAATATGTCGATCAATACGCTCTTTCAAATGTTCTGGTATGCCCAACACGATCCCGAATTGTTCATGCGCGCCAAATCGGTACTGATGATCCCTGATCTGATCAACCATTGGCTGAGCGGTTCATCGGTTTGTGAATTTACCAACGTCACAACGTCGCAGTGTTTCGATCCGCGCCGCAATACCTGGGCATTCGATCTGCTGGCAAAACTGGGTGTGCCGGGACACATTTTTCCGCAAATCGTGCAGCCCGGAACACGCTTAGGGGCGATCACGTTGGCCGATCATCCACTGCGCGGCGTTGAACTGATCGCGCCTGCCACACATGATACAGCCAGTGCCGTCGTTGCAGTACCCACCTCAACCAAAAACTATGCCTACCTATCCAGTGGAACGTGGTCACTACTCGGCCTGGAGTCGCCTGTACCGATCATCAACGATGCGGCGCGTTCCGCCAATATCACCAACGAAGGTGGCGTCGAAGGCACTTATCGCCTGCTCAAAAATATCGTTGGCCTGTGGCTGATTCAGGAATCGCGGCGGGCATGGGCAGCGCAAGGCATTCAGTACGACTATGATACATTGGTCACGCTGGCAAGTCAGGCTGCGCCCTTTGTCGCATTGATCGATCCTGATGCGCCCGAATTTCTGCCACCGGGCGATATGCCCGAACGGATCAGGGCGTATTGCACCCGTACCGGGCAGCCTATCCCCGAAGATGCAGGCGCGATCACCCGCTGTATTTTCGAGAGTCTGGCCTTGAAATATCGGTTTGTGCTGGAACGGCTGATCGGGCTGACAGGTCAGACGGTGGATGTATTGCACATCATCGGCGGCGGCTCGAATAACAAGCTGTTGTGCCAGATGGCCGCCAACGCCACAAACCGTGAGGTGTTAGCGGGTCCGGCGGAAGCCACCGGACTCGGTAACGCGCTGATGCAGTTGGTGGCACTCGGCAAACTGGACTCGGTAGCACAAGGTCGAGAAGTGCTTCGCGCGTCGGTAACTCCCACACGTTACATTCCGAATCCGTCGGGCTGGGACGACGCTTACGGGCGTTTCCGAGAGATCATCGCACGCGGCTAGCCCTTCGTTGGCGGTGGTGGCAGCGGCGGGCTTTCACGCTCTTGTGGATTGACCGGAACCGCTGTCGCCACTTCACCCGGCAAATACGGTTCGGTTTCCAGAATCGGAAGCGTTTCGGTTTCTCTCATGCGGCTTTCGCCCATGTGATACAACACATCGTTGAAGGCGTCATATTTATATCGCTGCCGAACCCAGCCATAGCGCGAGTGCTGAAAGACCAGATCAAACAGGCAGCTTTCTTCGGCTGGACGGAATTCATCATTGACTAACCACATTGGGGCGATGCCGCCCATAGTGCCGCGCACTTTGCGATCACGCCGCACGATTGCCTGCTCACGGGTATACATGGCGACTCTCCGAGATCAAAGATAAAGCACCGCACATTGTAATCGGCGCGTGTTAAACCGCAAGGGGCACGCCTTTGTGATAAACTTAGCCCATTGATCCGTGCGGAGACCTGGCAAAAATGGACGCAATTGTTTCTCGTACCGTGAGTCTGGATGAACTGATGCGGCTTGGCTCGAATGCGCGCGTTGAAGTCATCAATGGGGAGATCAGGGAAATGTCACCCAACGGTGGTTTGCATGTAATTGTTGCCAGCCGGGTGTACTTTGCACTGGAAGCCCACAATCAGACGCATCAACTCGGTATGGTTTTTGGCGGTGGGTTCATGTTCCTGATGCTCAAACCCGGTGAGCCGCCGTATGGATTACGGGATTCGTTTGTGCCGGATGTATCCTTTACACGTAAAGAGGATATTCCCGCCAGTTGGGATATTAACCTGCCATTTCCCTACGCGCCGACGCTGGCTGTTGAAGTGATGTCGCCCGGTAATGATGGCAATGAACTCCTTGAGAAAGTTCGTAAGTATCTGGCCGTCGGAACGGAACAGGTATGGGTGCTGTATTCAGGTCCGAAAGAACTGCATCAGTACCGCAAGGGCGACTCGACAGTTCGCACCTATCGCGGTTCAGAGATGGTAGACGCGGCTGATCTGCTGCCCGGTTTACAGCTATCATTGTCGGTGATCTTTGCAGCGCCAACGTGGCTGCCGCACAAACCGGAGTAGCGCCGTACTACAGTCTTGACACATTGCCAAAAACTGATACTATAAATGGGCGCGCCGAGGTAGCTCAGTTGGTAGTAGCATGCGACTGAAAATCGCAGGGTCGCTGGTTCAAGTCCAGTCCTCGGCACACAGAAAGAGACACAATTTGGGTTGTGTCTCTTTTTTATTTCGGCTTATTTTTGACGACTCAGCGCCCTTCCACGTAGGCGCGGGTGCGTTCCTGAACGGGTGCATCAAAGACCTGCTTCGCGTCACCATATTCAACCATTTCACCCAGCCAGAAAAACGCCGCCCGATCCGCCAAGCGCCGTGCCTGTCGCAAGGTGTGCGTCACCAGCACAATCGTGTAATGCTCTTTGAGCAGCAGCAGCCGATCTTCGATGTGCTGCGCGGAGATCGGATCGAGTGAGGCCGTCGATTCGTCGCACAGCAGCACTTCCGGTTCGAGTGCCAACCCACGCGCCAGACACAACCGCTGCTGCTGCCCCACCGAAAGCCGAGTGGCGGGCGCGCTCAGCCGATCCTTGACTTCATCCCACAATCCGGCCAGTTCCAAATAATATTGCACACGCTCATCAGTCTCGGCTTTGCCGTTGACCATGCCATGCAAACGCGGCCCATAGGCCACATTATCGTAGATCGACATGGGCAGCGGAAACGGGCGCTGTGCCAATAGACCCACACGGCGGCGAACCTCTGTCGGATCAATTCCGGGCGCGTAAATATCTTCGCCATACAGCAGGACGCGCCCGCTCAATGTCACATCATCCTCGACTTCAAGCAGACGGTTCAAGGTCTTGAGCAGAGTCGTTTTGCCACAGCCCGATGGCCCAATGATGGTGGTAATCTGCCGTGCCGGAATCGTCATCGAAATGCCCTTGAGTGCTTCCTGTCCGTCATGGTAGCGGACATGCACATCTTCAATCGTAAATGCAGGTGTATCGGTCAAACTGGTATCTCCTTCGGGTGTTTGATTATAACGCCTGCGGAATTTTGCGGCGCATGACCTTTTTTCCGTTAGTTTGATGGATAATCTTCAAAGACACGGCATTGCTTACCCAAAAATTCGCGGAAAATTCACACGAACACTGTGCATAAAACTGGATACTTGTTGTACACTGACACATTACACATCATCTAACATTGCCTTTGCAAGCCATCCGGCAGATTGTATAAATATGATTGACTTTCAATATACCCCTTACCTGCTGCCGCTGCTCTTTGCGGCGCTCACAGCATGGGCAGTGGCCGCCCTCATCTGGCAGCGTCGCCCCGGTGCCGGCGTTGTCCCATTCGTAATCCTGATGCTGGCCGTCGGCGGCTGGTCATTCTTTTATGCCGCTGAATTATCAACCGCCGATCAGCAATCGGAACTGATTCTGGCGAATATACAGTATGTGGCGATTGTCCTGATTCCCGCCGCCTGGTTCGTCTTTATGCTGCAGTATACAGGGCGCGAAAAATGGCTCACGCGGCGGCGATTGGCGCTGCTGGCGGTTGAACCGGTCTTGCTGCTCATTGGTGTATGGGCCGATCAATGGCTGCATATCGTATGGATCAGCCGCACGATTGATACCAGTGGTTCATTTGCGCTGTTGAATGTCGTCAAAAACTATGGCTTTTGGGCGCACTCCATTTATTCATATATTCTGCTGGTCATCAGCACCTTTCTGCTCATTCAGGCACTGATCCGTTCGCCGGGTGTCTATCGCGGCCAAACCGTCACGCTGCTGATCGGCACGTTTGCACCCTGGGTTGCCAATTTCCTGTACATCAGCGGCCTGAATCCGTTTCCAAAGCTCGATTTAACGACGTTTGCATTCACGATTACTGGCCTGTCACTCGGCTGGAGTCTGGTTCGCTTTCGCCTGATCGATATTGCACCCGTTGCGCGGGATCGCGTCTTTGAGGGCATCAGCGACGCGGTGCTGGTGGTCGATGCGCGCCGGCGTATCGTGGACATCAACCCGGCGGCGCTCAGCCTGCTCAATCGGACAAGCGCAGCACCCCTTCTCGGTCAGCCTGCCGGTGAAGTGCTGGTCGGGATGTCCGATTTGATCAGTCAGTTCCGCGACGTACCCGAAGCGCGCACCGAGATCACGCTCGGCAAAGATGCTCAGGCACGGCACTTTCAACTACGGATTTCACCGTTGACAGATCGCCAGGGCAGGCTGACCGGGCGCTTGTTCGTGCTGCACGAGATCAGCGAATTGAAGCGTGCGGCGGAACAGATCAAAGCACAAAACGACGCACTGTTACAGACCAATCAGCAGTTAGCCGAAGCGCGTACCCGTGCCGAAGAAGCCAGCCGTCTGAAAAGTGAATTCCTGGCGACCATGTCCCACGAACTACGAACGCCGCTCAACGCCATCATTGGCTACACCGATTTGATGCTGACTGGACTGACTGGCAAGGTGACGGACAAGCAGGAAGATTATCTACAGCGCGTCGTTGCCAATGGCGAACGGCTGTTGGCACTCATCAACGATGTGCTGGATATTGCCAAGATCGAAGCGTCGCGGCTGGATATTAACAATGAGCCATTTTCCCCGGCGGAACTGTTGAGCGGCATCGAAAGCCGCATCAGCAGTTTGGCCGATCAAAAAGGCTTACGCTTCGAGACGCAGATTGACCCCGCGCTGCCACTTCACTTACAAGGGGATGCGAAACGTCTGGAGCAGATTCTGACTAACTTAGTGGGCAATGCCATTCGGTTCACCGAAAGTGGAGGGGTGAGTGTGCGATTTGCCCGCTCAGAGGATGCACAGTGGACGTTGGCCGTGACCGATACCGGGATCGGCATTCCGGCGCACGCCCTCGACTATATTTTTGACGAATTTCGCCAGGTTGATGGCTCAGCCAAGCGCGAATACGGTGGTACGGGTTTGGGGCTGGCGATTGTCCGCAAACTCGCTACGCTGATGGGCGGTACGGTGCGGGTGCAAAGCGAAATCGGCAAGGGCAGTACCTTCATAGTGGTACTGCCCTTGCTGGTGGCCGAGACTGCACCCGCCGCAGAGAAATTGGAGGTATAAAGCATGGAAGGCAACACAGAACTCACAATGGATATTACTACCTGGCGTATTTTGATCGTCGATGATGAACCCGACAATTTGAATCTGGCTTCCGATTTTCTGGAGTTCAGCGGTGCTAAGACGGCCAAAGCCAAAGATGGCGAAGTCGGCTTGCAGATGGTCGAGACGTTTAAGCCGAATATGGTGCTGCTCGATCTGGGAATGCCGCGCATTGATGGCTGGGAGATGCACCGCCGACTGCGCGCCCGCCCCGAACTGAACGCGATGCCGATTGTGGCACTCACAGCAGCGGCCATGCCCAGCGACGCCGATAAAGTGCGTGCTGCCGGGTTCGATGCGTATATCACCAAACCGTTTCGGGTGAAAACGCTGCTGGACGCCCTGACTGAGTGTGTGAAGGCCTTTACCACCAGGCCTGACAGTATCGAAGTGAGTGCGCCTATCAGCGTGTCTGCCGTTGCTAAACCTGCGAACGGGGCTTCTGGCGCGTCTATCGAAAACGTGCCGGAAGTGACGGCAAAAACGGCCAGCCAGGGGAGTCAATGAGCAATATAACGCAGTGGATTGTTATTTTAGTTGATGATGAACCGGACAGCCTGAATCTGGTTCACGACATGCTGACGCTCAATGGGGCACAGGTACACCGCGCGTCCAGCGGTATACAGGGTCTGGCCTTGCTGGATACGACGAAACCAACTCTGATCGTAGTCGATCTGTCCATGCCCAAACCAGATGGTTGGGATTTGTTGGGCGTCATCCGTGCCCATCCGACATTGGCGCAGGTGCCCGTCGTCGCCATCACCGCTTACGCCTCTGACCGGGTTATTGAGCAGGCACGAATCGCCGGGTTCAACGCGCTGCTGCCCAAACCGCTCAAGGTCGGCAAACTGCTCAGCAAACTGAATGAGGTGGTCAGCTAAGCGGTATGTGCGGCGCATGATCGTGCTGGAGTCCCCGGCATAACTTGCGGAGAGGGGTTGAGGTGAGGCAAATTTAGGGCGCTTTATTTTCTCAAAAAGGACTCAAGCATGTTTTGGACAATCGAAAAATTGAAACTCCGCATCCCGGAACT
>JBBSEU010000294.1:0-6913 GCA_038239365.1 Aggregatilineales bacterium
CGGCCACCTGATCGGCGGCACCAACATCGAAACCGCCCTGAAATACGGAAAGACTTAATAAAACATCCCGATCCGGCTCGGAAAGCAATGCCCAGGAATGATCAAATACCGCGTGCATACTCTGATGGCGCTCCGGCATGTTACGGAGAGGTGCTGCCAAAATCCTCATGTTGCGCTTGATTTGTTCGGCGATTTGGTTGCAAGGTATCGCGCGTAGCCACGAGGTTGCCAGTTCAATCGCCAGCGGCAGCCCTTCTACCAACTGGCAAATTTCGACAACTGACTCGGCGTGTTGGCTGAGCGAAAACCGGGGTTGCGCGCGCTGTGCGCCCTGCATGAACAATTGAACCGCCGCGTAACTGCCGATCTCATCACGATTTTTCTCATCGGGGATAGGCAAGCCTTCAATCGGCAGCCCCCATTCACCAAGCAGGTTCAGACGTTCGCGCGACGTGACAAACACCTTCAATTGTGGAGCATGAGCCAGGAATTCAGCTAACATTCCTGCCCCTGCGGATAAATGCTCAAAATTGTCCAGCACTAAAAGCAAGTTCTTTTCGCGCAGGTAATTAGCGATCTGAAGTTTCGGGTCTTCCGGGCCATAAAAAAACAGATTGAGCGCACTTCCAATCGCAGAGGGGAGTAAATCGGGCGTAGCGACAGAAGCCAGCGACACGAAACAAACGCCCTGTGCAAAGTCATTGGCTGCCTGTGCCGCTGCTTGCACCGCGAGCCGCGTCTTGCCGACTCCGCCTATCCCGACGAGTGTCAATAATCGACACTGTTGATCAGTAAGATTGTGTGCAATGTGCGCTAATTCCGCTTCTCGGCCAATAAATTGCGTCAATTGGAAGGGCAGGCTGTGGACTGGCCGTGCCGATTCGACTTCCATTGGCAAAACTGGCAACGTGTGCGGCGCACGACGGCCAAACGCCTTGAAATTTGCCTGATCATCCGGGGCAATTGCCAGCACTTCGGCCAATCGTTCAGCGATTTGTTTAGAAGGGCGCACAACATCCCCTTCGATCTTCCGAATCGTAATGACTGAGTAGCCAACCTGATCGGCTAATTCTTGCTGCGTCAAATCCAGTGCTTTGCGGCGCTGCTTAAGCCAACCACCAAATGAGCCATCGAACTTCATCTCTATGCTCCCCGGTGTCGCGGTTACGCGCAGATCAGTTTTTAGATCACTAATTATATCTCAATAGTAACGAATGCTCATCAGCACTCGGCTTAAATCGGCAGCAGTGGATGCCGATTATAGAGAGGATGCTATGTTCATTCGCCTTGTTATGGGCAAAATTTTCGGATTGACAATATGTGGCTTCTTTTTTCTTGTTTTAGGTGTGCTGGTAATTACACGGGGAAACTCACGTCCGACACCGAATTTTTTGCCAGCGAGTCTGTTGCCCGGAAATCCGTTGCCAGCGAACGCGATCTGTAAGTCACCGCTCAACGAACGCTTTCAATGCCAATATTACGGGGTGGGTGAGAATATAACGCTGACCTTTGATGTTAATTCGGGATTTATTGTGGCTGCGTTTGTGGAGTTGCACTCGGAAACAATTGGACATCTGATAACATTGTGGGGTACGCCGCTAGGCGTGAGCCATTATGGGTATATGAGCATCGTTTATTGGGAAACACGCGCTGCTCATCTTGCCCCTTGCTCATTTCAACCGAATACAACTGTCGTGGCAATCGAATACGGCTTGGAACTGAAACCAGGGTTACCCTGGCGCGGATTTACCACGCAGTATCGTGATTGTCCATTTTCACGTGATAAAACTGCTCGATAAGGGGAACTTCCTCTCCGACATTAGAGAGGAAGTTTACACTACGAAAATTAGACCTTTTGCAAGAACTCCCCAACCGCCGCGAACAATTCTTCCATATCGGCGGGGGTCAGATCGCCCATGTGCGCGATACGGAATGTGTTGTCCTTCAGTTTGCCGTAACCGTCGGAGAGCGTCATGCCCTGTGTGGCAAGGTACTTGTTGAGCGCCTTCACATCGATCTTACGCGTGTTGGCAATCGTTGTCACGGTGGGGGAGCGGTAGCCGTCTTCCGCGAACAAGCCGAAACCCAGTTCTGTCGCCCAATCGCGCGTCATATTCGCCATGTGTTCGTGGCGGGCAAAGCGCGCTTCCAACCCTTCGGCCAAAATGTAGTCAAGTTCAACATCCGTCGCAAACATCAGGCTGATGTTCGGCGTAGACGGCGTGTTGTTCTTGACCAGGAACTTTTCCAGTTCGATGAAGTCAAAGTAGTAACCACGATAGGGCACTTGCTTGGCACGCTCCAAAACGCGATCTGATACCGCCGCGAAGGATAAACCGGGCGGCAGCGCCAGCGCCTTTTGTGTGCTGGTCAGCACCACGTCCAGGCCGAGGCCGTCAAAGTCGATCTTGTAGCCGCCAAAAATACTGACCGCGTCCACCAATATCAAGGTGTCGGGATACTGCTTGATGATCGGCACCATCGCTTCGAGCGGATTCTTGACACCGGTGCTGGTCTCATTCAGAACGATAGCTACCGCGTCGTAGGCTTGCTTTTCGAGTGCCGCCTGTAGCTGCTCAACCTTGACGGCCTGCCCCCATTCGGCGTTGATCACGTCAACCTGTTTGCCGTTCACTTTGCTCACTTCTGCCCAACGTTCGCTGAACGCGCCGTTAACCAGGTGCAAGATTTTCTTGTCGTCACGCACGCAGTTGCGCGAAGCTGCTTCCCACAACCCCGTACCGGAAGAAGTCGAAACATAGACGCGCGATTTGGTGTAAAACACGTCGCGCAGTTTGGGTTGGACGCGCGCGAATAACGCCTCGAAATCCGCCGAACGATGGCCGATCATCGGTTTGGCTTGCGCTTCCAAAACTTCTGGCCGCACTTCAATCGGGCCAGGGATGTACAAACGAATGTGAGTGGGCTTAACCTGGGTGGACATAGGGTAAATGCTCCTATTGATCAGTCATTTGCTGGGTGAGCTTTTCGTGCAGTTCAGTGATGGCCGGAGTGGGAGTCGGGTCTACGCCGTAGGCCATCGCTACGTAGTAGCTGACATAATCACCATATTGAATGGTGGACATCACTTGCGATAACGGATTATTGCCGCGTCCTTTGACCTTATCGACGGCGATGCCCTGCTGCATGTACAGGTCAAAGGACAGATCATGACCGCGCGCGATCTGAGGTGCATCAAAGGGCGGCGAGAGCAAAAACGTGACATGAACGCGCGTCATCAAGGGCATTGGGAACAGGATTCCGCTGGCGGCATTGTGGTAGCTTTCCGGCGATTCTTCGTACTGTGCCCAGGTTTTGGCATTCTCGTTAAGCTGCGTTTTCCAGCGGCGCGCAACCGGCAGCATGATCCCCGCGCCGTAAATGACCGGGATTCGCCCGATCATCTGCCCACCGATTCGCTTGGCCGAGTTTTTTCCAACGCGGCTCTCGATCCCCAGAATCGGGATGCGACTACGCAGTGATTCAACTGCATCTTCAACCTGCGACTCTGGAGCAGGTATCCACCCGGCGCGGCTGAACAAGCGAAGCAAAACTCCCAAATACCAGGGCAGTTTGGTTCGTTCGGGCGCATTATCCAACTCGGCGTTCTGGAAACTTGCCAGTTGCAGGGTGATCACGCCGCGCTGTTCGGCCTCAGTCGTCAAGCTGTCACGTTGTGCCTGAATGAGCAGCGTGTGACCGCCCCCAACGTAAACCGGAAGCATCAATCCGCGATAGACACTTATCGGGATTTTGCAGTTATCGGCGTACATCGCGGCCAGCAGTTCGCCCGCAAGCGCCGCTGTGCCTGTCCCCGCAATGACCACTCGTTCGATTTGCGCCAACGACGCTGGGAGTGTCGAGGTGGCCGCATTTGCCCAGGCCGCCGCTAACCGATCAGGAAGGGCGTCGATGTGCGCGCGCATGTTGAGCGTATCCAGTTCCGCAAAGCGCGTCAGATCATCGAGATTCATGCAGCCTCCTGATTGTGAATAATGGTACAGACTCACCCGCTATCTGGCAATGTGCAACATGCAGACAGAGGCAGTCTTTGGGCATACTGACGAAAATTGCCTATTATGACGCCATACTAATCTGATGAAGTCTATCCCGGATCACGCGCCGTTCAAAACTTGCGCGTTTAAGCCGATTGGGTATAGTGGGCGCGGGAGCAATGAACCGTACTGATGACTCGTTCTCGACTGACGCGAAATGCTTTGGATCGCGTATTAGGTGGTGTGTGTGGCGGCGTGGGCGCGTACCTGGGAATCGGCGCGTGGTGGGTGCGTGTCGCCTTCTTGTCACTGTGTATCACGATCCCGAATTTTGGCATGCTGCTTTACCTGTTGTTATGGCTGATCATGCCCGCACAGGCACTAACCGATCTGTCCCCTATCGGTTCCGATCAGCCGCGCCTTTCGCGCCCCGAAACGACGCTCCTGCTGGGCGGCGGCATTATCATGATTGGTGTGACGGCGCTGGCCTATAACCTGAATATCCTGACCGGAGTCAAAAGCGAACTGCTCACACCTGGAATGTTGTTCCTGATTGGTTTGGTACTGCTCATGCGTCAGTTGCGGAGAGGGTGATCGCGGCGATGAACCGTTCTAGCTGGTTGTGGCCGCTGCTGATCCTGTTGGGTGCGGTGCTGCTCTTTGTGTGGGGAGTCGGTGCGCTGCCGCCTGCTGCCGCCGATCTGATCGGGCGTGGCTGGCCGATAGCCCTGGTGCTGCTGGGACTTAGCACACTGTTGGGGCGGCGCGTCCGCTATGCCAATCTGATCGTGATCGGCGTCTGTGTGGCACTGCTGGCCGGAGTGATCGTTACCGCGTATGGCAGGCAGTCCGCACGCTTCCGAGACGACTATAAGCAACATTTCGAGCAGGCGCTTCCGGCAGATGTGAAAAGCATTCGCATCAACGTCACAACGCTGCTCACTCAATTAACGATTGATCCGGCTGATGCCCGTACCATTGTTGCGGATTTTGCAGGCAGCCAGGAAAGCCGTGTCACCTCAAACTACACCATTGATCAAGGTATCGCCACGTTTAGCGTGATCGAAACGCGCCCTAGCAATATCCCGCTGCTTGAAGCAATGGGTCATGGCAAATTGACACTCAAATTGCCCGTTGGCCTGCCAATTGATCAGTTGACGATCAAAGGTGGCGAAGGTGATCTGGCCTTGGATATAACGGGCACGAGTGTGCGTAACCTGGATGCGCGCATCACGGGCGGAGACATTAATTTGACGTTACCGCCGCTGACCCCTCAAGAGGCGTTGGGCGGGAGTGTTCGCACCGGGAGCGGCAACTTGATCGTCAATGTACCACCCGGATTGACGCTCAAACTCACAGTTGAGAGCGGTAAAGCGGGTTTCGATCCAGCGAATTATTTATTGTTGAGCGGTGGCGTTTTGCAAAGTGCAGGCACGCGCGATTTTCAGGTAGTGCTGACGGTGAGCGCATCGGGCAATGTATCCCTGAAACCTTAAAATGCGGTACAAATTGTGTTTGATCGACGTTGCGTTGATCCTTTATTCACAATTTAACCAAAAGTTGGTTACAATACTCTAACAGTAGTTTTTGACCTGACGCACCAGGGAGACCTGTTCGGATGACGCCCACTGGATTATCTCGATTCGAGGCCATCGGCATCTTTTTGTTGGCCTTACTGGTGCCGATAGCATTGGCAATTGTTTACATTCCCACGACGCCTGTTCGCCGGACGGTTACGCTCAATACGCCAACACTGGTAGTATCGGCAACCCCAACGGCAGCATTCACGGCGACGGCAGTTCCAGTGACCAGCGCGGCAACCCTCAGTGCTTCCCAGACTCCAACAAAAGTGGCAACTCAGGCGGTGACGGCTGCGCCAACATCTGCCAGTACTTTAGCTGCAACCACAACCATTCGCGCCACTCAGGCGGCAACTTTGCCCGCCACGATTAGCATTACACAGTCCGCAACACAAGTCCCCACACGCGCCGCCACGCAAGCCGTTACTGCATCTGCGACCAGTGCCGTCATTGCTGGTGCCTCTGCAACTCAACTTGCCACCCGTTCGGCGCTTTCCACCGCCGCCGTAACACAGGCTGCTACTCAAACTCAACCTGCGGCAACTGCGCTTGCAACCCTTCCGGCAACGACTGCCGTAGCAATTTCGCCTACTTTCTCGATGCTGCTGCCTCCAACAACTGCGCCAGCAACGAGCATCGCAACTGCTGCCCCAACGTTGGCGGCAACAGGTGCAGCGACACTCGGAACGACGCCAACGACTCGGCAAAGTGTGCCGCAAAGCCTGCCGACGCAAACCAGCAGCGTTACTTCGACAGCAACGGTCAGCGCCACAAAAACATCGGCACAGACTTCAACGCCAACACCCAGCCTGACGAATACCGTTGTGCCGACTAACACAGCAACCCTGACATTCACGCCGTCCAATACGTCAACCAATACGCCGATTCCGGCCACCAACACGGCAACGGCGACGGCGACGGTCACGGCCTCTAACACGTTCACACCGACGGCTACCTTTACCGCCTCAAACACATCAACCAACACGCCAATCCCGGCCACGAACACGCCAACCGCAACGGCGACGTTCACACCGTCGGCTACCTTTACCGCCTCAAACACATCAACCAACACGCCGATCCCAGCCACCAACACGCCAACCGCAACGGCTACCTTTACGGCCTCTAACACGTTCACGCCATCGGCCACCTTTACGCCATCGAACACAGCTACCAACACGCCGATCCCGGCCACCAACACGCCAACCGCAACGGCGACGTTCACGGCGTCCAACACGTTCACGCCATCGGCCACCTTCACACCATCGCGCACACCAACCAATACACCGATCCCGGCCACCAACACGCCAACCGCAACGGCCACCTTCACGGCCTCTAACA
>JBBSEU010000295.1:0-6902 GCA_038239365.1 Aggregatilineales bacterium
AGTACCTTCACTGTAGATAGCACCTCCGCCAAAACCTCCATATGAACTATTATCAGATATTGTTGAATCACTGATACTGACATCACCCTGATTATAAATAGCCGCACCCGAATTGTTCGCAAAGTTAGCCGTAATTGTACTTCTATTTAGGGTTAGCTTTCCACCCGTATGATTAAAAATTCCTCCACCATTGATAGCAGTTCCATCTCGGACACTGAGGCAATCGAGGTGAAGATGTCCAGGTTGTAAAATATCAAATACATTTGAAATCCCATTACCGCTAATATTTATCGTATTACTAGAGGAATTCCTACACGAGGATTTGATATATAGTCCTCGTCCAATGCCTAGCGAACCTCGAGAGCTAATATAGAATGTTGCCTGGTTATTCCCATTAAGAATTCGTTGTGAAAACGTGATGGTTTCATTTGGTAAAGCTACTATAATAGCATCGCGCAATCGGCACGTAGCTGTTGGCAAACTAGGACAATCCCCGCCACCCACATCGTCAGTTGAGTTTACGGTTATGGTACCAAGCACACGACGCCATGGGTGAGCATTGGCAATCCAATTAATATTATACTGCGATATTTCCAGAGTTTGTCCAGTTGAACTGCATATCCCATAGGCATCTAGCTGAAAGTTTAATCCAATAGGCTCATCTTGATAGCCGGGCGCAAACCACTTTTTGGTGACAACAATAGACATAAATCGGTACAACGTGTCCGTGCCACCGCTTGGTCCTAAAATACCATCTTGATAGGTCAAGTCAGGAGCACCAACTGTAAATTCCTCTAAGTACGCATATTGGGTTGGATTAATTCTAAGTGTTACGTTTATACTTGAAATAGTTGGACATGCAGGTTGTAAGTTGGCAATTACGTAAGGTATCCGAATTGTATCCCCAACTCTTGCGTATAATGGTTCTTGCCTGTTTTCAGGACTTGGATGATCTAAATCGTCATATGGAATAAGCGTAATGTAGTCAGACAAGGCTAAAGTGCTTCCGTCGGGAATACAAACTATAAGGCCAATTCCTGAACCTCCGCAAGCCGAATCCTGACTAGCAGGCGATTGCTGGTTAACAGTTTTCGCGGAAATCAAGAGCATATCTGCTCGATTTACAAAAATAATGCACAATACAATAGTTATACCAATCGCAATACGCTTTTGCATTTTAGTTAACCTTTGAACTAGGAGTTATATTCAGTGGAATGATTTGCGTAGAAACAGCAGTAGAAGGCAAAGGAGTACCAATAGGAATCGTCTGACCACAATCACTACCCGGAAATTGCAAGTTACCCCCACCATCAATCATTTTACCACTACAATTAAGCCCAGTTGAAGTGTTGATTAGCTGGGTCTTCACGAGTGTCGTTTTTGCTGTGCCAATACTCAAAATAGAACTCCGAAGACCAATGCTCGTTGTAATAAATACACTATCTGATATCGTTAGTAAACCATAGTTTTCAATATCGGTAGCATTTGTTGCCGAATTGCCCTCAAATTTACTGTTTGTTATAGCCATTATTCCAGATGTAGTACTGATGGAGATTGCTCCACCACTAGTGGCATGGTTTGTGGTAAATATTGATCTCTCTATTTTTGTATCGCCAAATAAGGTTGTGATTGCTCCACCACCTACTGCGCGGTTATCATCAAATACACTGTTGATGATTATGAGGTTACCTTTATTATTAAATATGGCACCGCCATCGCCAGCATAATTATGCTGGAATTTAACATCAGTTATAGTTGTTTTTCCGCTCTCATTATAAATTGCACCACCTGAACCGCGAAAGCCGTCGAAACTATCCGCAATAGTCAAATCACTGATGCTAAATGTGGTGGCTGTAATAATAAACATCCCATAAATTCCAGGTTGACCACCTGTTATCACAAGACCTTGGCCTGGTCCGTGAATTGCAACATCTTTTACAATATTGAGTGAGCCGTTTAAAGGCATTGTTCCTGTCAAATTAGTAGCAAAATTGATCGTTGCACCCGATGACGCCATATCGATTGCGTCCCGTAAGGAACACTGGTTCGGTTTGCATATGCCGTGTGCCTCATCGAATAGATAATCTACAATGAAAATTTGTTCAGCGGCTTTAGGGGTAAGTGTGGTAGGTGTACTTTGAGCATGAGACGAACTCACACCAAGAATAGATAACACGAAAACGGCGAGAAACGCGAGTAGAATTGGGAGAAAACGTCGCAAGGTGATCCTCCAGGGAACTCAACAAGATCGCTAAGCCAACATGAGTATAGCGGCTGAGTCTGGTTTTACAAGTTTCGTCAGGTAAGCGTATGGAAATTTATAACGGGGGGGGGAAGTTTAAGGGTAATAGATTGAATAGGACTCATAAATTTAACAAAACGCAAACCGCCGGAGTTACGGATCTGAAGTTTGAACCATAACATCCGGCAGCATTTGGAGTGGCTAACCTGTCACCGGAAGCTGTCGATATGGCCCGAAGACCAGCGCGTTCGTCACCCACATGATCCAGCCGCTGCCGCCGCCGAACTGCACTTGCAGCCAGTCGCCACGCTCGTTTCGCCCGATCACGTTGACAATCGTGCCGCTTGCCAGCCCGCCAATGATCGTGCCCGTAGTAGCCGATGGTGTGCTGTAAATCTGAATGGCCGTCGCGGTGATCTTGGCCGTTATCGCCAGTCCCGGAATAGTGAAGCCGGTGTTCGGCGGATATAAGTCCGTCGCGGGTTTATGCGTACAGACATAGCTCACGGCGGTCAACTGTGGTGAAACGATGTTCCCGTCGCTATCGGCTTCGTAGGCAGTCACGGCGATGGTACTGCCTTCGGGCACAGCACGGAAGGTGAGATTGCCCACGATATAGCCCGCCGTGCCGCCCGGCCCGATCTTCACAAATTTGAGACCTTCGCCCGCTTCACCATAGACGCCATTCCCATTCAGATCGGCAGCGAAGACCGCATAAAACGGCCCATTCCCCTCCGAAAAAGCGTCGTACAACACAAATGCCGTCGCTGTCCCGCACGTCCGCCGTCCCAGAACCAGCATCGTCACATTGGCACTGGCGCGGCTTGTCGCAGCGAACAGAGTCAGCATAAGCGTGACGACCAGCGCCAGACGCGCTATAATAATCTTCCGGCGTATTAAAAACATGCTATGTTTCCCTTTCGTGACAGACGCCACCCACTAAACATTCTACACGATTTCTGGTCGATTGAACGCCCTGTGAGCTAAACGTAGGGATTGTTCCCCTTGAAAGACATCATCAAAATTGATGCCCGATCCAAAAATATCCGAGAACTGCTCGATGATGTCAAATATACGATTGATTATTATCAGCGTGAGTACAAATGGGAACGCAAGCACATCGAGGAATTGCTGCGCGACTTGACTGGCAAGTTTCTGGATAGCTATGCCGAGCGCCACGAACGTACCGCCGTCGAACGCTACACGCACTACTTTTTAGGCTCAATAGTGATCAGCAGCAAGAACGGTCAACGCTACATTGTGGACGGCCAGCAGCGGTTGACCTCTCTGACGTTGCTCTTGATATATCTGCACAATTTGCAGCTTGAGCGCGCCGATCAGGTCGATGTGACGAAGCTGATCTTCTCCGAAAAATTTGGCCGCAAGTCGTTCAACCTGGAAGTGCCAGAGCGAATGGCCTGCATGGAGGCGCTCTACAACGGCCAACCCTATGACGCAGGCGAGTCGAGCGAGTCGGTGCGGAACATTGCGGCGCGTTATGAAGACATCGAAGATTTATTCCCAGATGATCTGAAAGGCTACGCGCTGCCCTACTTCATCGACTGGCTTAAGGAAAACGTCGATCTGGTGGACATCACCGCCTATTCCGATGATGAAGCCTACACCATTTTCGAGACGATGAATGATCGCGGCCTGAAACTGAGTCCGACGGACATGCTCAAGGGCTATTTGCTGGCGAACATCAACGACTCGCGCGATAAAGAACAGGCGAATCGTGCCTGGAAACGGCGCATCGCGGAACTGATCGATCTGGGCAAAGAGGAAGAATCGGATGTGTTCAAGGCATGGCTGCGCGCCCGCTATGCCGAGACGATCCGCGAACGCAAGCGCGGCCTCAACAATGGCGACTTTGAGCAGATCGGCACGACGTTTCATCGCTGGCTGCGTGATGAACGGGCGCGAATCGGACTGGAGAAAAGCGCCGATTTTCTGGACTTTGTGACACAGCACTTTGATCGCTACTCAGGGTTGTACTTACGGATGCGGCGCGCTGCCCAAACGCTTACGCCCGGTCTCGAATACGTCTACTACAACGCGCACAACAACTTCACGCTGCAATATATGCTGGCGCTGGCAACGATTCGCGTGGATGATGATCTGGATAGCGCCGAACGCAAAATCCGATTGGTGGCGGGCTTTCTCGATATTTTCATCGCGCGCCGGATCGTCAACTATCGCACGCTGAGCTATTCGTCCATCGTCTACACGATGTTCAACCTGATGCTCGAAATCCGTGATCTGGATGTGCCGACGTTAGCCGCGCTGCTCTATAACAAGATCGCGGGCATGGAAGAAACCTTCGATGCGGTAGATCACTTTGCGCTCAATCGGGTGAATCGCCATGCGGTGCATTATCTGTTGGCGCGCATCACCCATCATATCGAGCAGCAGAGCGGCATCGAATCGAGTTTTGAGGCCTACATTTCGCGCGAGATCAAGAAGCCGTTTGAGATCGAACATATCTGGTCAAACCGCTACGAACAGCACTGGGACGAATTTACCGAATCGGCCTTCAACGAATATCGCAATCGGATTGGCGGGCTGCTGCTGTTGCCGCGCGGGTTCAATCAAAGCCTGAGCGATGACACTTACGAACAAAAGCTGTCCGCCTATTTCGGTCAAAACCTGCTGGCGCGTTCACTCAACCCGCAGTGTTACCAGAATAATCCGTCGTTTCTGGCCTATGTTCGACGCAGCGGTTTACCTTTCGAGCCGCATACGCAGTTCCGCAAAGCCGATCTGGATGCGCGTCAATCGCTGTATCGGCTAATCTGCGAGGAAATCTGGAGTCCAGTTCGCTTTGAGCGCGAATTGGAGTAGAATAGAACGCAGGTTCGGCATATCGGTGAGGTAAACATGGCGATCAATCAGCAATCGGTTCAGGCGTGGTTGGATAAATATGTGCAAGCGTGGAAAAGCTACGATCCGCAAGCCATTGGCGATTTGTATAGCGAAGATGCGGTGAATTATTACGGCGCGTTTGATGAACCACAGCGCGGACGTGCGGCCATTGTCGAGTCGTGGCTTAAATCACCCGACGCCAAAGGCACCTATGACGCCAGCTATCATCCAATCGCTATTGATGGCAATTTAGCGATTACAAATGGGCGCAGTCGCTATTTTGAAGCGGACGGCAAAACCTTCAGAATGGAATTCGATAACATTTTTGTGCTGCGCTTCGATGATACTGGCCGCTGTGTCGAGTTCCGCGAGTGGTATACAAAGAAGCCCAGCAAATAATCACGGCGCAACCGTCGCACTGGTCACGGGCGCGGCAGAACAATCACCCGTTGGTTTGGTATAGCTGTCGCTCACACACCCATTCGCGCCCAATTTACGCCGCACGGCAAACCACGACGAATCGGCATTGCGCCCAACCACATTGAGCGTTTCGCCTGTGGAGAGCGTCGTGATCGATTTGAAGTTCACGCCGGGTCCGGATCGCAGCGCCAGTCCCGAAACGTTGACGCGCGCCGTGCAGGCCGCCCCCGCCGCGACTCCACTGGTGGGATCGAGCGAATTAGGGTTCGCCAACTGCGCCGCGTTTGCCACGATGCCAACCGTTATCACCACTGGATCGCTCCCCACACTGCCACGATAAGCGATCACTTCCAGTTTGACGCTGCCCAACTGCGCCGGACGGTATTCGAGCAGCGCCACCAGATCACGATCCGAACTGGCCGAGGGCTGAATAGCGACGATCCGGCCTGCTTCGTGCATCTCGACGCGCGTCACGCCAACGCCATCGGTGGCATGAGCGCGCACCGTGAACGACTGATTCAACACTGCCTGAGCATTTGCGCCCGGCGATTCGATGGTCACTTGCGGGGGCGGGCCGCTGAACGGTGGGTTCGTTGGGGTGGCCGTCGCGTCGGTAGTTGGTATGGGGGTCGCTGCGAATGGCGCAGTGCAGGCAAGTACAGCCAAAAACAATAACATCGTGACAGCAAACAGCCCCGTGTTTCGTTTCACGTCATCAACGGGATCACGTCAGTGGGCATCGGCAGCGCCACTGAACCGGGCAAACGACCTTGCATCGACCAGGGGCCTGTCCAGGTGATCTCCACATCGACTACATCACCTTTGCGACTGCGCGACTCGTCCTCGAAAAAGACGAGCTTGTTTTGCGGTGTACGCCCGCGCCATTTGCCATCGGCCTGATCTTCGACCAACACCTGCACCGTAGCGCCTAGCCACTGCTGATTGATGGCCGCAATGATCCCGGCCTGCTGCACGTCGATAGCGACGCGGCGGCGTTCTTTTTCATCTTCGGGCACATCATCCGGCATGGTACGTTCGCTCAACGTGTGCGGGCGCGGGCTGTACTTGGCAAGATGAACTTTATCCAATTTCAGTTCACCCAACAGATCGTAGGTATCCTGAAACTGCGCTTCGGTTTCGCCACAGAAGCCGACGATAATATCCGTGTGAATCGCCACGTTAGGTACGCGCTGCCGAATACGATCAATCAGGCGGCGGTAATCATCCACCGTATAGCCGCGCTTCATGTTTTTCAAGACTTCATCGTTGCCTGCCTGTACCGGGACTTCAATTTGCGGCATCACGTGCGGCAGTTCGGCTACCGTATCCAGCAATTTATCGTTCATCCAATTCGGGTGACTGGTCAGGAAGCGGATTC
>JBBSEU010000296.1:0-6849 GCA_038239365.1 Aggregatilineales bacterium
CCTGATTTGCACAAAGTGCGTTACCGTCTCAATTCTGCTTCGCTACACCACTTGTCGAGCCGCCATCTGTGACGGAGCGATGAGGCGTAATTTTCTTGGTGTCTAAAGCAGTGAGGGTACACCCGGTCCCATCTCGAACCCGGTCGTTAAGCTCACTAGCGCCGATGGTACTTGGCGGGTAACTGCCTGGGAGCGTAGGTCGTCGCCAAGTTGCTATCTCTTCAAGAGTACACATCAGCCCGGCGCGCTTCGATTCCCACATTTGCCACTAATCAAATGATTTCCAATGAAAATTAAATCCGATTTATCGAGTACCACGCCTTCTATCTTCTGGACTTGCTTTGCTGTACTTGTATTTATAATCACTCTCCTCGTTATAATTTTCGCATTTGAGCGCCTGCCAATCGAAAATACACGCTTTAGCCTTGACTGGTATAACATTTATAATGGCATCAAAGGCGCATCTATTACTTACCGTGTAGATCACGATGGCTTGCGAAATCCGCCCTGGAGTATTCTTTTCATTTTACCGCTCGGCTTATTTTCCTACCGTGTTAGCTGGGGTTTAATAACGTTAATGACACTGGCAGTTACAACTGCCAGTGTCCCTAAGTTGAATAATCGAATTTTATATTACATCACTATCTTTTTATTAGTTCTCTCTTACAGCTCAGTTCGCCAGCTGGCGGATGGTAATGTCGAGGTACTAGTTATTGGTGGTGTGCTTCTCATTTTGTACAGCCTTATTAAAGGTCGCCCTGTCGAACTGGCTATCGGGGTTTTGCTTACTTCAGCCAAAGTACAAGAAACATGGTTGTTGTTAATTATCTGCGGTTTGCTTACTATTCGTACATGGCCGCTGCGTCGTTGGTTGTTATCTGCCCTAATTATTTTGGGCGTTGTTGCAGGATGTTCTATTTGGCGTGGGCAAGAATGGATTTCAGCAATAACAAACGTTCCCCAATTGGGACAAGGTAGCGAATTAGACATCAGTTTATCTGCTTTTTGGGAACGATTAAATCTGCCGCATTTTGTTTTTGTGTTATTTTGGCTGGCGCTTCTGCTTTGTACTCTATATTTTTCCAGTAGAAGCAGCCTGTTAACGCGGGAAAAGGCGGCACTACTTATTTGTACGTCCATGCTTTTATCACCGTATACTGCTGGTAACAGCTTTCTAACAGTTCTGGCAATTGGTACTGCCGCTCTGTTTACCACACATTTTTGGATCGGCGTATCCCTCATTCTGTTGTGCAATATACAATACCTGCTGCCAATTGATATCTTGCTTCATTATGCAAGCTCCTACACAACGGCAATGCTTTTGCTAAATTGGGGTATTATGGCGTGGTTTATTTACCATCCTGAAAAACGACAGCCGCAAGCGGAAGCATTAAGGAGTGCCAATGATCTCGCCAGATGATGCACGCGCCCGTATTCACGAAATGATCGATCAGATTCCTGATGAGCAGATCGGTATGTTGTGGATGACTTTTCAGTCGATGATGAGTACGACTGACGATACGGAATACGACGATCTGGAAGATGCCGAAGATTACGAGGACGATCTCGACACGATTTGAGTTTCGTTTGGCCCGCTAATGGGCAGCGCAACATGAAAGATTGTTCCCTGCCCAACCTTGCTATCAAGCCATATGCGCCCACCATGTGCGTCGGTAACTGCCTTCACCAGACTTAGCCCCAACCCGGTACCGCTGACCTGTTCCATTCCTGGATGATAGGCGCGGAAAAAACGCTCGAAGATACGCGCCTGGGCATCAGGTGGAATCCCGACTCCTGTATCGGCTACATGCACAATCACCAGTTGATCGACCTGTTCGGCGCTGACGGTGATCGTTCCGCCTTTTGAGGTGAACTTGATCGCATTCTCTACAAGATTGGCAATCGCCTGTATCAGGTAATGTCGATCTCCAATAATGTTCGGAAGGTGGGGAGGCAAGTCGATCTTGATTTCAATTTCGCTGTTCCGGGCTTGATCGATCAGTTCGGAAACTGCTAACTCGATCATCTCTGTAACATTCGCTTCTTCATAAGCGGGCGTCCCTGACTGCACTCGTTCCAGATCGAGGATGCCACGAATGATCCGATTCATACGCTGCAACTGTATCCAGGTCGTCTGGATATCTGACTTCATTTCCTCAGTGAGGATGTTTTCGCCTTCCTCCTGCAGAAGTTCAATGTGGGACATGGCAGAAAATAGCGGGTTTTTTAGATCGTGGCTGGTCATACGGATCATTTGATTTTTGAGCCGATCCAACTCCTGTTGCTTCTCGAACAGGCGGCTGTTGGTGATCGCAACAGCCGCTTGTGGTCCCAACATTTCCAGCAGCCGCACATCTTCCCGATCAAAACGTTTGCCCTGCGGGCTTTCTACCACGAATAAGACACCCATCACATCTTCGCCAAAAACCAACGGTACGGCCACGACTGCGCCAAATACTTCTTTCGCATATTGCATATCCGGCAGGCCGCGCCAATCCCGGTGATAATCTTCAAGTTGGCTCACCTTGCGCTCAACCGCGACCTGCCCTACTAACCCTTCGCCAAGTGCTAACTGCTGCCCAACGAAACGTTCCGGCATGTTGTGAACGGCAGCAAGTTCCAACGACTGACCATTATTGAGGAAAATCGCTGCGCCATCCGCCTGAAGCATATCAGCGGCTTGCGTCGCAATTGTTTTGAGTACCTCATCCAACCGTAGTCGGCTTGTGATCGCCAATCCAACATCACGGAAACCCTTCAACTGACTTTCGCGCCCGACGAGCGGCTGAATAATCTGCGTGCGAACCATTGCGTAACACACGAGCAGCACACCGGGCGCACAAAAATCAAAAGAGATGGAGCGGTTACGCAGTTGAGGGCTGATCAGTTCGATCAGGACGCCAATTGCAAATAGCCACACACCAACACGGAGCAGCAGATCGGCCACTTTGCGGCGCTGCTGCCACATCACGAAGATGGCCGCTACCGCGAAAAAACCATATAATACTGACCAGATTGGACCATAGTTGTAACTTAGCGTGCCACTTTCAATTTGTGAGTACAAGGGGCCACTGGCAAAATAGGCAAGGATGATCTGATATCCAAAGACCACTACCCCGCATACGAGCGCCGTCCGCAGAAAGAAACGCCCCTGACCACCAGTGAGAATGACTGCCAATAAATAGAGCGTCGCGCACGCCCCGGTGAAACCTCCTTCGCTGAGACGGACACCCAATTCGATCAGGGTTGATGGCGCATCAATATATGAAGATACCCGTGCAATCAACGACCCGAAAAACCATAAGACCGTCGTCAGTGTGAACAATCCGGCAAACACATTATTCAGGTTGCGCGAGTCCTGCCAGAGTACCAGTAGCATCATAACCGCTGCCAGCAATAAGCTGACACCCGCAATCACCAGTGAGACAAGGTTGATCACCGACATTCGGCGCTAGGAACTTGCTCGTTTTTCAAAACGGTAGCCAATACGATGTTCGGTCAGGATGTAGGTTGGGTTGGCGGCATCCGGCTCGACTTTGCGCCGCAGTTGACTGATGTACACGCGCGGATAGTAAATATCATCGACGTATTCATGTCCCCACACCTGTTCCAGCAGTTCGCGCTGTGTCACGACGCGCCCGGCATTTTCCATCAACACGACTAACAGTTTGAACTCCGTCGGCGTCAAATGAATTTTGTTCCCGGCGACGTACACATGCCGCCGCTGCAAGTCGATGCTCAGGTAGCCATCGTTATAGCCGACACTGCTTTCGGGTGTGGCGACTTGTGAACGACGCAGCAATGCCCGCACCCGCGCCGTGAACTCATTCAGCCGCACTGGTTTGACAAGATATTCATCCGCGCCAGCGTTCAACCCCTGGACAATGTCCTCTTCCCGAATCGCCTGTGCAGAAAGCATCATGATCGGCGTTTCGGCAATCTCTCGAATACGCTGGCAGACGGTCAGGCCGTCCATTTCGGGCATGATAATATCCAGGATCACCAGATCGGGGCGCTCAGAGTGAAACACACGTAAGCCATCAATGCCATTACCAGCTAGGAACACATCGAATCCTTCCCGGCGTAACTTTCGCCCTAACGCATCCCGAATCGCCTGTTCATCATCCACAATCAATATTTTCATCGCGTGCTGCTCCCTATGACGCTAATAATAGGAGCAATCCGAGCCGCAAGCAAGTGACACTGAATTGTTTTTGCTTAATCTGCCTGCATAGCACTGGCCGTATGAATCGCCACGCCCAGCAAGCCCCACCACAACAATGCGTAAGGGAAAATACTCCACATATAAAAGTCGAACAGGCTGATCACAAGCAGTGCCAGCACTGCCGCCGCTGTCCCCCAAAGCAACAGATCGCGCGACTTGCTCCGAACCAGGATGATCGCCGCTCCCACCAATGAGGCAGCCCAGGCCACGAAGCCAACCAGACCTAACTCACTCCAGATCAGCAGCGGGATATTATGAACACTCTGCGCCTGCATATCGATCTGGCGGGGATCATGGACAATCATTTGCGCGGCCACCCAGGGATTCATGCCAATCCCCAGCCCGGTCAATGGCCGTGTGCGGATCATATTGAACGCATACTCTGTGAACAGCACCCGATCACTGATCGAGCGCAGTTCATTCGATTCGTCGCCGAGGCCAGTACGCGCAAAAACCAGATCACTATGGGTAACTACAAAGGCAGCGATCAAGAGTGTGCCGACACCAAAAATCAAGATTAAGCGCCGCCAATGGATCGCCATATGGATGCGCCAGCCGATCCCGATCAAGGCGATGATGCTCACCACCACACCAATCCACGCCGCGCGGCTAAAAGTGAGCAACAATCCCCACAATCCAATCGCGGCGACGAGTCCCACCATGATTTGCCCGGCGCGATTGAGTCGGTCTGTGAGCAGCAGCGCAAAAATAACGATCAGCGCCGCCGCCAGAAAGCCAGCCAGCATATTCGGATGTGCTGTCAATCCATAGGGGCGCAGCCAGCTAATGCCATTGACCTTCAACACGTTCAGGCCAGTACCCCCAGGCCGAATCTCGAACTCACCCAGGATTTGCAGGCCCACTGGCCGCTGTAAGGATGTTTGCCCGATTGCGATTAAACTCTGAAAGATCAACCCCGCACCGAGTGTCACCGCCACAAATTTGAGCGGCGGGCCAGCGGTTGCCATCGCCAGCGCAAAGCCTGTGACTGCGATCACTTGGATAGTCATATCCCAGGCAGGTTGCTCAAAGGGTGACCACGCTTGCGAAAGGTATGCCCACACGATCAGGAACACCCAGGGCACAATCCATAATCGCACGCGCACCCACGCCCCGAAGCCGCCGAAGCCAAGCACTATCCAAAGTGCCACTGTCGCTAGCCAGGGCAGCACGATCATAAATCGCACAAAGTACGGATCGCCGTCACGCCCCAAATCGATTCGCAGCCACCAGGGGACGAAAAAGAATACGGCCAGCGCCGCCATGTGCATGGCGTGTGTTCCCCAGCGTCGCAGCATTATTTCGGTTTGATAGACTGGCGCGTTGACCAAATCACCGATCATAAGTATAGAAGCCGCGCCCGCTCTTGCGCCCCAAATGCCCCGCCGCTACCATTTTCCTCAGCAGCGGACACGCTCGGTATTTCGGATCGCCAAAACCTTCGTACAACACATCAAGGATCGAAAGCAGCACGTCCAGCCCAACAAAATCGGCCAGGGTGAGCGGCCCCATCGGGAAGTTCATGCCGAGCTTCATCACGCTATCAATCGCCTCTGCCGTACCAACGCCTTCCATGAGCGCGTAAATGGCCTCGTTCAGCATCGGGCATAGAATCCGATTGCTGATAAAGCCCGGAAAATCCGCCGACTCGACAGGTGTTTTACCCAATCGGCGTGCTAGATCGGTCACGGTTTCCAAAGTCGCCTGAGAGGTATCGTAACCGCGAATGATCTCTACGAGCGCCATGATCGGCACTGGATTCATAAAGTGTACGCCGCACACCAGACTTGGGCGTTTGGTTGCCGCTGCAATCTCCGTGATGCTGATGCTGCTTGTGTTCGTCGCCAAAATCACGTCCGGGCGTGTTAACCGATCCAGATCGGTGAAAATGCGCTTTTTGAGGGCTGGATTCTCGGTAGCCGCTTCGATCACCAAGTCAGCATTGGCGACTGACTCCATTTCAGTCGATGCCGCGATTTCATTCAGCGCCCGATCTCGTGCCATATCATCGAGTTTGCCCTTGCTGTGCAGTTTGCTAACCGACTCGGAAATTGTTTTTTGAGCGCGTGCCAGTGCATCCGGGTTCACATCGATCATCGTCACACGGTAGCCGCTGGTCGCGCAAACCTGAGCGATGCCGTTGCCCATGGTGCCCGCGCCGATCACCGCAATGTGTTCAAGGCTCATGCCCACTTCCTTTTGAGATGTTTTTCAGGGATTATAGCGCGAAACGAAAAAGCCTCCGGCGGGTGACCGGAGGCTTTTGATTGAGCGGGCGAGGGGACTCGAACCCCTGACATTCTCCTTGGCAAGGAGGCATTCTACCACTGAATTACGCCCGCGTAGAATGGTTATTGATGTGCGGAAGTATAAATCATTTTCCAGAGGCTGACAAGGGGGAAATTTTCGGGGGTCGACTCAATACAATGCTTTTAAAAGATCACGATTGTGCATCCTACAATACTTCTCTATAATGGTGGGTTATGTAATGCGCCCCAAAAACTGGACACAGAATCGGTCAGTTTAGTAAGGGGGCAGCCGCTTTGCCCCAGCGAGCGTCCATTTCAGCAGGCGTAGCGTAGTCAAGAGCCGAATGGATGCGTAAGCGGTTGTAGTCAACTTCG
>JBBSEU010000297.1:0-6820 GCA_038239365.1 Aggregatilineales bacterium
ATGCAGGATAACGAAGGCCGTATCGTGCTGATCAACAACGCAGCCGAACAGCTTTTGGGCAGTGTTAAAAACTTTTGGGATAGCGACCTGGGACGCATGTTCAATCAGGCGCGTGACCGGGGCACTGGCGAAGCCGAAATGGAACTGTTGGGCGAACCGAGTCGTGTCCAGATCAATGATCGGATCGTCGGGGCACAACTGGCCGCCGTGTTCAGTGCCGAAGGCGAACGGCTGGGTACCGTGATCGTATTGCGCGACGTGACCAAAGAAGCTTTGGCAGATCGCCTGAAGGATGATTTTGTCACGCAGATCACGCACGAACTCCGCACGCCGCTGACCGCGATCAAGGGCATGAGCGAAGTTTTGCTCAGCCAGCCGAGTGACCGTCCACCGAATCGCAAATTCCTTGAGGCGATTGGTCGCAATGCCGCTGTGTTGGATCGAATGATTCTCGAACTATTGGATATTTCCGAGATTAGCGCCGGATCGTTCGCTATTCATCAAAAGCGATTGGCGCTCAACGAACTGATCCTGGACGTGATTAAAGGGCAGGACGCGCGCATCAAGAAACAAACGCTCAATGTCGGTGTGATGGTCGTCAATCACGAACGGACGTATGCTGTCGGCGATGATCGGCGGCTGCGTTGGGCGATTGGTCATCTGCTCGATAACAGCCTGAACTATACGCTCAAGGGTGGCTTCATCACGATCCGGATAGGGGCAGTACGCGGCGACAAAGTGTTGATCGAAGTGATCGATAATGGTGTGGGCATTGCGGCCAAAGATTTGCCGCATGTTTTTGAACGTTTCTACCGTGGTGAAGCTAAGACCGCCGATGGCAAGACGATTGATCCGCGCGGTCTGGGACAGGGCTTGTATGTGGCGCGGGCAGTGGCCGAAGCTCATCAAGGCTATCTGGCCGTGAGCAGCACGCCCGGTCAGGGTAGCAAATTTACACTGGCATTACCCTACGACGCAGCAGCACTTCCGGCGACAACTGCGATTGCTTAAGCGCGTCTCAGTTGGTTCGTTCGGCCAGTTCGCGTATATGCCGAACCAGGTCATCACCCTGAAAAGGCTTCGGCAAAAAGTCGCTCACCTCAATATCGTTGGCTATCGACTCGCCATTGCTGGCCGCCGTAAGCAATAGTGACGGTGGAAACATCGAACGTCCAAGCCGGACGCGCGCTTTTTCGATAAATTCTTTACCATCCATATCGGGCATGATCAAGTCGATAACAAATACATCCGGTAGTGGAATCTGGCTCAAAAGTTTCAGGGCTTCGCCACCATTGTGAGCAACATGAACTGTATAGCCTTCGTCTTCCAACAGCCCGACGATCAACAGCGATGTTGACGGATCATCATCGATCACCATGACGGAGTAATCCGCCGCGCTTTTGTTATTCTTGAACAGGCGCTTTAGCACCATAGATTATTCCCCCACACGCAGTATTCAACATGATTCAAATAAGCTGAACAACAATTACCGTGCCAATGCTCAGAAAAACCTGACCAAAATCAAAACTCGTCGTTATCCACAAATTCGAGTGACGCTGTTTCCTGGTCGGGTGTCTCAACCGCCGCTGCACTCCGCCGCCTGCGACCATTGGGTTGAGCTTCGGGTTGCGCGACGGGCACTACCTGTGGAGTCGCACAATACGGGCACAGGTTCCAGGGCAGATCAAGCAGTTCGCCACAGGCAAGACATGGTTTTTTGAGACGGGTATGGCAGTGTGGGCAGACCTGCCACAATACGTTAGAAGGTCGTCCACAACCGGGACAAATCGGTTTTTCCTCAATCGCTTGCAGCAGCGATTCTTCTTCAAGGGAGCGTTCATAGGCTTCGCTGAGCGTTTCGCGCGGGCGCAGCATCAGGTACAGCAGTACGCCAAAGATGTTCAACACGGCTACCATGAGTGCAGCCGCCACCTGCGCCAGCACATCGCGTGAACGCATCCGCATATCCCGGAACGTCCACAAGATCAAGCCTAGCCACAGCGCCGCCAAAACTGCACTGAGGATCGTGACCGCAAATAATATAAACTGGCTCAAGGATTGATCCAGCATCAAGCCTCCACTTCTGACGGTGAAGTGTAGCACTCTATGATAATAAAGGGTAGCGTTGACGAGCAGAGTCCGTCACGTCCAGCCATCATTGGGGATTTCGGGAACTTCTACATCGCGGCGGGCAAGTGCCAGGGCTTCCGCTTTGGTGCTGATCTCTCCAACCGCGTGCGCCTCGTTGATCTGCCGGAGCAGCTTGCCGACGAGCGGTCCCGGCTCCAAATTGAGTTCGTGCATCAATTCTCCACCGTTGAGCAAGGCGGGCGGTGCAACAACCGTCGTATACTGATTAACGTAGCCATCCAGCAGCGCGGCCACGATTTCGAGAAAGGCCAGCCATTCTGTGAGTGTGATCGTGATTCCATAAATGCCCAGGTAGTCGGCCTGGGTTAGCACGCACACATCCAGCCCGGCCACGCCCGTTGCATTCCAGAAGCGATACAACGCCCGCCGCGATACCGCCCCTGCCCGATCCAGGTGCATGGGGCGCATATGGTGGCGCACAATGGCCGTCACACGCTCGATTTCGTCATTGCTCAGACGAAGTGCCAGCGCCCGTTCACTGGTCATATCCGCGCCAACGACTTCATGCTTGAAAAAGTGAATCGTCCCTTTGTCATCAACCGTTCGAGTGGCGGGTTTGCCACAGTCGTGCAGCAGTGCAGCAAGCATTAACAGGCCACGATGGGTGCGCCCGGACGGCCACCCTTGCGTCAGGTGTTCCTGCAATCGCCGCCGATAAATATCCAATCGGTAAACGATCATGCCGAATGAGCCATCGGCAGCCGTTTCATCGGTACGCTCTGGGCTGATCACGGCCAGCACGCGACTGAGATGCTCCATCACTTTGAGCGTATGTTCCCACACATCAAACATATGCGGCGGACTCTGTGTAACGCCGTGCATGGCCGTGACTTCCGGCACGATCAGCGCCAGCAAGCCCAGCGAGTCGAGTGCCCGCATCGCGCCGTGTGGATGCGGCCCATCAAGCGTTTTCAGAAATTCATCACGGATGCGTTCGGGTGAGGTTTTGAGTAGTGCCGCGCCACTGTGCCGCACATCTTCGCGCGTTGCGGGTTCGATCATCAGCTTGAGCGCCAAACTTTGCCGAACCGCACGCAGTGCCCGGATCGGATCACTGCTGATCGATTCCGGGGAACAGCGCCGCAGTCGTTTTGCCTCAATATCGCGCAACCCCCCCAATGGATCGATGATCGCGTTCGCATCACTTGCCAGCGGCATCGCCATCGCATTGGCTGTAAAATCACGCGCGCTCAAATCCTCAGCCAGCGTTTCACCCCGAAAACGCGCCACATCGATCTCATAACGTTCGCCGTCATATTCGACAATCGCCCGCCCAATCCCGCGCTCCGCGTCAAGCGGATAATAGACGCCGTGCAATTTGTTAGCGATCACGCGCGCGATTTGCTGACCGTCGACGGGCGTCACAAAGTCCAGATCGTGAATCGGACGGCGCATATACGCATCCCGTACTGCGCCCCCTACCAGATACAGCGGCGCACTCAATTGCGGCGCTAACGCTCGGATCGAATCGAGGATCGGCGGCAGCACGAGGGGACGCTGAACGGGTATCGGCTCAATCATTCGATGTGATCTTCGCTGACGACGCCGACAAATGGCAGGTTTCGATACAGTTCATCCAGGTCAAGCCCATAGCCAAAGACGAACTTGTTGGGGATTTCAAAGCCGACGTAATCCAATTCCAGATCGATAGTCCGGCGGCTTGGCTTGCTGAGCAGCGTACAGATTTTGATTTCGGCAGGGTTGCGCGATCTGAGCAGGCGGCGGATATAGGCCAATGTGGTACCGCTGTCCACGATGTCCTCAACGATCAGAATGCGCCGATTTTCGATGTCCTGCCGCAAGTCCAGATCGATTCGCACAATGCCACTCGTTTCGCGGGCATTCATTCCATAACTCGATACCGCCATGAAATCTATTGCGTGCGGTATGGTCAGTTGGCGCATTAGATCAGTCAGAAACAAGACGCTGCCCTTAAGGACGGAGACCAGCAGCAAGTTCTCGACGCCTGCATAGTCGGCGGAGATTTGCGCGCCCAATTCAGCAATGCGTACCTGCAAGGCGTCCTCATCAATCAGGACTTCTTTTAAGAGCGAAGGTTTCAGCGAATAGTCGAGTCTCATAGCCGTCCGTTCAATGAATGATGGCATTGAATGTTACCGCATCTGACCAGTAGCGCCGCCCTACAGTTGTACTTAACGCTTCCAGCCAGTCGCTCACAACCCTATGAATCTCCGTCGCCAACTGAATATCACGTTGCAGGTGAGTGATCGTTTCGATAGAGCTTTGCAGCAAATCGACGAGTAGTGAGTCATCAGCATAGGTTGTGCGCTCCTGAACATAGCCGATCACTGAAACAGTCTCCAATAAGTGATATTGACCAATATCACTTAGCGGCATCAATGGCGTAATATCCACCTGTGTACTCTCGGCAAAGGCTTTGACCACGTCGCAGCGAAGATCGAACCGATGCGCCCGCAAAGCGTGCATCCGCTGCTGTAAGTCTTCATCCATCGCCCGCAAGAGTTGCAGTGGTGGTGGCTCCTGGGCGATTTGTCGTTCGATGAACGCGATCATCAAAGCCGAGTCGTTTTCGGTCAGGCAGCGATCAAACAGATCGAGCGCCTCAGATCGCAAAACACTTGGTTCAGTCGCTTCAAACAAATATTGCAGATCGATTTCATCAAACATGCGTCGAAGGCGTCTCCGTTGGCTCAGGCGGGCACAACCGTTTGAGGTACTCCCAGGTATAAATTCCGGTATGGTGTCCGTCGTCCCAAAAAAATTGCAGCGCATAATTGCCGACAAGGGTCACATTTTCAACACCGTAGGAGCGCGTCGGCGTCAGCATCAGGATATTATCCGGGTCGCTCTGCCGCCCCATATTGGCATGACCGCCTCGACACTCGACGCATGGGCACGCTTCGCGCAAATTGCTCAATGGATAATGGCACTTTTCACCGTCCGGCCAGTCAATCACCAGTTCGCCAGCGGTCTTGTCAAGCGTGATATTCGCAGGGCGTAAGATATTCATAAGGTTATTATATCCGCAAAGAACGCGTGTTGTATAGCCCCTGATGTGTTTTGTAAGTGTATCTGACGGGTTGCTTAGTATTGCCTTTTCAGAGTATATGATTTATACTTTCAGCATCCTAAATTACTAGAGAGACTGACCATGACTTTAGATACGATTGTGAATGACCTGTACAACGTGTTTCTGGAAAAAAGTGCCAACGCGCGCGTAATCCTGCTGCATTCGGGCAGCCGCTACCGTCCGGTGCTGCTCAGCCGTCTGCTGTCTGCGCCCGACGTGCATGTGTTCTATTACGCCATGGGGCCGGATGATATTGATACTGTCGCATTCCTGTCGGGCTTTACCCATGACATGGCGGAGCAGGTGCCGACTTTTGGCAGCCACGTCAATCAGGTGGGCTTCGATCACAACGACGGTCAAAACGCGCTGGTTGATGCGCTGGCACAAGACCTGAATGAACTCAGCGCCGAGCCGTATCTGCTCATTCTGGATGAGTTCGATCAGGCCGATATTGCCGACGATCTGCAAACCTTCCTCGAACTGCTGATTGATCGTTTGCCCGCGCAGTGCCGCATCGTGATTAGCAGCCGCCGTTTGCCGCGCCTGCCCTGGGTGTCGATGATCGCCCAGAATAAAGCGATTATGCTGCGTGATACCGAACTCGTTTCACGCGATTTCTACCTGCCCCCTCCCGCAGCGGACGCTCGTTTGCAAGTCTACGGTTTGGGACCAGGGCATGTTGTTCTGGACGGCAAGCCGATTGATGCCTGGGAAGGCCATTTGCCTCGTTTGCTGTTCTTCTTCACGCTGGATCGGCCTGTGGTGACGCGCTCCGAGATTTGTCAGGCGTTCTGGCCGGAACTGGATAACGATCAAGCGGTGAATGTCTTCCATGTGACCAAGCGCCGTTTGCACAAAGCACTGGAAGCACTCGGCGTCGATGTGTTAATCCACGAAGGCGGCTACTATCGCGTGAACCCGGTTCTGAACATTCGCTATGATGTGCTGGATTTCGTGAGCGCGCTGGTTGATGGCCGTTCCGCCCCACCCGAAAATCGGTTAGCGGCATGGCAGCACGCGATGGAACTCTATCAGCGCCCGTTCTTGCAGGGGCATCACGAACCCTGGATCGTTCGTCGCCGTGAGCAGTATCAGGCGGGCTACCTGGAAGCTCTGACCGAAATGGCGAAACTGCGCCTGAATGATGGTCGCCCGGAACAGGCGCTTAACCTGCTGCTGCGTGCCAGTGGCGAAGACCAGCGCCGTCAGGATATTCACCGAGAAGTGATGCGTCTGTACGCCAATCTGGGGCGTCGCAGCGAAGCTGCCGGACACTATCAGAAAGTCTTGCAAATCCTGAGCGATCAGGGGCTTGATATTGAGCCGGAGACGAAAGACCTCTACAAAGAGTTGATGTCCTAACTAAGCACTCAGCTATCAGCCAAACACGCATCAATCCGGTATGAATTACGCACGATTTTGTGTGAGTGATTCATGCCGGATTTTTTGTTTTGGGGCATACTTTAGTCGTTGATAAGTGACCACTCTCCCCGATACATCTGGGGAGCTTCTCAGGCTACGCATGACTCGCTCGTCTAGGTTAGCGCCTGACGGCTCGATCCAAGCCGACTTGAGTGTCCTTAAAGCGTTTCAAATCTTACGTGCAGGACTACCCTG
>JBBSEU010000298.1:0-6782 GCA_038239365.1 Aggregatilineales bacterium
GAACAAAACGCCGATGAACTGGCGCAGGTTCTCCAGGCGCAGTGGAAAGAAGCGGGTATCAACGTTGAGATCAAGCTGATCGACCAAAGCGTGTACTATGGTGATGCCAAGTCGCCGCTGTACTGGCTTGAGGCTGATCTGGCGATCACCTTCTGGGCAAGCCGCCCCGACCCGCAAATCTACATGGATCAACTCTACAAGACGGGCGCGGACTACAACGAAGCGCACTACTCCGATGCGGAATTGGATAAGCTGATCGACAGTGCCCGCGTTGAAACCGATAAGGCCAAGCGTGCGGCGATCTTCGCAGACATTCAGAAGGCGTTGATTGATCGCGGGCCGAGCATCATCCCCTACTTCCAGCCAGTTTTCTCCGCGCACAGCAAGAAGGTGAGCGGGATTTTGTTGGCGGCAGACCAGGGTTTGACGAGCTTCTCGAACGCGGTAGTTGCGCCGTAAGTAACGATAGTTGTGGCCTGGGACTTGAGTCCCAGGCGTACTACCTCTTGATGAAATCGTTGATGAGGTAAGGTTAACCCTAGCCTCTACGGATTTGAGGCCAGTGTTGGCTTCCTGGTGGGCGTCGTCGCCGTGTTGCCACCTGTGCCCGTCCCTGGGTTTGTGCTGCCGCTCGTACCGTTGGCCGCGCCATTGGCCGCACACCGAAAGCCAATCGTCGTACTGGCCGTCGTTGGCGCAAAGGACTGGCGATGTACTGCCCTTGCAAAGAACGGCGGATTATCCCAACTGCCGCCGCGTACCACCTTCTGATCGCCCTTTGCGGGGCCTTTCGGATGGAAAAACCGCTGCGTGTCCGAGGTCTTGTAGTACGTCGCATCGTACCAGTCGTTCACCCACTCCGAGACATTCCCGGCCAGATTCAATACGCCTTCCTGACTTGAACCCGTGACATACTTATCCACTGGCAGCGGACCGCCCTGCGAAGTCGGCTTGTTGGTATTCGCTTTGGTGGCATCCCAATCGTTGCCCCAGGGATAAACCCGCTTATCGGTGAAGCGCGCCGCACGTTCCCACTCGGCCTCAGTCGGCAATCGGCGTCCCACCGCTTTGCAGTACGCATCTGCGCCGTACCATGTCACAAACTGAACAGGCCGATCCCGGTACAGTTCATTGACCAGCTTATACGCTGTGCCTTCCAGCTTGACTACGCTGTTCTTGAACTGCGCGTTATCCTGAATGGCGATGCACGGCTGCCCACCACACGCGCTTTTGTAGGATGTGCTGAGCGAATTGAGATAGGCCAGATATTGATCGTTGCTGACCTCGAACTTCTCGATCTGGAACGTATCGAGCGTTACATCATGTTCGCCGATGCTGTCCGACGTGAAGTTGAGATCGCACTTGGCCTTGTCACGGGTCAGGCAGTCGTCTACGGCCTGCTGCGCTTCTTTAGTCGTGGTGCCCATCTTAAAAATGCCGCCGTTGATCGTGATCAGATCGGAGGGCGCAAGTTCCTGTGGGATGTTCGTCCCAATCGGTTCCAAGGTGATCCCGACGCCCGAAGCGGATTGTGTACCGGGTACACGGGTCACGGGCGGCAGCGTTGGTGGCACGATATTCGTACCCACTACCACTGCTTGAGTCGGTTCTGCCGCATTCGCGGTAACGGCTGGAGCGTTTGTAGCCACAATGACATAGGGAGTCGCTGTCGCTCCGGCAGCATCTGCTGTCGCATTTTGTGCCGCTGCCGTTGTCGCAGGCGGTGGGGTGTTCGTGGCCGCTTGTGATGCCGTCACGACGATAACGACAGGTGTCGGGGATGCGCCAATCGTCGGGGTAGCAGCTTCGGCCACCGCCGCGCCCGGTACATTAAATTTGAGCAGTCCGGCGGCATAACTGCCCAGGCAGGCGACACTTGAGCAGCCCAGCCCAAGCACAATCCCAATCACCAGCCACTGCCAACTGCTATCTCGCGTCCGTCCGCGCAGAGAACTCATAAGCCAAAATCTCCTTACTATAAAATCTGTCCAGGCGTTCCCGCCGCAGACCGCGCTCAATCATAGCGTTAACATACAGCCGTTTCAAACCGCGTTAGAAAGGCGGTGGATTTGAAATGCGGCGCGGTACAATTCGCCTTAAAGAATGGCATTATACAAGGAACTTTCACATGGCGGTTTATTTGGGGATCGATATTGGCGGCACGGGCATCAAGGGCGCTCCCGTCGATACTGAAACGGGCAAGCTGCTTGAAGAACGTTTTCGTGTGCTGACTCCGCACCCGGCCACGCCCGAAGCCATTGCCGATGGTGTGACCGATGTGGTTTCACATTTCAAGTGGACGGATCGGATCGGCTGCGGCTTCCCGGCGGTGATCAAAGAAGGCAAGATTTACACAGCGGCCAACATCGATCACTCATGGATCGGCACAGACGCCAAGAGCATCTTCGAGCAAAAGACACGCTGCAAAACAACCCTGATGAATGACGCTGATGCGGCAGGATTAGCCGAAGTCCGCTTTGGCGCAGGACGCAATAAACGCGGCGTGGTGCTGATGATCACATTGGGCACGGGGATCGGCAGCGGTTTGTTTGTGGATGGGGTACTCGTGCCGAACACAGAGCTAGGCCATATCGAAATGCGTGGCCGCGACGCTGAAACGCGCGCTTCCGACAAAGTGCGGATCGATGAAGAACTGAGTTGGCGGCGCTACTCCAAACGGCTGGATCGCTATTTGAACTTGCTGGAACGAGTGCTGTGGCCGGATTTGATCATCATTGGTGGTGGCGGCAGCAAGTACAGCGCGAAGTTTTTGCCACGCCTGACCGTGACCTGTCCGGTAGTGGTGGCGCAACTGCTCAACGAAGCAGGAATCGTTGGCGCGGCGCTGGCCGTCGAAGTCGGGTTAGCGCAGCCACAAATCTGACAAAAATTCAGTGCCCTGCTCAGGTTTTGAGCAGGGCGCTGCTATCCAGAAAATATAAGAAAATTACTCTCGATGCAAAATGCGCGCGACCTCACTCCGAAGTTCCTCGTCTTCGGCGGCCAACTGTGTCAGCAGATCAACCAGCGCATCCGTCCAGCCACTCTGGTAAGAATCTTTGACCGCCGCATTCTGCTCGATCAATTCGCGGACGTGCTTTGATTGCTCGATGACCAGCGAACGGAGCATTTCCGCGCTCAGAAAACTATCCTGCAACTGGGTAATAGCCTGACGCATGACCGCCGCATCTGCCGGATCATCCAGCCTTTTCGCCAGTGCCGAAAGCCTATCCAGCGCCCCGATAAAACGTGCCATCAAGTCTGTGTATTTCAGCCGCGTATAACCTGACAGCCGTTCCAGTTCGCGGGCGGCTTTGCCCCACCGCTCAATCTGCTGCTCATTCATGATGATTTTCCGCACGGTAGGCACGCAGCATTTCTTCAAGCGTCTGTTTGGCTTTTTCGCGTCGTGCCGCCATCGCCTCACCCGTGAATAACCCGGCTATATTGACCATCGTATTCATCACGTCTGCGTCACGTTCGGCGGCAAATTCTACCGGGCTGCGAAAATGTTTCGGGGTGCTGCCGCCTGCCGCACGATGAAACAAGACTTCGGCGGCACGTAACTGATCTTCTGCCAGTCCGTTCAGGTTGAAATCAAGGGCAACATCCATCAGTGTTTTTGCGGCGCGAAACAGACTATCGCGCCGTTCGTCCGACAGTTCGGCCAAATTGGGATGCGTGTAGGTAAACGTGGGGAAGGTAGCTTGGGGTGGTGCTTCCGGCTCAACGCCCACGTGTGCAGGCAGAAGTCCGGCGATGCGGGGTGCGGGTAGTAACAAAAATGATGTAGTAAACAAAGAATGTGCAGGCGGCGCGGCTTGAGGTACAATACGCATTGAGAAATGTCCTTTCTCTTTATGCAGCGGCTAAACTGTGGTAGGGGATGCCGCTGCATATGAACAATACTAGCCATAGTACCCATTCTTTGTTCATTTGTCAAGGGATCACTTTTTGGGGTTTTCGGATAGGTGCTAATCCAACGATTTCGTGTAGCGCGGGAGAAACTTGGCATATCACAGCGGGAATTAGCGCAACGCTGCAATTTTAGCCCAAATCAAATCGCACGTTACGAAAACGGTCTCAGCGAACCTATTGCTGAGAGTTTGCGAACCGTTTCACAACAACTTCATGTCAGCACCGATTATTTGCTGGGTCTGACAGATGAGCCGCAAGGATTTTTTGTGCCAAGCGATATAACGCCTATCGAACGTGAAGTGCTGGATGCGTTCCGACGGGATGGCTGGTTGGGGATCGCGCGGCTTGGCATCGAGCGAGCGCAGCAGTTGGCTGAGGTCTCAAAGTAGCAAATGAACAGCCCTCACCCCAACCCCTCTCCCGGGGGAGAGGGGCTAAGCGGCATCCGTTGTTTGATCCCCCTTCCACCGAGGGGGAAGGGGATGAGGGCTAATTCAGATGACCCATCGCCACGCCCTGAATCTTGACCGCTATCGTGAGCCGCTTCTGGCGATCCTGCGCGAAGTAATCGACTCCTCAGACGACTCGCGCAAAACGCTCAAACACATCCTCAAACAGCATCTCAAAGATGGACGCGGCTTTTTTAGCGCCGATGATTTGGTCTCCGCCTATCGCTCATTGGCGGGAAGCGCCGATTTGCCGCCCTTCGATCCGTCGGTGCTTGAACGTCTGCGCCTCAAACCCGTTCGCACTGCATCCGGTGTTACGCCGCTGACCGTTTTCACCAAGCCCTTTCCTTGCCCCGGCGAATGTATCTTCTGTCCCAACGATGTTCGGATGCCCAAAAGCTATCTCTCCGATGAGCCGGGCGCGCAGCGTGCCGAGATGAACAGCTTCGATCCGTACCTGCAAACCTACACCCGCCTGAATGCCTTCCACAACACCGGACACCCCACTGATAAGATCGAGATCATTATTTTGGGCGGCACCTGGTCTTTTTACCCGGAAAGTTATCAACGTTGGTTCGTCAAGCGTGTGTTCGATGCGCTGCACGATTTTGGCAGCGGAATCAATCAATCGCCCGAAGTTGAACGAGCGTTGCAGAGTGCTTCACAGCTTCACCCGCAGCGCAACACGGTTCATATTCAGGTGGATGGCGCACGACTCGATCAAAGCTATAACCAGATCGTGCAGTCAATTTACCACGACGAAATGATCCGTTCGCGCGAATCCGCCAGCGCCGAACGAACTGCCATCACGGAATATGCCACCTGGGATGAGATCGAAGCCGCACACCGCGAAAACGAGAGTGCTGCCTGTCGCTGTGTTGGACTCGTGATCGAGACGCGCCCCGACTACACCGATCCGTCAGAAGTGGTTCGCTTGCGACGGCTTGGCTGCACAAAGGTACAGCTTGGCTTTCAAAGCCTGAACGATGATGTCTTGAAGGCCAACAAGCGCGGCCATACCGTCGCCGCGATCCGCCGATCCGTGCGCTTGTTCCGTGATGCGGGCTTCAAGATTCATGCTCACTGGATGCCGAATCTGTATGGCTCATCACCCAATGCGGACATTGAAGACTATAAACGGCTGTTTGACGATCCCGATTTTCGCCCGGACGAACTCAAAATCTACCCATGTTCGCTGATCGAAACCGCTGAATTGATGCGCTACTATCAGGCGGGGTTGTGGCAACCGTACAGCCGCGCTGAACTGCTGCACGTCCTGACTGAATGCCTGGCACTGACGCCCGAATACTGCCGTTTGACGCGCGTGATCCGTGACATTCCCTCAACCGATATAGTGGTCGGCAACAAAACCACCAATCTGCGCCAGATTGCGGAAATTGAACTGGCGCAGCGTGGCGGCTATAGTCGGGATATTCGCGCCCGTGAGATCGGCAAGCGTGCTGTTTCGCCGGATGATCTGCATTTGGATGAAATCGAATATCAAACCAGCATAGGCCGAGAACATTTTTTGCAGTACATCACTGAGGATCGAAAGATCGTCGCCTTCTTGCGGCTGTCGCTGCCTGCTCAATCGTCGTTTATTGATGAACTTGGCAGTGCGGCGATCATCCGAGAAGTGCATGTCTACGGTCAGTCGTTGGCGATTGGCGAAGCGACGGCGGGCAAAGCACAGCACGCCGGATTAGGGACAGCGTTGATCGAACGGGCTGTTCAGATCGCCGCCGGGAATGGGTATACTCGCATGGCTGTGATTTCGGCAGTCGGCACACGCGCCTACTATCGCAAACGCGGCTTCACTGATGGCACGCTCTACCAATTTCGAGAACTGACATGACTCGTCCAGAACCGCTTCGCACCGATGGCAGCAACGTTTTCGCCCACAACAGCATGAAAATCCGAATCCCGCGTATCATCCGCGAGACGCAGGAACTTAACCCGGATTACCCCCGGCGCATGATGGCCGCCCTCGATCAGTTACATGATGAGATCAGCGGCGATAAGCCGATCCGTGCATTAGACCTGCTCGCGCCCGATTATGAACTTTGGGAAGCGGCTTATGCGCCACATAACGGCGAAACCTGGCTCAATTCGACCTGGTTTTTCACCGAGATATTTTTTTATCGCCACTTGATTCAAGCGGTACGTTGGTGGGAAACTGGCCGCGATCCATTCGCGCCCAAAAAAGCCGAAGAATTGGCGAGTCCGGCATTGTGGGAGCGGCTTGAACTGGCCTTGAGCGTGTGCGATCTACCTATTGAGGAACGGATTGCCACTGCCATTCAACATGCGCTGTGGGGCAACCGAATCGATCTGAGTTATGCGCTAGCCGCGTCGCATGGCAGCGTGTGGGTATCCGAAGATTTGCTGGTGAATGATTCAGTGCGCGCCGCCGAA
>JBBSEU010000299.1:0-6756 GCA_038239365.1 Aggregatilineales bacterium
GTATCGGCGCTGAACGGCACGCGCCCAACAGATAGTTCGTACAAAACGACACCGAGCGAATAAATATCTGTGCCTGCGTCCAGATCGCGCATCCCCTGTGCCTGTTCCGGCGAAATGTACTGCGGTGTACCAAGCATCATATCCTGGCTGAGTGTCGATTCGCCCGCACTTGCCATGCGCGCCAAACCGAAATCAGCAAGGTAGGGTTCGCCACCTTTTTCGATCAGGATATTCGACGGCTTGATGTCGCGGTGCAATACATCCCGCTCGTGGGCATACGTCAATGCCTGAGCAATTGGGGTTATAAGTCGTACCACCTCGCGCAGATCGGGGCGTTGGTTTTGAAGCTGCGACTTGAGTGTTTCGCCTTCGATGAACTTCATCACCAGATAGGGCTGGCCGTCATGCTCATCTGAGTCATAGATTGGAACGATGTTCGGGTGTTCGAGTTTAGCCACAATCTGTGCTTCACGCTGGAAGCGAACCAGAAAGCCTTCGTCCTCTTTGAAAGCCGGGTGCAGCACCTTGATCGCCACATAGCGATCCAGCCTGGGGTGATAGGCACGGTAAACTGTCGCCATGCCGCCCTGTCCCTGACGCTCAATGATGCGATACGGCCCGACATTCTCTCCAATGGCGAAGGTCATCTGGTCTCCCCAAAACGGCTGAACAATGATGAATTATAGTCTGTGCTCAATACGTAATCAAAGTGCGAACGTTGTGTGGGAAAGTTGTCAAAACTAATTCCTTCAGCGTTAACTCACCATTGGCGATCCACGTGCCGCCTGCTATAATGCGACGGCGCGGCGTACCGACACGCCGCTTTAACGTGCTTAATACCCGGCAACTTGTCCGCAAGATCAGAGGATTGTTATATCATGACCGATTTAGTCAAGGCATTAGACGGCGCAAATCGCGGCTTTCCGAAATTACACACTGGCGATACGGTGAAGGTTCACGTTCGCATTGTTGAAGGCAACCGTGAGCGTATTCAGGTCTTTCAGGGCGTTGTGATCCGCTACCGCAACGGCGGCCAGAACGAAAACTTCACCGTGCGTCGCGTCTCGAATGGCGTTGGCGTAGAGCGTACCTTCCTGCTGCGTAGCCCGCGCATCGACAAACTGGAAGTTCTCCGCAGCGCCAAAGTTCGCCGCGCGCAGTTGTATTACATGCGTGGTCTGACCGGTAAAGCGGCACGTCTCAAGGAACGTCGCGTTGATACTGGCAGCACCGATACCAACGCCAAAGGTACTGAGACCACAGTCGAATAGCCATGCACAAACCTCTGATCGGTGTGACCTGCGGCGTTCATCACGAGCAGAATGGTTCAGCGTTTTACGGATCACGGGGCAGCTATATTCGGGCAGTAGAGGCGGCGGGCGGCTTACCGCTCTTGATCGTCCCGCTGCTCGATCAGGAAACACTCCACGAGATTTATCAGCGTGTGGACGGCGTTCTGTTGACTGGCGGCGGCGACGTTGACCCGGAACGTTATGGGTTGCCGGGCGAAGCTGAACTGCGAACTGTGGAGCCAGACCGTGACGCCACCGAGATCAACATCACGCGCTGGGCAGCACAGGATAACAAGCCGCTGCTGGGTGTTTGCCGGGGTATTCAGGTGATGAATGTGGCAATGGGCGGCACGCTCTACCAGGACATCGCCACCGAATTTGGCAAGACGGTTGACCACGATCTGAACCGGGAAAAGTCGCGCAACTTTCAGGGACACGACATTTCGATTCGCGCTGGATCGCGTTTGGCGTCCGTAATTGGCGAAACGCACACCGCTGTCAACACCATGCACCATCAGGCGATCCGTGTGTTGGGCGATGGTCTGACGCCCGTTGCCACCTCGCCCGACGGCCTGATCGAAGGCGTGGAAAAAGATGGCGCACGCTTTTTCGTGGGCGTGCAGTGGCATCCCGAAGAACTGTACGAATACAGCGAACCGATGCGTCGCCTGTTTGGGACATTCGTTGAGCAGTCGTCCGGCAGCTGATCACGTTGTTTTCTTCTATACAGCGATACAGCCCTTGACATCACCCCACCAGTAACGTATGATTCAATCTATCGTGAACTTTTGCCTGCAAAAGCCTCACGATCCCATCGAACGAGTAGAAGGATCGTTAATGCGCGCAGTCGTCATCAATCGCTAGTCCTGACCGGACTCCCGGAGGTTGACTGATTCACGCATACTCGCTGCTTTCTACGAGTTTCTAACCCGCTTGATTCATCTGCGCCGCCTGGAGTATTCCGGCGGCGTTTTTGATTCTCGCCCGATTCACACGATGGGAAAAACGTTATGTCTATTGTCTCTGAACAACTCCTCGAAGTTGCGAATATCACCAAGTATTTCGGCGCAAAGCTGATCCTTGACTCCGTCTCGTTTTCAATTAATCGCCATGATCGGATCGGTCTGGTGGGCGAAAACGGCACCGGCAAAACAACGCTTGCCCGCCTCATTCTCGGCTCACTGCAACCGGATAGTGGCCGCACGCGCCTGCCTGCCGCGACCGAAATCGGCTATCTGCCACAAGAAGCCGAAGCCGAGGCTGGACTGACCATTCAACAGTTCCTCGAACAGTCGATGGGGCGACTCGACGCTCTGAAAGCGGCGCTTGCGGTATTGGAAACACAGCTTTCCGCGCCCGATTTGCTGCCAGAGCGCCTCTCTGCGTTGCTCGAAGAATATGGTCAATTGCAGTCGGAGTTCACCGTGCGCGGCGGCTACGATGCGGACTACCGACTCGATCAGGTTTTTTCCGGCTTGCAACTCGATCACATTGATCGGGCGCGGCCAATCGAAACCCTTAGCGGCGGCGAAAAAACGCGCGTGGCGCTGGCAAGTTTGCTGCTCTCCGCGCCCAATTTGCTGGTGCTGGACGAACCCACCAATCATCTGGATTTTGCCGCCGTCGATTGGCTGGAAAACTATCTGCTCACCTATTTGGGCGCGGTGCTGGTCATTTCGCATGATCGGCACTTTCTGAACAAAGTTGTCACACAGATCATCGAACTTTCGCCAGACACGCACAAGCTGACGATTTATTCCGGCAACTATGATTTCTATCTGGCCGAACGTGAGCGCGAACGCCACAAACAGCAGCACGCTTACGAGGAACAGCAGGAAGAAATCAAGACCTTGCAGCGGTTGATCAAAGCCAAAACTTACTCATCCGGCAAAGGCCGTCCGCCCACCGATAACGACAAAATGGCCTACGATCACAAAGGTGGTAATGTCGAACGAACTAAGAGCCGGGAGATTAACGCCGCCAAAAAGCGCCTTGAACACATCGCCGATAACCCAATCGCGCGGCCAGTCAATCGCTGGCGCATCAACCCGGACTTCGATCCGGGCGAACTGGTCAGCCGCGATGTGATCCGCCTGCTCGACGTTTCAAAAGCCTATGGTGATCGCGTTCTGTTCAGCGCGGTCTCCGAGACGATCAGCAGCGGCGCGCGCATCGTCATTCAGGGGCCGAACGGTCTTGGCAAAACGACTCTACTCAGGATCATCATGGACATCGAAGCACCCGACTCCGGCGAAGTACGCATCGCACGCGGTGCGCGCATCGGCTATCTTGACCAGGAACAGGAAACGCTTGATCTGAATCAAACTGTTTTGCAAGCCTTCAGCCGCGATCTGATCGGTACCGAAGACGAACATCGCGCGAACCTGCATAAGTACGGCTTGTTCCGTGACGATCAGGTGCTTCAACAAATCGGCAGCCTGAGCATTGGTCAGCGCCGCAAGCTGCAAATCGCCCGACTCATCGCCCAAAAAGCGAACGTGCTGATTCTGGATGAGCCAACCAATCACCTTGATCTGGACAGCGTCGATCAGTTTGAGCGGGCGCTGTGTGAGTTTGGCGGAACAGTGCTGGCAACAAGCCATGATCGCTACTTCATCGAACGAGTGGCTACCGCGATCTGGACGTTCTGCGATGGCCGACTCGTTCATCTTTAGGTATGCCTGGGTTTTCCCTCTCCACTTGCGGGGAGGGATTGTCAACCACTTTCATGGTCTAGCTTTGCTTGAACAAAGGCTGGCCTTCATGCCGGGTTCGGTAGCCACGCACCATCAATCCGGGACGGCCAAAACTTTGCCCCGCCGTTTGCCGATTTTCGGGATCGCGGTAGCCAACCCGTACCAATCGGCGCGGATACTTTGTCGTGTTGATGTACGAACCGTGTATCGTATAGATATTGAAGATGACCACATCTCCGCGTTTGGCCGATACCGGAGTTGTTTCTTCCAATTTGTACTGGTCAAATGACAGGTGCGGCGAACAAGGCTTTCCATCCGGCATTTGCGTAACATGCGTCAGTGCACCCAGCTTGTGTGAGCCATCCAGAAAGCGAATTTCGCCGTTTTCGTGGAACGTATCATCCAGGTGAACCAGAACGTCCACGTAGTTGCCATTGGTGTGGGCATAAAACGGGTTGTCCTGGTGCATCGGGAAGGGATGCCCAGTTTGCGGCGGTTTGATATGCAGTGTTGAATGGTGCAGTTCCACGTTGGGACCAAGCAGATCACTCATCGCCTCAGTTAAAGCCGTATGCGTCACAGCGCGACACCACGCCCCCGAATAGAAATGCAAATCGTGCATGGCCGTCAATTGTGATTTTTTCTCTGTTTCCAAGTCCATATAGGCCTGCCGCCAGGGGCCAGTCCAGCCCTCATTGGTGTATGCCCAATCCTGCACCAGCCGATCCAATTCGTCGGAGAGTTGATCGGTTTCGGTAGGGCTGAACACCGCCGGAATACGCAGATAGCCGTGTTCGTTATAAAAATTAACCTGTTCCTGTGTAAGCATTGTCCAAAATTCCTTTAATTATTTTCGAGATTAACGCTCATTTCACGAAGGCACAAACCACCTTGCACGGTTTTTGGCCGACGTTCCGCAATTGATAACGCCCCGCCGCTGCCGGAACGACAAACGTTTCCCCAAAGTTGAAGCGCGCTCGGTGACCATTTGCCGTTTCCAGGATCACCGCTTCACCTTCAACCACGTTCAGGATATGGCAGCGATTGCCTGTTTCGGCGCTGATTTCGCGCTCGAACTCATAGCGATGAACCGCGTAAAACAACGCTTCGTGTGTGCCCACAAACACTTCGCGCCAACCGTCGCCTTCGCGGATCGTGTGCGCCTTCGGGATCAGATAATTCTGAACATAGCCTTGATCGCGCTCAAACCGCAGATTATGCCACGCGCGCTCGATGTTCAGTGGCCGCAAATTGCCTTCCAGATCGCGCCGCATCCAATCATATATCTTGAACGTGTAAATATACGGCGTCGCGCTGATCTCCAGCACCAAGTTATTAACGCCGCTGCCGTGAATCGTCCCACTCGGAATCAGAAACAGATCGTGCGGCTGGGCAGGCACGCGATTCACGAACTGCTCAACGTCAATTGTCACTCCTTCGCGCTGTGATCGCTCCACCTCTGACCGAAACGCCGCCGACTCGACTCCTTCTCGGAAGCCCAGATACACGCCTGCATCAGCGGTGCAAGTCGTGATGTAGTAGCTTTCATCCTGTGTGAACGGTTCGCCGAACTGTTCACGAATGTAGTCATCGCCTGGATGACACTGGATCGATAGATTACCGCCCTCAAACGTATCCAGGTAATCAAACCGAATCGGAAAGTTGTAGCCAAACCGCTCTGCCGCGCTCCCCAAAACTTCCTGATAATGTCCGAACATCAACAGGTCGAACGAGCATTCCAGCCGTTGATCGCCACTTTCGAGTATCAAGCCGTTTTCCGGCACGATCAGTTCAAATGACCACGCATAATTCGGCACGTCCTGAGCAATTCCGGTGAAATGTTCTTTCATCCACTGACCGCCCCATGGCCCCGCCGCGAACCAGGGGCGCACACGGAAATAGCTTTGTGCCATTTCGGCCAGCACCGCGCGCAAATCATTCCCACTGATAAAAGTTGGCTGATCGGGATTCTGACCATCAATAAACCCGTCAATCGTGGGCAGCAAATGCGCTTTGTGTCGGTTGAGCATCGGCCACTCGACAAAATAGAAGCGTTTGTACATCACCTGTTTGTTGTCAGGCGTTGCCGCGCCCAGATTTGTGATCTGTTTTGCGCTCATCCGCCGCTGAATCTCGTCCTTCGGCACATCGACATACAACAGCACATCCGGCGTCCCGAACAATGCCGCGCCCACACCATAAATAATGGTGAGTCCATCACCTGAGTCTTTAGTGTAATTTTTTAATTGCTCTGCATCAAAAAAATCGCTTAAATCGCCTTCATATAACTTCCCAAACAACGGATCATCACCGCCCAAATTTGGTGCGATTCGTTCCAGCAGCGCCGACTCCGGCAAAAGATAGCTTGCCGCATCGTGCCACTGTGCCGCGATCCCTTGACTGTGCAATGCCTGCTCGATTCCGCCACGCAGCGGAGACCACAATGTACCGCCAAAGCCATCAATCGCAATTCGTTTTGCGCCATGCCGCGCGGCCTCTCCGATCAGTTCGGCAATCGCCGCGAAGCCTGTCTGAATTTGCCCGGAAGCAATCGGGAACGTCGGATTGAGGTCATAAACGCCGGGCGCGGTATGAGCGTGCGGTTCGTGAACATTGTGCATCAGCATAACCCTTTCAAACAGCCGTTGACTCGCGGCGCAGGTTGGCAAAGGCGGCGTCTGTCAAAGTGATTCCGACTTGCTGCAAGGCCAACAGTGCCGCGCCAGCAACGGGCGAAATAAGCGATCCGCGAATCTGAGCAGATGGCA
>JBBSEU010000300.1:0-6730 GCA_038239365.1 Aggregatilineales bacterium
AATGGCGTTGCGGTAAAGGATGCTGTCGGCGTAAAAGTCAGTGTCGGTACGGCGGTCTGTGTCGCTGTCGGAATTGCGGTGTTAGTCGGCAGTGCCGTAAATGTTGGCGTCCGAGTCGCGCTGGGGAGCGGTGTGTTGGTTGCGGTAGCGGATGGCAACGCTGTAGTTGTTGGGGTAGGCGAAGTGGTAGGCGATGCGGTGAACGTTGCTATTGGTAATGATGTACTGCTTGGCACTGGCGTAAACGTGATCGTCGGTGTGTCCGTTTGGGTTGCCGAAGGGAGCGGCGTGGCAGTTGATGTGGGTAAAGCCATTGGCGTATCGGTTGGGGTAAGCGTCAACGTCGGTAGGGGTGTAGCAGTTTGAGTGGGCAGCAGGGCCACCGCCGTCGCGCTTGGTGTATAAGTCGGAATCAGCGTGGGCGTCACCGGCACGCCGGGCGGTAAGGTACAGGCCAGCATCGCACCCGCCAGAGCCATGATCACCAACAGCACACGGTCACGACGCATATTCATCCCCCGCGCGGCTCACCCGAACAGCACCCTTATTGTACATCGACTCCGTTCCCAGACTTGCAGAACGTCCACACATAAAATCGGTTGTCAGGCAAACAGCGGGCAATAGGACAAATCAGTAGCTTTTGCTGAGCCAGCTACGTGATAATAATAAGCCTATTCATACATGCTCCAGGGGGTATCAAAATGAGTCGCGCTGGATTTGCCGTGCTAACGGGTCTATTGCTCATCATCGGAACATTGCTCATAGAGCAGCCATCAGGTGTTTGGGCGCAAGTGCCACCCACGAACACCAAACATGCCGCCACATTGCCTCCGCCAACACGCGATCCGAACTTTGTAGCGCCGGATCGCATTGTTTATATTTCATGCCTACTGAACGGCGTTGGCCCCGGCACGGACTTGCACCCCTTCAAAATTGTGGATTCGCGCAACGAAAATAACACGGCCACGATTCCAGTCGGGACATGGGTGATCCGCGCCGTTGACGCTGACGGCGCACTGATCGCGCCCGATGCCCGTAATCGCATTTTGATCATGTATCGAAACGGGTTGTGGTGGATCGCGGCGGCAGCATTGAAGCAGGCTGATCCCAACTTCGGCACGGACTGTGATGGCTTCATTCCGCCAATTCCGTCCCCGACGCCCTATCAGCCACCAACGCCGCTCCCGCCTACACTCACTGCGACGCCATTTCTTTCGGCAACACCTGCCCCACCGACTCCGACGCCCTTGCCAACAATGCCCCGTGCGACGTTTGATCCAAGCCATCCCTTGTACGATGCTGGCCGCTTCAAAGTGCCTGATATTCACAGCGTCTTTGGCAGCGAAGCACCCGCCGTGATCGGCTCGTACCGCTTTTATGGAAGCGGCACACTCGATCTGGTTCCGCACAGCCTCGAACAATGTGTCGATGCATCCCCGCTTGGCGAGTCGGCGTGCTATAAGCCAACCGTCGTTGCACCAGGACGGATCGGGGCATCGGTTTATGCGCCAGCGGCGGGGTGTGCTTACCGACTTGCTGAAAACCCGGCAATTGTTATCATTGTGTTAAATTGCGAAGGCCGCACGCAGTTGTTCCAGACAAAAAACGGCGATAAGCCGTTCCAGGCGCGGCGCGAAATCGTGCTGGATCATCTTGACCCGGACACAACAAAGGGACTCGGTGCGGGGACGAAGGTGGCCGCTGGGCAGTATATCGGCAGTTTGTGTTCCGTTGCGGGCAAAGCCGATTGCAAGATCAGAAACGATGTGCTGCCCTATCTGTCGGTGCAGGTACGTTTCACAGCAGACAGCGGACCCATCACGCCCGAAAATGATGAAGTGATCGGCTTTTTGGCCGCTCCGAACTGCATTTTTGACGATTACAATTATAGCCCCGGCAAGGTAATCGCTAATCCAAAACCCATCGCGGGTTGTCCTCTGAGTCCATAAAGTATGGGCCGGGGCAATCCCGGCCACTATTTTAAGGACTACCATGGCAAAACAACCGCTCATTCCATCACTTGGCAAAAAAATTCGTCTGGCAGATTATGATCCGAGTTATACGGGCAATTACGACAGCGAAGATCAGGTTCAGGAGCAGCTTTCCAAAGACGTTGAAAAGCTGACTGACCTACAGGAAACGCTCTACGCTGAGGGCAAACAATCGCTGTTGGTAGTGCTGCAAGCGATTGATGCAGGCGGCAAAGATGGCACTATCGGCCATGTGTTTCGTGGGTTAAATCCGCAGGGCGTGCTAGTGACCAGCTTCAAGCAGCCAACAGCCGAAGAGGCGGGACATGATTTTCTGTGGCGCGTCCATAAAGCTGTGCCCGCACATGGCTATATCGGCGTTTTCAACCGTTCGCATTACGAAGATGTGCTGATCGTGCGCGTGCATGATCTTGTGCCGAAAAAAGTCTGGAAAACGCGCTATGATACGATCAACCAGTTCGAGGAAATGCTCAGCAACAGCGGCACGAAAATCCTCAAGTTCTTTCTGTATATCTCCAAAGAAGAACAGAAACGCCGCTTTGAGGCACGCTTGCAAGACCCCAAAAAGCACTGGAAATTCGCGCCCGGCGATCTGAAAGAGCGGGAACTGTGGGATGAGTACATCGAAGCCTTTGAGGATATGCTCACCAAATGCAATACCGATTATGCGCCCTGGCATATCGTCCCGGCCAATAAAAAGTGGTATCGTAATCTGGTGATCACGCGGGCAATTGTGAATGCTCTGGAAGAAATGAAGCCCACCTTCCCGCCCGAAGAACCTGGACTCGATCAGATAGTGATCCCGGATTAAAATGCACATCACCCATCGACACGATTGGCACGTTTCGCCCGCACAGGCAATCGCGCTGCAAAAAGAACTTGTCAGCGAAGTGATTTATGATCGCCCGCTTGATCTGGACGCGATCAAGTTGGTAGCGGGCGTCGATGTGAGCGTGAAAGAGGAAACGTCGCAGGCCGCCGTTGTCGTGTTGACCTTCCCGGAATTGAAAGTCATCGAAACGGTGTTATGGCAAATGCCGACACCATTTCCATATATCCCCGGCCTGCTCAGCTATCGGGAAGGGCCGGTGCTAGAGGAAGCCTTCAAACGCTTGCAGCACGAGCCGGACGTGTTCATCTTTGACGGGATGGGGCGCGCGCACCCACGCCGGATCGGGATCGCCACGCATATGGGCTTGTGGCTGGGCAAGCCAACGATTGGCTGCGGCAAAACGCTGTTCGTGGGCAAATACATTGAGCCGCCCAACGAGCGCGGCACTTTCACCAATCTGATCGATAAGGGTGAATTGATCGGCGTCACGCTGCGGACGCGTTCGAACGTCAAGCCAGTATATATCTCTGTCGGGCACTTGTCCGATCTGACCACATCCGTAGAATTAGTGATGCGCTGCACCGGTAAATATCGGTTGCCCGAACCGATCCGGGCAGCACATAATGCCGCCGGGAACTTCGATCCTACGCAAGCTGCCGCAACTTAGGCGAACGCGCCAAAATAATCGCGCTCAGGCTCCCGCTCAGAATCGCGCACAGGGTCAGGGCATTCGGCGTGCCAATTGCCTCTGCTATGAAGCCGAGTGCCAATGCCCCAAACGGCGCAACTCCAAAAAATGTGAGCGTGTAGAGGCTCAGCACACGCCCGCGAAATTCATCCGGCACTTCGCTTTGAATAAGCGTGTTCATCGTCACAAATTGCATGATCAAACTGAACCCGGCCATGATCGTAAAGACAAGTGCCAGTGGCACGGTTGTCATACGCGAGAGAGCGAACGTACCGATGGCGGCCACGATTGCCATCACAGTAACCACTCGGCCACGCCCAAAACGCGCCCCAACGGAGGTAATCAGGATCGCGGCCACGACAGCGCCGATCCCGTTGGCAGTACTCAGCGCGGCGTAGCCCTCTTTAGGCGAGTTCAGCACTTTATCGGCGTAGGAGGGCAGCAGCGTCCAGACGTTGAAGCCGAAAATCGCGCCAACAGTTGCCAGCAGCAGCAGCGGCGCGATGGTCAGGTGGTGACGGGCAAAACTCAAACCTTCCTTAAGCTGTGTCAATGGCGCGGCGTTGCCCGCAATTCGAGTTTCATGTTCAATGTGCATTGCCAGCAAGCTAACGATCACGGCCAGAAAGCTAAGACCGTTCAGCAAAAAGCACCACGCCGGACCAAATTGCACCAACGCAATTCCGGCGGCAGACGGGCCAAACACGCGCGACGCATTGTACATGACAGAGGTAAGCGAAATGCCACTCGACAAATCCTGACGGCCAACCATATCCACCACAAGCGCCTGACGTGCCGGGGCATCAATGGCGTTCGTCGTGCCGAGCAGAAAACTCAGGGCGACGATGTGCCAGACCTGTACGGTGTTGGTGAACGTCAACCAAGCCAGAATGAAGGCCAGCATCATCTGAATCACCTGGGTAAAGATCAGAATATGATGACGTGGACTGCGCTCAACAATTACGCCAGCAAAGGGCGATAGGAACAGCGCCGGGAGTCCAGCCATGCACGCCACAATCCCTAACCAGATTTCGGATTGCGTCAGGCTGAAAACGAGCCAGCCCTGCGCGACGGTTTGCATCCATGTGCCGGAGGTTGAAACCAACTGACCAAAGAAGTACAGCCGGAAATTGTAGTAACGAAAGGCGGCCAATGTCCGGTTGCCCGCCGGAGATTGGATTGTAGTCGTCGTTGCCATTTACTGAGGGCGCTTTCTCGCAGCTAAAAGTCTAAATCACTATTTGAGCGCGTGCTGAACTCTATCTTACGCCTTTTTCGTGATTCGGGTGATCGTGTTTCCATAAAAGTCCAGAACGAGCAGTCCGCCGTCTTTATCAACCAGCAGCGCAATCGCCGCCCGGAAGCCCGACGCCCAATCGGTGACTTTGCCGTTGTGCGGATCGACACTCACCAAACGTGGCGGGTTGCCATTCCACAACGCGACGATCAACTGATCATCAAAGTAGGCGAGTCCGGTGGGCGTCGCATCGGGCGCAAACAACGCCAACGGCACATCCGTATCGGCGCAGATGTTGCGATTGCCACCAAATGCCGCGTTTTCGCGCTGATCGGCGTAACAGGCCGGCCAACCATAATCGCCACCCACCTTGATCACGTTCAGTTCTTCAGGCAGTTGACCAACGCCGGGCACAGCACCATCGCCTATTTCCGTCGCGTACATCGTCGTGACCTGTGGGTTGGTCTGCACATTCCATGCCATCGCGTAGGTGTTTTTGAAGCCGCGCGCATAGATTTTGCGCTCATTGGTGCCGGGCTTCATGCGATAAATAAATCCCGACTCTTTGGGGGCGGCCTCTGTCCCGGTACTCTGAAAATAAAGAAAGCCGTCGGGTCCAAGAAAAATCTGACCGTTTGAGCGCCCGTTGAAAGGCAGTGTATCGCTAAAAACAGCCTGTGGTTTATCAAATTTTCCGTTGGCATAATGACTGACTAGGATTGTATCGCGTGCGACGAGGTATAGATTATCGCCTGCCCAGGCCAGACCAGTCGGCTTCAACAACCCTTCGATCATCACTTGCGGATCAGCGCCAGGTTTTTCGATCCGTACAACTTGTCCCTGACCGTTATTCTCATCGCCCGTAAGCTGTGTGATGTACAACGCACCGTCCGGGCCATCGGCCAGATGAGTCGGCAAGTTCAGATTTTTGGCGATCACTTCGGCGCGGTAGCCGGATGGAAGTTGAAGCGTCGTATCCTGTGCATACGACGCTGATTGATTCATCGAAACGAGCAGAACGATCAAACAAGCCATAAACACACATCGGAAACGCATTGTCACCCCGATCACCTGTCAATAGATGATCGGGATTATAGCAGCACTCAGACGGTGAGCAGCGCCTCAAGTTGGGCTTCATACTCGCGCCGGTTACGGATGGCGACGGGTGCGCTCAGCCAACGGCGAAAATCGTCCTCGGTCACATCCTTATCGTAAAACCCGCAAAATAGCTCAATGGCCGTTACAACCGGTTCGCCCGTATACGGTTGCAAACTGACCGCATCACCTGCCTGCACAAAACCTGTTTCGATCACGCGGCAGTACAGGCCGGGGCGTTCGGCCTTGCGGAAACGCTTCACGAACTGCGGATCGTCCATGCGAACCGCTAACGTGACGCATGGAATACGCGGTGAGGATACTTCGAGCAGCACCGCTCCGACTTGCAACCGATCTCCGATATTGAGCGCGGCACTTTCCAGATCGTTGATCGTCAGGTTTTCACCGAATGTTCCCGGCGCAAGTTCGCGTCCTAATTCGCCTGACCACCACTCATAATCGGTGCTGCCAAAGACATACACCGCCTGATCCTCACCGCCGTGATTCTCAGTGTCCATGATCATATCGCCCGCCAATCCCAGATGCGTCACTTCAACGGGCGTCGTGACGGACATTTTGTAAATCCCCGTTTTGCCGGACGGCTTGCCATTGCGGATCGCGTGTTCTTTGCCCACATTGACGCTTAGCAGTTGCATTGGCGCTCCTGATTCTGTTTTGAACAGAGACTTATTGTATCACCCTGATCTTACCCATCCGGCGCTTAGGCACACTTCTTGTTAGAGCTACTAGAGCGTGTTATGCACTTCATGGACTGAAATGAAAGGTGACGACAAAACGATGTAACAATAAGATAGCAAAGGCCAAGAAATGGAGACCGGCTAAGGTCTGCGGGAGACGTTCATAATCACGCGCCAGACGGCGAAAAC
>JBBSEU010000301.1:0-6716 GCA_038239365.1 Aggregatilineales bacterium
ATTGCTAAAGGAACTATGCAATGACCAACTCCCCAGGACGGAAACAAACGGTAGGCGTCGTGTTTGGCAGCCGATCCGTTGAGCATGATGTGTCGATTGTGACGGCGCAGCAGGTGATCAAGGCACTTGACGCGAACAAATATGAAGTCGTGCCGCTGTACATCACGCGCGATGGCAAATGGCTGACCGGTGCGCCGCTGGCCGATCTGAACACCTTCAAGGCGCAGGATGTGAGCGAAATTGCGGGCGTCAGTGAGACGGTACTTTCGCCAAGCATTCAGCATCACGGCATCATCACGCCGCCGATCACAGGCTTATTTGGGAGATCGGCGCTCAAAAAGATCGATGTGCTGTTCCCGGTGGTGCATGGCACACATGGTGAAGATGGCACGCTGCAAGGGCTGTTTGAACTGGCGAACATCCCGTATGTAGGCGCGGGCGTGGCGGCGTCGGCGGTAGCAAACGATAAGATCATGACCAAAGCCGTGCTGGCTCAGGCCGGACTCCCGGTAGTTGATGGCGTTGCGTTCAGTCGCCACGATTGGCTGACGGATCGGGCACGAATCGTCAAGCGGATCGAGGACAAACTGACCTATCCGTTGTTCGTCAAGCCCGCCACACTCGGATCGAGCATCGGCGTTTCGCGGCCAGCCAATCAGTCGGCGGCACTGCTGGCGATTGACGTGGCACTCAACTTTGATCGGCGCGTGCTGGTTGAATCAGCGGTGACAGGTGTCACGGAAATCAACTGCGCGGTGATGGGCAATGACACGATCCGTCCCTCCGTCTTGGAGCAGCCAATTTCGTGGGAGCAGTTCCTGACCTATGAAGACAAGTACATGCGCGGCAGCGACGGCATGAAAGGCGCAGAACGCAAAATCCCCGCGCCGCTCGATGCCGAACTGACCGCGCGCATTCGTCAAATGGCCGTCGATACGTTCAAGGCAGTGGATGGACGCGGCACGGCGCGCATTGACTTCTTGCTCAAAGAGGGCACAGTGTACGTGAATGAGATTAACACCATGCCCGGATCGCTGGCTTTCTACCTGTGGCAGGAAGAAAAAATGTCGCCCACCGCCGCCTGCGATGAACTAATCCGGCTGGCTTTTGAGGCGTTCGCGGAGAAGCGCCGCACGACTTACGATTACAAAAGTGGACTGCTGGCACACGCAGCGGCGCGCGGCTTGAAGGGGATGAAAGGCATCAAAAAATAGCGGCACTGTATCAATCCCGGAAAATGCGTTTGCGGCGTTTGCTCCATCGCTGGACAGACCCGATCCGCAGCTTGCCCGCCCATCGCCGCGCACGAAAAGCGTTAGCTGCCTTGCCCGATGGCGATTATTCAGCGGGCGTAGACGTGCCCTATGTGCCACAGTTTGCCAGCGCGGATCGCATTCAGGCGTATATTCACGATGGTTTTCACGGACGCGATGATCCGAACTGGCCTGAGTACGGCGCACCGGACGCGGATACCTATCACTTTTGGGCGCATCGGGCGTGCGCGATTGCCTGCCTCAAAATGGCGATAGCGGCGTTCGGCATTCATCCGCCATTGACGATGTGGGAACTGATCGCCGAAGGAATCGAAGTCGGGGGCTATCGGACGCATGATGCAGTCGGGAAGTTCATTGATGAAGGTTGGTTTTATGATGGGTTGGTGGCACTTGGCACGCGGCACGGCCTGAAAGTGATCGGCGCGGCGTATGTCTCACCGCTGGATGTGTGCGCGATGATCCGTGATGGCTGGTTGGTTGCGCCCGCCGTCACACCAATGTTAGGTGAACCGGATCGGCTGCGCGGCTATGACGGTCATTTTGTGCTGGCCTATGGCTTTCATTGGCAAAATAGTCGCCCCGCCAGTTTCACGCTGCATAATCCGTCGGGGCGCATTGCATCTTTGCAAGTCGGGGCGGTGATCCAGGCGGCGCGGTTTGCGGCAGCCTTCGCTCATCGCTATATGGCGTTCCGGCCTGCTGTTTAACATCGGGCCAAGTTAGGAGAAGCTACCTTGAAACTTGAGACATTAGCCGTTCATGCTGGCCGTGCCACTGACCCAACAACTGGGGCTGTAGCTCCCCCGATCATCCTTTCGTCTACCTTTGAGCGCGCCGCCGATGGCAGCTTTCCGCATGGGCACGTCTACACCCGCACTGAAAACCCGAACCGTCTGGCGCTTGAGGATTGTTTGCATCAGCTTGAAAGCGGCAGTTCGGCGGCGGCGTTCAGTTCGGGTTCAGCAGCCAGCGCCGCGATCTTCCAGGCGCTCCCGACAGGCAGTCATGTTATCGCGCCGTTGGACAGCTATACCGGGACGAAAATCCTGCTGCGTGATATTTTTGTCGCGCCGATGCTCGAAACGACGTTCGTTGATATGACCGATCTCGATCAAGTCCGGGCGGCGATTCGCCCCAACACGCGGCTGATCTGGACGGAAACACCCTCTAACCCACTTTTGAAGATCACCGATATAGCGGGTGTGGCGCAAATCGCACACCGCATTGGCGCATTGTGCGTTTGCGATAATACATGGTGTACGCCCGTCATACAGCAGCCGTTCAAGTTCGGTGCCGATGTGATCGTGCATTCGACGACTAAATATTTCGGCGGTCACAGCGATCTATTAGGCGGCGCGGTGATCTTTGCCGAAGACTCAGAATTTACCGCGCGTGTGAAACAGATTCAGGTACGAGTCGGTGCAGTGCCGTCCCCGTTCGATTGCTGGCTCATCTTGCGAAGTGTTGCGACCTTGCCCTGGCGAATGCGCGCCCACTCAGAAAATGCGGTGAAGGTGGCCGACTTTTTGGCAGAACACGTGCAAGTTGAAACTGTTTATTATCCCGGCTTGCCGACGCACCCCGGCCACCAGATCGCGGCGCGGCAAATGAGCATGTTCGGCGGGATGTTATCGTTCACGGTACAGGGCGGACAGGCAGCAGCAATGAACGTGGCCGCGCGTGTTAAAATCTTCACCCGCGCGACGAGTCTGGGTGGCGTCGAAAGCCTGATCGAACATCGCGCCTCGATTGAAGGGGCGGGCACATCCACGCCCGATAATTTGCTGCGCGTTTCGGTTGGCCTGGAACACGCTGATGATTTGATCGATGATCTGAATCAGGCACTTAGCGCGGCAGATTGATAATGCCGGGTTAACCTTATGGCACTTGTCCCAGACTCAAAATGTTATCGGCTACCGCAGCACCATTTTGCCGCACACTCAAACGCTGCGGCCCCGGAAACGTATACATGCCAACTTTGACGGTCAGGGTCTGAAAGTCAGACGTTGGCACATCCAGCCAATAATCAGTTTGCACGTTTTCGTCTTTATCCCAGATGAAAGTTGGATAGCTGCTTGGCCGTGCGTCCTGCTGACCGATCAACGTGCCCTTCGCATCTACCAGATGTACAAAAATCGTGGCGTCCAGCGGCGGGCGTTGAACGTCCGACTGCCATGCTAGCTGCACATGAATGCGTCCACCTTCACGTGAAAGTTTGGCGGCGCGCAAGGTGAACGCATCCCCAAAAGTCGCATTGACTGGCCGTGCATCAGTTGGAAACGAAGGCGGCGCAGCTTGCGGGACTTTGAGCCAACCCACCGTCACCGGATAGGGAATTGGTTGGCCGGAGTCTATGGCCGCCGGAGAATAGTGACCGGGAAAAACGTACAGCCCGGCCACCAAACGATATGCGCCCGGCGGAAGGTCTTTGGGGATTTCGAGCGCGTGCTTGTCCGGCACACTGTCGCCCGTTTGCCACAACATGCCGGGGAACAACCAGCGCCAGATCAGATTATCATCGCCTGCTAAACGTTCATTGGCCTGCGTTTGAAGCTGCAAAAAGGAATGGTAGTAATGTGCCGTTGGATGAATGGCCTGCCAATCCAGAGTGTAAACGACAGTCTGACCACGCACCGCATCAATGATCGTATCAGGGCCACGCCACCCGGTCAACCGAACTGCGCCATCGAAGATAGGGGCAGGCGGCGCGTTGCTGTTCAGGGCATGTGGCTCAAAGTCGAGATTAAAACCTGCCGGGATCGTCCAGTATTTCCCTAACAGGCTGCCATCAGCGCGCGTCAAAGTCGAGGCCGTATCCAGTTGTTGAAGGAGTCGCGCGTACACCGCATCGGTAAACGGTGGGAGCAGGATGATTTTTCCGTCGGTGAGCAGTGCAAAATGGCGCGTATCGGTTTGCAAGCCGCGCCATTCAAGCATCCAGGGGATCACGATCTGAACGGAATCGGGCAGGTGATAGTGATCATCGACGGCGATCAAGTCAGGATAAGCAGACATGAGCCAGCTTCGCGTCATGGCAAGCGCCACCTGATCGGCAGGGACAAGTGTCGGCGTCTTTTGCGCGGCCAGCCATTCGGCAAAATCGCGGCGTTCAGGCCGAAAATACCAATCGGCAGCAGACAATTGCGTGCCGTACATGGTGATCGTGTCGTGCTGCAACTGTACCCAGGCATCAAGGTAGGTTTGATGCGCGCCGAATACACCACTTCCAATAATTAGAATTGCCGCCGTCGCCTGTACGAGTCGTTGCGAAAACACAAGGCGCAACGTCGCCAATCGAATCAAACCATCGAAACCAAGTGCCGCGATGATCGGAAAAATGGCGTACTCTCCGGCGATTCGCAGACCGTGTGGCACTTCGTCGGTTGCCAGCACCGGAATCGCTTGCAGAATAAGCAGTGACAAAAGCAGCGCCGATGCAGGCGTTTTGAAGCGTGCCAGCAAAACGATCAACCCGATCACGAATAAACCGTTGAAGATCGGCAGCAAAAGGGGTGCGGAGGCTGTGTTGTACTGTGGGTTGTTATCGCCTTTGCTGAAAAATTGGCCGATTAACCGTTCAACACGATTGCTGAGCGATGCGCTTACGCCGCTGCTCACATCCTGTGCACGCCCTAACACCGATTGCGGATAGGTCAGAAAACGCAGTCCGAGCGGCGCGACCACCAAACCAAACACGAAAAGCAGTGTGATCAGGTTGGGCAGCCAAACGCGCCATTGTTTGCGCCCGAACGCGATCAGACTGAGCAGCACAACTAGCACCGAAGCCGGGGCGCTGAATGCCGCCGTATAGGTATACATCGCCAGACCGAGCGATAACCCGGCTAATATCCAATCGGGGCGGCGGTTGCGGCGGAGTCCGCGCAGCAAGAAGCCGATATACAACAGCAGGAATAAGGGCTGCAAAATGCCCCGGTAGACCGAACGCGATAACGTGATATGGCCGAGTGCGACGGTCAGGGCTGCCGCCGCCAGAAGTGCGATCAAAATCTGTCGAATGCGGGTTATGCCGGGGATGCTCTTTGCGAATTCTGAGGCTGCCCAATATGTCGCCGCGATGGTCAGGATGCCGATCAGCGTCGTCGTGAATCGAAACGTAAAGTTATGCGCCCCGAACAATGCCGCGCTGCCCGCCATGACGATCCCAAACAACGGATCGGGATGCCCAAAATCTTCGTAGAGCGGGTAAACGCCATGTCGACTGATCTGAAAGCCGTCCACGACGATCTCTGCTTCGTCGCTGCTCTGACCGATTGGCAGGTGGTTAAGCTGATCGATTCGCAACCATGCAGCGGCGCTCAATAAAAGCGCCGCGATCAGGTAAATGATCAGCCGGAAGTTATTTTTGTAAAAAGGGTCATTTCTCATAAGGTTACAAACAAAAAAGGCCGGATTGCTCCGGCCTCTGAGAAAACGAGAACAGCGATCTAGCGCAGACGGCCAGACATTTCGGCGAGACCAGCACGTACTGTGCCGTCGATGACCTTGTCACCCGCGCGCACCAGGACACCGCCCAACACCGCCGGATCGACTTTGTAGGTGATATTCTTTGCGCCCGTTTGTGCGGCGACGTTCGCCTTTTCCGGGTCAGTCAGCGGGAGCGCAGTCGTCACTTCAACCGTGTCGCCCAGATTCTTGAGGTCTGCGGCACTGGTTGAAAAGAACTGCGAAATCAACTGCTGCGATTTGTCCGCATCAAGCGATTGACCGATCAGGTTTTGCGCGGCGGCCATCGCCAACTGCACAACCTGCGAACGAACTTCGCCCAGAGTAGCATTGCGCTCTTCTTCGGCGTCGTGACGGGCCTTCACGCGAATATTTTCTGCATCGCGGCGGGCTTCTTCGAGAACGACTTTGCCCTGCTCTTCGGCACGGCCACGCGCTTCTTCAACGAGACGTGCGCCTTCGGAGCGGCGTTCTTCGAGCATTTTTTGAGCGTCGCGTTCGGCGTTGGCGCGTGCTTGTTCGGCCACGCGCGCATCTTCGAGGCTCTTGGCGATGCGTGCCGCGCGGCTATCGAGCGCCTTGAGAATACGCGGCCAGGCCGCTGCCAGCGCGACGAAGATCAAGCCAAAGTTGAACAGTTGAACGACGAAAAACCCCGCATTGAGGCCAAGTTTTTCCACTTTACCCTCCTACGGGAAACTTAGAGAACGAACAGGATGATGAGTGCGACAACGAGCGCGTAAATGGCGACCGCTTCGGCGAACGCGATACCGAGGATCATGTTCGTCTGGATCGCGCCACCCGCATCCGGGTTACGACCAATCGCTTGCAGCGCACCGTTGACCAACAAACCGATGCCGACCCCTGGCCCGATCACGCCGATCATGGCGAGACCCGCACCGACAGCCTTCATCGCATTAACCAGATTTCCTTCAACCATGAAAAGAGCCTCCTGAGAGTGATTTGTACGAGATGAGC
>JBBSEU010000302.1:0-6545 GCA_038239365.1 Aggregatilineales bacterium
ACCAGCTTGGTCAGTCGTTATATGCCGTGCACCACGCTTTATTTAGCGACTATTTACGGGCTGAACTTCAGTGTCCGCATATCCCGGCTTTTTCAACTATCTAAAGCGAAAGTCCTGATTGAAAAAGTTTTGAACAGCATCAACCGCCATTGAGTCTGGAGAGTTTTGTAGAAATGACAAGCAAAAAAGCGAAAATCGGCATTTTTGGCATTGGCCTGGCCGCCTATTGGCCGCAGTTTGATGGCTTAAAAGCGCGTCTGGAAAAATACCAGCAGGACGTGGAAGATCACATCAGCGCGCTCGGTGGCGAACTGGTTTCGGCGGGATTGGTCGATACCGCACCGGGCGCGCAGCAGGCTGGTGATCTGTTCGCGCGCGAAAATGTAGACCTGATTGTATGCTATGTTGGCACCTATGCGACATCCTCACAGGTACTTCCGGCTGTGCAACGCCGTAAAGCACCTGTGCTGATCCTAAATCTATCGCCCACCCCCGCAATGGACTACCGCAACACGGATACGGGCGAATGGCTGGCAAATGTTTCCGCCTGCCCCGTGCCGGAAATCTCGAATGCGTTTGCGCGCAGCCGAATCGCTTTCCATGTCGTGACGGGCTTGCTCTATCCGGCAGACGGCAAAGCTAATCGCTATTATGAGCGTGCCTGGTCGCAGATCGGCGAATGGATACAAGCGGCCAATGTGTTTCACGAATTGAGCTACAGTCGATTTGGGTTTCTGGGGCATACCTATCCGGGGATGCTGGATATGTATTCGGATTTCACGATGCACCACGCGCAGCTTGGCACACACATCGAAGTGTTAGAAATGGACGATCTGCAAACGCGCATGGCGGCGATTGGCGGCGCTGAAATTGAAGAGAAAATCGCTGAGATTCACAGTATTTTCGATATGGCCGAAACGGGGCGCGATAAGATTTCGATGCCTGTCACCGATGAGGCTATGCAGTGGTCAGCGCGTGTCGCTATCGGCCTGGATCGGCTCGTGTCTGATTTCGATTTAAGCGGTCTGACCTACTACTATCGCGGTATGAATGGCAACCAATTTGAAGAGATGGGCGCAGGGCTGATCGTCGGTAATTCGCTGCTGACGGCGCGCGGCGTGCCCGCTTCGGGAGAGGGCGATCTGAAGACAAACATTGCGATGTTTATCATGGATCGGCTAGATGCAGGCGGTTCGTATACGGAGTTCTACGGGTTAGATTTCAACGAAGACTTTGTCCTGATGGGGCATGATGGTCCCGGTCACGTCAAGATCAGTGAAGGACGCCCCGTGCTGCGCGGGTTAGGGCTTTATCATGGCAAACGCGGTTATGGCATTTCCGTTGAATTCAAAGTTAAGTATGGCCCGGTGACTATCCTGGGCATGACCCAAACCGCCGATGGACGTCTTAAGATGATCGCAGCACAAGGCGACTCGATTCCCGGCGACACACTGCAAGTCGGGAATACCAATTCACGGCTGCGTTTCTCGCTTGATCCGGCTGAATTCATCGATCAATGGTCGATGCAAGGCCCCACACATCATTGCGCGCTGGGCATCGGCCACCAACTTGGCAAGATCAAGAAACTTGCAGACATGCTAAGTCTGGAGTTAGCTGTGATCGGATAATTTCAGCGAAAGGTCGATTCTCAGCTTTGATCAGACAGCCGGACGGATGATCCGGCGAATGCGCCGGACACTTAGTTTGAATACCGTCGCCAACTCCGCCGTCGTTTCACCCTCAATAAAATGTTGAAAGATTTTAGCATCTCGAACGTTTCTATCGGTTGGGGAAATAACGGGCAATGTTGTATATACATATTGAAGCAGCGTATGGGCACTCTCCGCAGTACCTGGGGTGAAATTGCTAGCCGCCCAATCTATTATTTTTGCTCCAGGTTTTCCCGGATTGTTTTCAAAGTTTGCGGGCCATGTTCCAGGATCAGCCCGGCGTCGTTACAGGCAGTGACGAATTGGAAACCGTGCCTGACCCAATACGGAACGTTTCCGTCGGCTGCAATGCCTGTTATTTTGCCTGCCTTTTTGCAGATCGCAAGCACTTTCAGGATCGTTTCTTCATGGACGGCTGAACCAAACGGAACGCCCATTGAGCGGGCAAGATCGTTCGGCCCCAGCCATAAGGCGTCAATGCCCGGCGTACTCAGGATCGCTTCGGCATTTTCGACGCCCTGCACTGTCTCGATCTGAATCGCCAGGAAAATCTCGTCGTTGCTGCGTTCCCGGTAATCCGTGCCATGAAATTCAGCCAGCAATGGAGACCACGATCTGCCACCACGCGGCGGATAGCGAACTGCATAGGCCGCTGCGCGTGCTTCTTCGGGAGTATTCACCATCGGCACGATAATGCCCAATGCGCCCCGATCCAGCATTCGCCCAATCGCATAGAAATCATTGCCGATCACACGTACCATCGGCGTTGCGGAGCCAAGCGCAATGCTGCGGAAGGCCATCGCAGCGCCGTAGTCGTCCCACGAGCCATGCTGCATATCCGCCATGACGAAATCATAGCCGGAGCGGGAGAAAATTTCAGCCGAGAAGGGTGAGCCGAGGCTGACGGTTGCGCCGATAGCGGGTTCGCCACGCAGCAGCCTTTGTTTGGTAGCATTCTGAGTCATTAAGAGATGCCTATCTTTCTGTCTGTTTTTCTAGCGACAACTGTTGATTATTATTGAGCGGTACGGCGCGGCCCTACAGTGCCGCCAGAATTCATCGCCAGATTACCGCCATCCATCGGAATAAGCGTCCCGGTAATCCAGGATGAAGCGTCTGAGGCCAGGAAGATCGCCAATCCCTTGATGTCGTCCGGCTGACCCAAGCGCCCGATTGGAATCCCTTTCAGGAATTGTCCCTCGAGCAGCGGGTCTTGTTTCATCCGTTCCGCGAGTCCCGGATTCACGACTTGTGCTGGCAGAATGGCGTTCACACGGACACCGCGCCCACTCCATTCGGCGGCCAGTTCGCGCGTCATCTGTGCGACGCCGCCCATGCCGATGCTATACGCGAAGTTGCCCCGGCCAAGCGCCGTCACGCCGCCAATCGAACTGATGTTGATGATACTGCCCTTGCCCGCTGCCAACATGCGCCGTCCGGCTTCCTGGCAGCAGCAGAAGCGGGCAACGATCAGCCCGTGTATGATTTGAGCCATCAGGTCAAGCGAAATGTCTTCGGGCATTGCCAGCTTGCCCGGCCCGGCAACGTTGCCCAGAACATCGATCCGCCCGAACTCACGGTCAAGCGTGGCAAACATGGCGCGAATCTGGTCGATATTGGTCACATCGCAGTCCAGTGCAAGTGCCCGCCGTCCCAACGCCTCAATTTGGGCGGCAGTCTCTTCAACGACGGCTTTGTTGATGTCTGTCACTAATAGATCAGCGCCAGCCTCGGCCAGGGCAATCGCCATCGCCCGCCCCATGCCCTGCGCTGCGCCAGAAACAAGCGCCACCCGCCCACTTAAGTCAAAAAGAGAATGATTCATAAAAAGATTTCCATTGAAAAAAAGGTAAAACCAAAAATTGCTTGACAATGCACTAATTCCGATTATACTCAAAAATTGTAAATTGTTAACAACAAACCGTTTGAATACCTTTTTTGGGTTTTCGCCGCCGATCACTTAGTCCGGTTTCTTGTGTACTTAGCACTGTGAAGGAGTTAGACCGTGTCAATTCATGATCATTTCACTCGTAAGCGGCGCGCTGCTGTCTCGCGTCGTACCTTCCTGAAGAATGCCGCTGTTGGCAGTGCCGCCGCTGCTGTTGCACTCCGCTTTGGCTGGCCGTCGCCCGCCTATGCACAGGATGGTGTCAAAGGCTCGAAGCTGACGATCCTATGGCTCGAACCGTCCATTGTCGCCTCAAAGGACACGCGCAGGAAGGCGATGGAAGATTGGGCGGCTGCCGCTGGCGTCGAATTGACACTGGAAACCATCGCCCTTGATAAATTGGCCGAAAAACTGGCGACAATGGCCGAACTCAAGACCGGGGCTGATCTGGTCGAGATGTACTCGATGGATGTGGCCGTCAACGCTGCCGTCATGTCCGATATTACGGATTTGGCAACCGAACTGGACAAGAAGGTTGGCGGCTGGTACGAAGGCCCCAAGAGCGTGGTCATCCAGGACGGCAAATGGAAGGCGCTGCCTATCGCCATTTTCGGGCAGTACTGGCACTACCGCACTGACCTGTTCAAGGATGCGGGTGCCGACAAGTGGCCGGAAACATGGGAAGAACTGCATAAGATCGGTAAAGTCTTGAAGGGCAAAGGGACGCCCATCGGTTTCACGCTTGGGCCAGCCGTCACCGATGGCGCGACCCACTGCTATTCGCTGCTGTGGAGCTACGGCGGCAAAGAGTTCGAGGCCGACGGCAAGACGATTGCGCTTGACTCGAAAGAAACGCTGGCCTGTCTGGAATTCTTCCAGGCATTCTACAAGGATGCGTTAGCCGAAAATGCCTTTGCCTGGAACGAGACGGGCAACAATCAGGCTTACAACTCCGGTCAGATCGCGGCCACGAACAACGCCAATACGGTCTACAACGGGCTTGCCAAAAACGCGCCCGATCTGGTGGATAAAACGTCATTGGGCGGCGCACTCAAGGGACCAGCCGGGGCGTTTCAGTACATGAGCGTCGATTACTGGGGCATTCCCACCTACTCCGCAAACCCGGCAGCGGCGAAGGCATTCTTGCGAGACAGCTTTTATAATCTGGACTTCCAATCGGTCTGGACGAAATCCGGCAACGGCTACAATTTGCCCGCATTTGGTGGGCTGGAAAAAGTCGATGCCCCCTGGCCGACTGATAAGAACCTAGCGACAGCGCGCACACTGGCGAAGAATCAGCGGATGCCCGGATCGCCCGGCCCGTTCACGCCCGCCGTTGGACAGAGCATGAACAAGTTCCTGATCATCAATATGTTCGCGGCAGTGGCGCAGGGCACATCGCCAAAAGACGCTATCGCTAAGACCGTGAATGAGATGAATGTGATCCTGAAGGGCTAGACTCATGCAGGAAGGACGCTCGCTGCCTGCCCAACCGATACCACTCACCCGGCCACCCATGTCACAACGTCTGCGGCGCTGGCTGGGACGTGATGCGGTGCAGGGTTATGTGATGGTGGCTCCGGCGTTCTTCTGGCTGATCGTGCTGCTGGGCTATCCGTTTGTGCTGGCGATCTGGCTGAGTATGACCAACAAGACCGTTGGGAAGCCGGGCGATTTCGTGGGTCTGCACAACTTTATAATCCAATGGGATAGCGAAATTTTCCGGCGCGCGTTCGCCAACACATTCATCTACACGGCCATCGCAACCGTGATCAAGTTCACGCTTGGTTTGGGACTGGCACTTTTGCTGAATCAGAACTTTTTCGGGCGGCGGTTCGTGCGTTCGGCACTGCTGCTGCCCTGGATTGTGCCAACCGTCCTGAGTACGATGGCCTTTTACTGGATGTTCGACTCGAACCTGAGCGCGGTCAACTGGGTGCTGCGTAACCTGGGCTTGATCAGGACGAATATCCCCTGGCTGACCGATCCGACCATGGCGATGGTGAGCATCATCATCGTCAATTCGTGGCGCGGCATTCCTTTTTTTGCGATCACAATCCTGGCCGGATTACAAACCGTCCCGCAAGAACTGTATGAAGCCGCTTCAATCGACGGCGCGAATCCGTTTCATAAGCTGCGACGGATCACATTGCCGATGATCGTCCCGATCCTTTCGGTGGTGATCATCGTCTCGGTGATCGGCACCTTTTCGGATGTACAGGTAGTCGCCTCGCTGACCGGGGGCGGACCACAGAACACAACCCATGTTCTAGCAACGCTTAGCTACCGGGTGGGACTGCAATCCGGCCAGCTTGGACAGGGTGCGGCCATTGCGATGTATATGCTGCCGTTCCTGCTTGCCATGATCGCCTTCGAGTTGTGGACGATCCGCCGGAGTGCCAATTGACAACTACACTCCCCTACACCCGCAGTGAGTCGGTGGCGCGTGAGAGGCGTAATGCGCGCGTCCGTCGCCGCATGATTCGGGTGTTTATCGTGTATATCCCGGTTGTGCTGGTGCTGATGATCATGCTGCTCCCCTTCTATTGGATGCTGGTCACGTCACTGAAGCCGTATCCGGAAATGTTCAACCTGAAGATCAGCCCATTTTACCCGGTGAATCCGACGGGCGAACACTATATCGAACTGCTGACCAACACCAAATTTCTAATCTGGTTTAGGAATACGCTGGTGGTCTCGACGGCGTCCACCGTGATCGCTGTGACGTTAAGCGTGCTGGCCGGATACAGTCTGGCACGATTGCGCTACCGAGGACGCTCCACCCTGAGCGGGATCATCTTCGTTAGCTACCTGATTCCAACTACGCTATTATTTATCCCGATGGCCGAAGTGATGAAGCAGTTGCAGGTGCTGAATCGCCTCGAATCGCTGATTCTGGTCTACCCAACTTTCCTGATCCCATTCTGTACGTGGCTGCTGATCGGCTATTTCCGCACGATCCCGCTCGATCTGGAAGAATGCGCGCA
>JBBSEU010000303.1:0-6542 GCA_038239365.1 Aggregatilineales bacterium
ATCTGGGTGTGTCGCTGCTGCTTCTACGCTGCTGAACACCTTTTGCGCGGCTACCAGAAAGTGAATATAGTCTTGTTCATCGCATTTGGCTTTGTTCATGCCCTCTATTTTATCGCCCCTACCCCAACTGCGTAACGTCTAATTGTATTTCCTGGATAATGATGAGTTAGCGTTATTACGCGAACTCAAAATACATCCATTGCTCCAAAAAGCAGGCCAGATCATTGATGTGGACGTTGGAATTGTTACAGGTTTTAACGATTACTTTGTTCTCACCGAAAAGCAAGTCGGTGAACATAAACTAGTAGATGTTACCCGTCGATTGGTGGGGCGCTCGAATAATCTTCAGGGACTCATCTTCCAGGAAAGTGATTGGCAAGCCACTGCCGATAAAAACGCTGGTGCCTTCCTTTTGGATATTCCAAAGCCAAGTCTTAGCCCTTTGTCGGAAGCAGTAACGCAATATGTGGCTCATGGGGAAGCGATACAAGCACATACCGGGTTTAAGTGTCGCAATCGAAAACCCTGGTATGTCGTTCCTTCAATATGGACGCCACCCGCATTTATGTTGCGGCAAATACATAACTACCCCAAAATAGTTTTAAATTCAGCGGATGCAACTTGCACTGATACCATCCATCGCGTTCGTTTTCGAACTGACACCCCACCAACGGCGATTGCAACCGGGTTCTTGAACTCCCTGACTTTTACCTTTGTAGAAATTATGGGACGTAGTTATGGCGGCGGCGTACTCGAACTGGAGCCGAATGAGGCTGAACAAGTGCTTCTGCCGCCGATCAATGAACCCTTTATTGACCCATTGGACATTGATAAATTGCTACGTGCCAACAACATAGCGGCTGTGTTAGATCTGACGGATCAGCATTTGCTTAAAGCGAAACTTGGCTTATCTGCTAAAGATGTGCAGCTTCTCCGAAGCACCTGGGAAAAGTTGCGTGATCGTAGAATAAATCGTAAACATGAGCGCAAGTCGAAGCCTCAAACTGACCTAAAAGTGCTAGAAATAAAATAGTACCAGCGATTTCTCTTCATTAGCGCCGTAATTAGAAGCCACTTCTTCTAACAATCCAATTTTTGTGCGATACAGGTATCACATTCTGTGTTTCCCAAATGCCGATCACTGCTACAATTGGCGGCTCATGGTGTGCTATTAAGCATTGATTCAGCAAGGAGAAACACTTTATGCAGAAAACCCCTGGGCTGGTGAACGAAACGCCCAAGACGCAAGTCGAGCGGCCTGGCCCTGTGTTCATTGGCATAGCGATCCTGCTTGTGCTGGTGGCCGTGTGCATCCTATCGGCCTTCATCATCTTTTTCATCAAGAACGATTCGGTGACGACCTACCGGCCTGTGCCATCGGCCACCGCAACGCTTGACCCGACTTCGGCAGCATTGGCGACCAACGCGACAGGCAGTACCACTCCCAAGCCTTCCCCAACGGCGGGTACGGCTGCCGCCACCTCGCAAACAGCGCCGACTCAAGCGCCGACTCAGACCGCCACGAAAGCGACGTTTTGACCGACGTAGCGAAGTCACGAGTGGTGCTGGTCACGGGTGCTTCTGCCGGGATCGGTTGGGAGACGGCGCTGGCCTTTGCCCGACGTGGAGATCGAGTCGGGGCAGTCGGGCGGCGCGCGGATCGGCTTGAGGCGCTTCGTGATGCGGCCAAAGACTTGCCCGGCACGATCCTGCCACTTGCCGCCGATGTGACCAGCGCAACCGATATGAGCCGCGCCGTCGCCGAACTGGTGACGGCCTACGGGCAACTCGATGTCTTGGTTGCCAATGCCGGGTTAGGTCAGCGCGGCACGATTGTTGACTCGGATTGGCATGATCTGGATGATGTGCTGCGAACGAACATTGACGGCGTGCTGCACAGTGTTCGTGCCGCCGTGCCGGAAATGCGGAAAACGGGCGGCGGGCACATCGTTACCATTTCGTCGGTGCTTGGTGTGACGATTGGCCCCTACACGACGATCTATAGTGCCAGCAAAGCAACGCTCAACGCCATCGCGCGGGGCTTACGGGTAGAGTTGCAACCCGATCACATCTGGGTAACGAATCTGCTGGTTGGGCAAACAGTGAGCGAATTTGCTCAGGCGCGGCGCGGCGTCCCCGGCAAAGTGGCACATCGCGTACCCGGAATGCCCGCCGAACAAGTTGCTAACTCCATTGTCCGCGCCACGACTCAGCGCCGCCGTACTGTTACCCTGCGCTGGATAGATCGGGCGATTGTAGTGGCAGGTGCCTATGCCCCCTGGCTAATGGATCGTGTGCTGGGGCGCGTCTACAAGATTTGAGCGGTGGTAATCGAACACGCACGACATGAATGCGCTACAGCCGCCTGGCAACCACCATTGTCACATCATCCGATTGTGATGCTTCAGCAGTGAATCCCTGAAGCGCGGCCATGATCGTGTCGGTGATCGCTTGCGCGCTCAGGTGAACACTTTCCATGATTGCAGCGCACAAGCGTTCCTCACCAAATTCGTGGCCGTCAACATCCATCGCTTCGGTGACGCCATCCGTATAAAAGACGATCACATCATTCGGAGCGATGGATAAGGTGTGATCCTGGAGTTGGATGCGCTCGAACAAGCCCAGGACGATTCCATGCCCGCTCAATTTTTGGAGGGTGCCGCTGCTGGTTTGATACCAATAGGGTGGGTTGTGTCCGGCATTCGTGTAGGTCAACTGACCCGCGCGGCTGTCCAGTGCCGCATAAAAGGCCGTCAGGAAAATATCGGATCGGCTGCTGTCTTGCAGGATCAAATCATTGGCCTGCTGCATTGTCGTCGAAGGCGATCCGCCATTTTGCGCCGTTGTCCGAATAATCGTGCGGCTCAAGGCCATGAACAGCGCCGCCGCCACGCCTTTATCGGCCACATCCGCTACGACGATTCCGACCTGTCCCGGATCACCGCCCAATTGGAAGAAATCATAAAAATCCCCACCGACCAGCCGCGCCGGTTGATAGGCCGCCGCAAAGTCCCAGCCTTCGATAGTCGGGCAGCTTTTCGGTAGCAGACTGATCTGAATCTCACGGGCGACGGACAATTCTTTTTCTAACCGCTGACGCTGTACATCTTCTTGGTGCAGCCGCGCTTTTTCAATGGCAATCGCCGCCTGGCTGCCAAACGCCGAAAGTAACTGCACACTTTCTTTATTGAATACGCCCGCCTTGATACGGTTATCCATGTACAACACGCCCACCACACGCCGCTCCAAAATGAGCGGTATGCACAGAATCGAGCGCAGCGCATAGCCGATCACGCTCTGTTTTTGCTGAAAACGTGCATCGCTCTGCGCGTTGATCGTCAGGATCGGCTCAGCTTTGTTGAACGCTTCCAAAACGACGCTGGAACTAAACACCGCGTCTTCATCAGGGCGGGTGTCCCAGTTGCGCGCCGCCCGAATCGTCAGATCATCCCCATCGCGCAGCATCAGGTAGGCACGTTCCGCACCGCTCAGCGTCACAACACTGTCCATGACTTCCTGTAAAACCTGTTCAAGTTCCAGAGAAGTCGTGATCAAGGCTGAGGCATGAACCAGTTCTTGCAGCCGCGTCGATTGCGTTATGACGGCTGCGGCTTGCTTGCCCGCCTCTGCAATGCCAACCCGCAGTCGATCCATCGTCATATCGACTTCAGGCGACATTTGCAGGTTGCGTTTTCGTAGACTCTCCGAGAGACGCTGAATCGCCGCCTCAAGCTGCTTTGCATCCTCTGTGACTTGTTGCATCGCCTGTGGTAGATCGACGGTAATTCCGCTGCCTTGATTCGTCATTGCTTAGCTCCTGACCCACATCACATGCCCGGTGTGACCACCACTTTGATTGAGCAGTCCAGCCGATTGCTGAACACATTGAATGCCTGTGCCGTCTGTTCTAATGGGAAACGATGCGTCACCATTGGCAGCAGTTCCACCTTTTTACGCTCAGCCAGCGCAATTGTCCGGCGATACATAAATTTCATGCGCCGCGATAGCTTCATCGAGAGTCCCTTGCGGCGCGCGCTGGCTGCGCGGAAAGTCACTTCATCCGTATCCGGGATACCCACGTAAATAATGCGCCCACCAATCCGCGTCAGATCGACGGCATTGGTCATGGCGCGGCCACTGCCTGTTGCTTCCATGACCAGATGAACACCTTCCATATCCGGCGTCTGATCTTCCGTGACCTGAATCAGTTCCGTTGCGCCGAGCCGCCCGGCCAGTTCGAGTCGATAGGGCAGCAAATCGAGCGCCACGATTCGTCCCGCACCCGCTAACTTCGCCAGTTGCAGCATCATCAACCCAATCGAACCACAGCCCAGAATTGCCACTGACTCGCCAACAACGATCTTTGCCAGATCGCTGGCGTGCAGCGCCACACCGAGCGGCTCCAACAGTGCGCCTTCCACCATCGAAAGTGAATCGGGGATCGGTTCGGTAGCGTGTGCCGGATGCGTCATAAATTCACGCAGCGCGCCGTTGTGCGGCGGGTGTCCGGCAAAACTCATGTTCGGGCATAGGTTAGGGTGTCCGGCATGGCACCACTCACAATGTTCGCAGGGCACCGCCGGGTCAACTGCTACCCGCTGCCCGACATAGCGATCTGTCACACCTGCACCCAGCGCCGCGATCTCTCCGGCGAATTCATGCCCCAGAATGTAACCCTTCGGGATCGGCGTGCCACCGATATTCCCTTCGCGGTAGCTGTGCAAATCCGAACCACACAGCCCCACTGCTTTCACCTGTACCAGCACTTCGCCCGGCCCCGGCACTGGCATTGGCAAATCGACCACGCGAAACTGTTCTGCCCCAACAAGTTCAACCGCTTGCATCACAAAAATCCTTTTATAAATTAGCGCAAAAATTGTTGTAGACTATATCCCATGAAACACTTCGCGGCATGGGTGATCGCGCTGAGTGGCTTGTTCGGAGTTGCTATCGCGGCGATTCTGTTCAGCGCGCGTACTAGCCCAGCGCCTAATGATGTTCAGGCATTAGGCTTTGGGCAATGTGCGGGTTTGACTTGTTTTTGGGGCGTGACTCCCGGCATAACGGCCTGGGAAGCAGCCAGGACGATCCTGGGCAACCGGCTCAGCGCCGAACCGGACGATCAGAAAATGCTGGCCGTCTTTGTCGAGCGAAGCAACGCGATTGTGCTGTACCCATCCATTGAGCGCGGCAAAGTCGGGCGCATCATCTATAGCTATTTCCCGTATGCGCGTTCACCGCTCACAACAGGGGCATTGATCGAACAATATGGATTGCCGTGTGGTGTCAGCATCTATTATGAGCAAGGGATCGTCACGCTGCGCTATCCCGCTTTGCTGGCAAACATCAGTACGCGCGGCCAATCCCGCCTGACTTTCGAGTCGCCCATTTATCAGGTACAGCTAAGCGATCCGGCCTTTCACAGCAAGGCGCAGCCCGATCCCTGCCTGGATAACATCACCGGATCAGGGGTTGCCAACACCCGTTGGATGGGCTTCACTTCGATCCGAAATTACATCAGTGCATCGCGGCGTTAGCCCTTCACATTGCGCGGATCAAACGCATCACGCAGCCCGTCGCCCATAAAGTTGACACCCAACACGGTCAGCAGAATCAACAGGCCGGGGAAAATCCACATCCAGGGCGCGCTGCCCAGATAACGCGGCGCGGTTTGCAGCATGTTCCCCCAGGTAGGTGTTTTAGCATCGACCCCCAACCCTAAGAAGCTGATATAGGCTTCGTCCAAAATCGCGCCCGCAACCCCTAACGTCGCCGAAACGATGATCGAGGCCAGCGCATTCGGCAAAATGTGACCGATCAGAATACGCAGGCGCGGGACGCCAATCGACTGCGCGGCCAACACATATTCCATATTTTTGAGCGATAAGATTTGCGCGCGCACGATCCGCGCCAGTTTCGTCCAACTGGTGATGCCAATGATAAAAATGATGACAATCACGCTGCCACTGAATTCGCGGCCACCGATCACCAACGGCGGCACTCGTCCACCCAGGAATTTGCTCATCGTTAATAACAGAAACAGGCGTGGGATCGTGATCAGGGCGTCGGTGAAGCGCATCAGCAGGTTATCGACCAGTCCGCCATAATACCCGGCCAGCGCGCCAACGGTTGTCCCCAAAAACAACGAGAGCAGCATCGCCGTGACGCCGATGATCAACGAAATCTGGCCGCCATAGATCGCCCGTGCCAGCACATCGCGCCCGATTTGATCGGTGCCAAAAAGGTGTTCAGGCGACGGCGCTTTGAGTTTATTGAGCGGAAACGGATCGGTGGCCGCGCTGTACGAATAAGACAGCGTGCCGATCACAATAAACGCGATTAACACGGCCAAGAGCAGCGTTCCCAGCACCGCGACCCGGTGACGCAAAAAGCGTCGCAATGTGCGATTATTCGAGCGCGGCGCATCTTCTTTCAGGTTGCCAAGCGCCAGCGGCCTGACCAGCGAATCGGATGGTGTCTGGGTAGTCATGGTCTGGGCTTTCTTTAATACCGAATACGCGGATCAAGTACGGCATAGGTGA
>JBBSEU010000304.1:0-6447 GCA_038239365.1 Aggregatilineales bacterium
GGTGGTCAGCCAAATTTGAACACGTATAATTATCTGACGTGCTGATCAGATATTCGATATACTCGCGTCGGTTTATCATTTCCTGAGATTAACCGCTTTTTACCCTAAGCGAAAGTCCTGCTATTAAAATAGGTGCAGGGAACTCACCTTGATATAACAAATTTCACTTTAACTAAAAAAGTTGTCACTCGAAATGCTGCCGATATTGTATGACCTATAAAGAAATGAAAGCGGGCAGACCTTTCAGCCTACCCCTGAATAGAGTACGTCCCGCCTCACCAATCCCAACTAGCGCGTGACTGGTGAAGTCAATTTCGCTTCCATCGCTTGCCAATCCGTCGAATCGCTCAGCCAGCGGTAAACACGAATCCGTTTCCAGTTTCCACCGGATCGCACAAATAGGCGGCTATTTTCCATTTTTATATAGGTATCGTTCGGGAAATTGTAAGTTCGCTTGATCGGGCCCAACGGCGCAGGCACAACCACCTGATGCGCTTCGATTATAAAGTACGGGCGGCTCAGATACGAATAGCCAATGACCAAAATGAGGATTCCTGTCAGCAGCGAAGGGCTTAAACTGCCAAGCGCCAGCAGCCACACACCCAACAGGGTATTGATAACCCCCAACACGAGCAGTACGATTGCGAACACCCTATTATAGCGTACCGTCATTATCTTTCCCCTTCACCTGATCCAGCGTCGGGCAAACAAAAACCGGGCAGACTTTTCAGCCTGCCCGGTTAGATTATCTACGGAGTTGCAGCGAACGCAACTTACGGCGCGGCAACCGTGCTGTCGTCGCCCATATCTGGCGTATCGGCAATCGCGTCCAGATCGATTTCTGCGTCCGCGTCGAGTGCGCCTTGCATTTCAAGCGTCACATTCGGCGCGACCAGTTCACGGTCACGGTAGGTATGGAAGCCCGTACCCGCCGGGATCAGCTTGCCGATGATCACGTTTTCCTTGAGGCCGTACAGGCGGTCTTCCTTGCCCTCGATGGCCGCGCCCGCCAACACCTTAATCGTGTGTTGGAAACTCGACGCGGAGAGGAACGAGTCCGTGCTGAGGGCGGCTTTCGTCACACCCAACAGGATCGGCACACCAGCGGCGGGTTCTTTGCCCTCGGCCAGCAAGCCTTCGTTCATATGGAGCAGCATCAGCCGATCCATCAGTTCGCCCGGCAGCAAGACCGAGTCGCCGGACTTGGTGATCTGCACCCGTGACAGCAGCTTGCGAATGATGACTTCAAAATGCTTGTCAGCGATGTTCACACCCTGGTTACGGTACACGTCCTGCACTTCGGCCAACAGGTACAACTGGCACGCTTCTGCGCCTTGCACCTTCAGGATGCGGTGCGGGTTCTTCGCACCTTCGGTCAACTGCTGACCCGCCGCCACCTGAGCGCCGTCAAACGCATTCGGCAGCAAACGCCCGGTTGAAGGAATTTCGTAATCGACTTCTTCCTTCTTTTCGTAGCGGATGTACAGTTCGTGGCCTTCGATGTGAACCGCGCCGTCCATCTTGGCAAGCAGCATTTGTTCCGGCTGATCACCTGTCGCAGCGATGCGGGCAATTGCTTGACTTTCCTTGACCGACTGCTCATCTTCGACCAGCAGTTCCCATTCAACCGGGATGGTGTGCTGTTCGCTGAACACTTCGCTGCTGATGACAATCGCGTGCCGGACGCCATCTTCAGACTTGCGGAGACGCAGCGTGCCCGAAATATCGGTCATGACTGCTTCGCCCTTCGGCTTCTTGCGCGCCTCGAACAGTTCTTCCACGCGCGGCAAACCGCTCGTGATGTCGCCTGATGCCTGTGCCGTACCGCCCGTATGGAAGGTACGCAGCGTCAACTGAGTACCCGGCTCACCGATGGACTGCGCCGCGACGATACCTACCGCCGCGCCAATCTCAACCAGCGCGCCGCGCCCCAGGTCACGGCCATAGCAGTAGGCGCAGATACCGTGCATCAACGCACAGGTCATCGGACTGCGAACGATAACGTTTTCGATACCAGAAGCGGCGATTGCATCGGCTACATCTTCATCGATCATGCCGTTACGTTCGACCAGCAGTTCGCCCGTCTTGGGGTGATAGTGTGCCACCGTCGCGCAGCGGCCAGCGATACGCTCTTGCAGCGTTTGCCCGGCGATGTTGTCCGCGCGGCGAACTTCCATGCCGTTTTCCGTGCCGCAGTCCAGACGGTTCACGATCACGTCCTGCGCCACATCGACCAGGCGCCGGGTCAGATAGCCCGCGTCAGCAGTACGCAGCGCGGTGTCGGCCAAACCTTTACGCGCGCCGTGCGTCGAGATGAAGTATTCGAGCGCCGTCAAGCCCATACGGAAGTGACTGCGGATCGGCAGCTCGATGATGCGTCCCGACGGATCGGCCATCAAGCCGCGCATACCCGCCAACTGCGTGATCGGGCCGAAACCACCCTTCGTCGAACCGCTGATCGCCATGATCGCAATCGGGCCAAACGGGTCGAGTGTGTCCTTGATGACGTTGCCCAGATCGTCTTTGGCCTTCGTCCAGGTATCGACGGTCTTCTGATAACGCTCATCTTCGGTGAGCAAACCGCGTCGGAAGTTGCGTTCGGCCAGTTCCATTTCCGCGCCTGCTTCTTGCAGGATGCTCTCACGTTCCGGCGGAACAGTCAGATCGCTGACGGCAATCGTCGTGCCCGAAATCGTTGCATAGTGGAAGCCCAGGTTCTTGATGTTATCGACGACATCCGTCGTAATATCCGAACCCATCTTTTGATACGATTTGGCGACCAGGGTTTGCAACTGCTTCTTACCCATCGTGTCCTGGATGAAACGCAGTTCATCGGGCAGGATGCGGTTGAAGATCGCGCGGCCAATCGTCGTGATCTCCGGCTGGGGCTGTGGATCGCTGTGATCGTAGTAGTTGCCCAACAGGATCGGTGTGTGCAAATTGACGAGTCCCAACCCGTACAGGTACTCGACCTCATCCATATCGGCGACGAGATGGCGTTCAGTCAGGTTGCTGATTTCCAATGCGGCATAGTCGGGTTTTTTCTTGGCTAGCTTGGTGAAGTCGTAACCGTTGTAGACGGCCACATCCATTTCGCCGCGCACGGTTGCGTCGAACAATTCCGCATCCGCCGAGATCGTCTTGGTAACTTTGCCAGACTCATCACGGATTTCGCGCTTCTGGAAAATGGTGACTTCGTTGCCGACAAACAGTTCTTGCTTATCGACCCACTGCTGACCACCACTGTTGAGCGAAACACCGATCTTGATGCCACCCTTGCGAAGGTCTTCCCAATGACGGAATTCATCGGCGCGGGTCTTGAGTGAGATAATGTCCGCCGTCGGATCCATTGTCAGATAGTAGTTGCCAAGCACCATGTCCTTTGACGGTCCGACAATCGGCTGACCATCGGCGGGCTTGAGCAAGTTCTTGGTACTCAGCATCAGCGAGCGAGCTTCATCCACCGCTTTCTGGCTGAGCGGGACGTGAACGGCCATCTGGTCGCCGTCGAAGTCGGCATTGAAGGCCGAGCAGACGAGCGGGTGAATCTGGATGGCTTTGCCTTCCACCAACTGCGGCTCAAAAGCCTGGATACCCAAACGGTGCAGCGTCGGCGCGCGGTTGAGCAACACCGGACGCTCTTTGATCACCTCTTCGAGCATTTCCCAGACTTCTGGCTTCTCACGCTCCAGAACACGCTTGGCACCCTTCACGTTGGTGACAGTGCCGTTCTGAACCAGTTTGCTGATCACGAACGGGCGGTACAGTTCCAACGCCATCGTCTTGGGCAAACCGCACTGATGCAGTTTCAGCTTGGGGCCGATAACGATCACCGAACGGCCTGAATAGTCGACGCGCTTACCAAGCAGGTTGCGGCGGAAACGACCCTTCTTGCCCTTGAGCATATCGCTCAATGACTTGAGTTCACGACGCCCCCGACGGCTCAACGCTTTACCGCGCTGGCTGTTGTCGATCAGGCTGTCTACCGCTTCCTGCAACATGCGCTTTTCGTTGCGAACGATCACGTCCGGTGCACCGAGTTCCAGCAATCGCTTGAGGCGGTTGTTGCGGTTGATCACGCGGCGGTACAGATCGTTCAAGTCGCTGGTAGCGAAACGACCACCATCCAACTGCACCATCGGGCGCAGGTCGGGCGGGATGACCGGTAAAACGGTCAGGATCATCCACTCCGGGCGGTTGTTCGACTTACGCAGGCTCTCGACTACACGCAGCCGCTTGGTCGCCTTCTTCTTGCGCTGCTTGCTACGTGTTGTGCGGACTTCATTCCACAGTTCAATCGACAGCTTTTCAAGGTCCATGTTCCGCAGAATTTCGTAGAAGGCTTCTGCGCCCATATCGGCCTTGAAAACGTTGCCGTACTTTTGCTTGAGTTCGCGGTAACGCGGCTCACCCAGGAACATGAGTGATTGCAGGCTTTCGAGTTCCTGCCGGGTGTCCTGTGCGGCGGCGCGCATTCGCGTCATACGGCTGGCACGCTCGTCTTGCAGCACTTCGATATCGGCCATCGCGGCGCTGGTGCGACCATCGACTTCCAGATCGAGCCGTGCTAATTCCTGCTGACGGCGTTCCTCAGCCTCGGACTGAATTTCGCTCAATCGCGCCGAAACAGATTGCTGAATGCGCGTGATGAAATCCGGCGTGACCGTTTCACCCGCATCAGCGATCATTTCACCTGCCGCCTCAAACATCAATGGCTGCGTCAACGGTTGGCCGCGCATTGACTCGATGCGACGTTGCAGGCTTTGCGCTTCCTTCATCACCGCTTCGGTACGCTGATCGCGTTCCTGGTTGTGGCGGCCATGAATCTCATCGATCCGGGTTTGCAGTTCGCCCAAGTCGGCATCGCGCGTCTGGCGAATCGCTTCAATCTGTGTTTCCAGATCGCCACCCGTATTCGAGTCTTGGCGTTCCAGATCATCTTTCAGGCGGCGCAGTGCCTTCTGACGGGCTTCTTCATCGACGTAGGTCACGACATACTGCGCGAAGTACAGGACGCGATCCAGGTTGCGGCGGCTCACATCGAGCAGCAGTCCCAGGTAGCTTGGCACACGGCGTGTATACCAGACGTGCGCGACGGGCGCGGCCAGGTTGATATGACCCATACGCTCACGGCGGACACTGGCGCGGGTCACTTCGACGCCGCACTTATCGCAGATGATGCCCTTATAGCGAACGTTCTTGTACTTGCCGCAGTAGCACTGCCAGTCCTTGGTTGGCCCGAAAATTGCTTCACAAAACAGGCCATCTTTTTCGGGGCGCAGGCGGCGATAGTTAATCGTCTCCGGCTTCGTTACCTCACCGTATGACCAGGAATGAATCTGATCGGGTGAAGCCAGGCTAACACGCAACGCGCTAAAATCTTTCGCCTCCAAGGCGGTTCCTCCTCTGCGTACAGTCGCTTACGGGTAGTGGAACAATCGACACAATAATCGGCGGGGATTAACACAGCCGCCTGGACGCAAACAAAGCGCATAGAACCGCGTTCCAGCGCCTGCAAATTGCCAGGTGGACTCCTCGAATTGGTACATATTAGATTGATAAGTATAACGCTGTTTGGCTATTTGTCAAGCGTTGTATGAGGATTTCTTTTCAACACGCTATTGATTGACAAAAATACAAGTTGTGACATCGGGGTATACCATAGAATATAAGCAAAATTGCTCAGAAAATGAAGACAAAATTGCTCGATTGCAAGTAGAAAATGAGGGGGTCAAATTTGCCAGAAGATGGAACTTTCCATCAATATGCTTTCAAAAATGGGAAACAAGTGGGGGAAGCAGCTAATGAAGACAAACAGGCTTTGTGCAAAAGCCTGTTCTCAGAAATCCTATTCCATATGCACATACACCAAATCACCAGCTTCAAATTGAAGCCCTTGGCAGAACCATTTTTGCAGGTACAAGTAAGATTTCTGGTGTGGCTGAAGGGATTCGAACCCCCGACCCTCTGCTCCGTAGGCAGATGCTCTATCCACTGAGCTACAACCACGTAGGTCGTATTTTAGCAGAATGCCACGCGCTGTCAAGGCTCATTCGCGCCCATGTGTCTCAATTAATTGTCCATTGATCTGACGATATAAAGCGTGCAAATTGGCACGGTGAAGTTCGCGCACATGACCGTTCAGCGGAATCCGACTTTTGCCGCAGCGCTCAATGTCGATGCTGTCCAGGTAGTGTTCAGGTTCCGACGTGGTACGCGCGAACTCAACATACTTTTTTACGGTGGTCAGGTACGCCAGATCGCTGCTGATTTTTTCCTCTATTTCGCCCTTGAGAATGACCTCACCGTGCCCCTGAATAATGTTTTCAAAATTGTTATTTTGCAGTTTTTCAAGTGTCATAATAAAAGACTCGTAGTCCCCATCAACGAAATGAGGTACAGGCATCAAAGTGTCCGCCGCAAACAAAATTCGATCTTCCTTGCTCA
>JBBSEU010000305.1:0-6424 GCA_038239365.1 Aggregatilineales bacterium
AAGGCGCTGGCGCTGCGGATCACCGAGTCGATGGCGGGCGAATTGATGGAGCATGGCATCACCGTCAACGCCGTGCTGCCCAGTGTGATCGATACGCCGCAGAATCGGCAGGGGCAGCCGGACGCGGATTACTCGAAATGGGTTGCGCCGGAGTCGATTTCTGACGTAATCGCGTTTTTGCTATCGGATGGTGCACGGGATATTAGCGGTGCATCGATCCCGATTTATGGGCGCTCCTGATGATCTTTGTGTTTTTGTGTGTCTCTTCGGCCTTCAAATGTTTTACCCGGCATTTTATTGCCGCGATGCAGTTATTGTGCTTACTAATGGTACTTTCGGCGTGTAATAGACCCGCGCCTCAAGGCCCCGCCGCAACGCCCATCATACAGCGCCCCACCCAAACACCGATTGTCGTGACCCTTCCGCGTGCCCCATCGCCGACCGCCAAACCAAACATCGATCACAGCATTGGCCCAGATCGTGCTTATCTGACGATCATCATGTACGGCGATTTTCAATGTACGCTGTGTCTCGATGTCGCGCGGAGTTTAGCCATACTGCGGGATCGTTACGTGAATGACATCAAGATCGTTTACCGGCAGTTCCCACAGGTGAGCGAAAATGATAAAGCGATGTTAGCAGCACAGGCCGCCGAAGCCGCCGCCGCTCAGGGAAAGTTTTGGGAGATGCACGATCAGTTGTACGCCCATCAGGACGAGTGGCATGGATTAACGGTTGAGCAGTTCCGCGCCAAATTGCCTGATTATGCCAAGATCGTCAGCCTGGATGTGGCCGCTTTCACCGCCGCGCTGGATGGCAATGTCGCGCTGCCCGCCATTCAACGTGCCATCGCCGATGCGGAAAAACTGGAATTGAAGGGGACGCCTGTCTTGTTGTTCAATGGTCTCCCCTACAGCGGGCGCGTCGATCTGTATGCACTGGATAGCTACGTCCGTTTGCGGCTGCTCGAAAAACGTTGGTATCCGCATCAGCCCGATCTGATGATCAATGTGAACAAGCACTATACAGCGACGCTTGTCACCGAAAAAGGGAGTGTCGTGATCGAGTTATACGCGAATGCCGCGCCCGCTGCCGTCAACAACTTCGTGTTTCTGGCGCGCGATGGCTGGTATAACAACATCACCTTTCATCTGGTTATCCCCAATTCGCTGGTGCAAACGGGCGATCCAAGTGGCAGCGGCTTTGGGGGGCCGGGCTACACGATCATTGATGAGCATCAAAATGGGTTGGTCTTTGATCGGGAAGGCATGGTTGCAATGGCGAGTCAGCGCACCGTAGCCAACAGCGGCGGCAGTCAGTTCTTTATCAGTTTAGAACCGCTGCGCCCTTCGGCTGATTACGATAAGCAGTTCACCATTTTCGGACACGTAACAAGCGGAATGGATGTGCTGCGAAAGCTGACGCCGCGTAACCCGTTTGATGAGTTAGACTATCCAAATCCACCGCCGGGGGATCGCCTGATCTCCGTAACGATAGAGGAACAGTGATGCGTACCCTGCGAAATATCGGTCTGTTAGTACTGTTTATCTTGGGGCTGCCGCTTCTGCTTGCTAACATCGGCGCAACCTACCTGATGCGCCGCCGCGCGCCCGATAAAGCCGACCCACCTTCAAATTATGAGATCGCTTATGAGGAAGTCTTTTTCAAGAGTCGTGACCGTCTCAAGCTGTTCGGCTGGTGGATTCCGGCGGACAACGCGCGCGGCACGATCATCATGTGTCACGGTCAGGAAGGCAGCATGGATCGGGATACATGTCGCATGGTGCCGCTGCATAATGCAGGCTTCAACGTATTCATGTTCGACTTTCGCGGGCATGGCCGCTCCGAAGGGCTGATTGTAACATTCGGCATGTACGAAAAAGAAGACCTGCTCGGCGCGCTCGATTACCTGGTCGAAACCCGCCACATCGAAAATGTGGGCGTTGTTGGTTACAGCATGGGCGCAGCGGTTGCTTTGATCACAGCGGCGCTCTCTGAACGCATTGGCTCGATTGTCGTTGATAGTTCGTTTGGGCGGCTGACACGCTCGATAGCCGGCTGGTTACGATTGCGCCATGTCCCGATCCCAATAGCGCGCGAACTGGCACGCTGGATATTGATCCAATGTTCGATCACGACAGAAGGTCGCCTCGATCAGACCGATCCGATACGTTGGACGGTTCACATCGGCCCGCGTCCGATCTTGTTCATCTTTGGCAGCCGCGATCCGTATATCGCCCAAAAAGATATTCAGCGTATGGTTTCGTTGGCCGTCGGACCTAAAGAAGTTTGGACAGTGCAGGGGGTAGGACATCGCGGCGCTTACGACGCTGATCCGGCTGAATACAACCGCCGGACGGTGGAGTGGTTCGAACGCACGCTGATCAACGCGCCCGAACCTGCATCAGAAACCGCTAATTCCGCTTGAATTTGAGTTTGAGCGTCAATTTGCCCAGGCGAATTTCGTCATCGTCATGCAGCACCCGGATTTCGTGCGGATGCAAACGCTGCCCATTGATGAACGTGCGATTCACGCTGTCCATATCCATCAACGAGACCGTATTATGAAACCGCTTGAAGGTGGCGTGCAGGCGCGAAACACCCATTTCTGCGGCCTGATAGGGCGACAGGTCAATATCCGGTTGGATCGGGCTGTCATTGGTCGAACGTCCGATCACCAGGTCATCTCCGCCATCAAGTTCAATCGGCTGAATATAACCGCGCACGATCAGAAACAGGCGCGTCGCTGGGTTAAGTGTGGCTGTCATTGCCAACGGTCTGTTGTTACCCGAATCGCCACCCAACGCGCGGGTATTGGCACGATTGGCCTTGAGTGGGTTGCCACACGAAGGACAGGTTATTTCGCCGATACGGGCGGGCATTCCGCAGTGTGGGCAGCGCGGCTGTTTAGGCGCATTCGTGTTTGTCACGGCTTCCATGACGGGTTGATTCGCGGTTGGCGTGCGCTGCTTTTCGATCAGTTGAGTCGGACGAAACTTGGGGCCTTCTTTGAGTTCCCATTCTCGAACCATCGCGGCCAGTTGATTACGTTCGCTTCGCGGGATCAGTTCGGCCATCGTCTGCACTTGCCGCGTCGCTTCATCGGGCAGCATACCATTGCGGCGGCGCTCAACATAGTCATTGAACACGTCTTTGAGTCCGATGGGTTGTATCTGATCTTTCATGGAAGCCTCGGAGAAATCGGGATCATAACGACGTTTATATTCTCGATAATAACGCCGATGGAGTCAAGCGTTCGGTGTTCCTATCCTATCACCGAACGGTTTGGGTCTGGTTAGAAAGGACATAAAATTTTGAATCCAACACCACTTAAACAGAGCGCCCTTGCGCCAAATTTTTCATTGCCCTCGACACACGGCGAAATTTTCACGCGCGCTCAGTATCGTAATAAGGCTGGGCTGGCCTTGCTGTTTGTGCCTTCAACAGACGATCCAGCGATCAAGAATCTGTTGAGTAGTGTTCAGGGCGATCTGGACTCATATCGCAAGTTGGGCGCAAAAGTATTCGTCATCGCCCATTCCGCGCCCGCATCCGAAGTCGGCCTGCCCACCCTGATAGATATAGACGGCAAAGCCTGGCAGCACTATTCCGATCAGCAGGAAACAGGCTACGGCGTGTTTGTGCTGGATCGGTATGGCGGCGTCGATTCGCAGATCGTGACGACGAATCTGGTTGATCTGCCCGACGCCGACACAGTGCGCAAATGGGTACAATCGGCTATGTACAAGTGCAATATCTGACACTCAGGTTAGGGCAGTGCGCGCGATTTTACAACGAGTGACACGCGGTTCAGTGACCGTTGATGGCAGTATCACCGGCCAGATCGATCTGGGCTTGGTAGTGCTGTTGGGCATTACGCATGATGATACCAACGCTCAGGCCGATCTATTAGCTGATAAGACCGCGAAAATTCGTATCTTCGATAACGACGCGGGCAAGATGAACTGTTCAGTGATCGATGTGGGCGGTGGCGTGCTGGTTGTTTCGCAGTTCACGTTATACGCCAATCCGAAAGGTGGGCGGCGTCCCGATTTTATGTCAGCAGCACGTCCCGAAGTGGCTGAACCGCTTGTCCGGCGCTATGTCGAGAGCCTGCGGACAAGTGGCGTTCAGCGTGTCGAAACGGGCGTATTCCGGGCGATGATGCACGTCGAGATTCACAACGATGGCCCGGTAACAATCACCCTGGATACAGCGACTCTCTAACTCAAGCGCCGCCGATTGTTCGTCCCCATCTGACGGCGCAGGCTGGCCGCCGTTTCTTCATCGGAGGCCGCGCCAATCGCCTGATAGAAATCAGTGTCGTAGCCGCGCGTTTTGATCACGACTGGCATTGGCACAGCATGTCCCATAATGATCGCCTGCTGCGTGGTATCGAGTCGTGCCAGCACTTCGCGCAAACCGCCCGCACCGCTGATCCCGGTCAATACGGCGGTAATGTCGCGTTCGTTATCGAGCAGTGCCGTGATGCGCGTACCGATCTGGCTCATCACTTCTTCGTCAATGCCGCTTGGCCGCTGATCAACGATCAACAGCGTGACGTTGTACTTTCGGAGTTCGCGCGCAATCGTGCCGAAAATCGTTTGCCGCGCGATTTGCGGATCAAGAAACTTGTGCGCTTCCTCAATCGTGATCAACAATTGTGGCGGTGCGGCGCTCTTATCACCCAACGCCCGCTCCACCCGATCCACATAGGACGAGTGAATACGACGCGTCAGATAGTTGGCAACCAGGATATAGGCTTCCAGCGCCGAACCGTAGCGGCCAAACTCTAGCACGATGTTCTTGTGCGCTTCGATGTATTCCAGAATTTTAGCCGCGCTGTTGCCCCCTGCGCCGTCTTTCCGCAAGAACTCGAATCGCTCAAACCGCTGCATACGGCGGCTCAGGGCAGTCAGTGATGCCGAACTGATGTTGCTATTTTCCACCACGCTATCAATGTCATCCGCGCTGGCCTTGAGCAGCCGGACGATCCAATCTTCGCCCCATTTCTTGCGGAGCGAATAGGCCGCATCGATCATGCCGTCCGATAAATCCATCGTCGTTTTGAGCGTCGCCAGGTCTTCCGGCTCGATCTCGTCGTAGCCAATCGTCACCACTTCATCGTATTTAGCGTTACGCTGCTGTGAGGATCGCGGGTCAAGGGTGAAGATACTGACCCGGCCAGGGAATAGCTGGCGCAAGCCTTTGACGCGCGGCCCGCGTTCATCGGCGGCTTCCCAGCCGTAGTCGTTGTGCATATCGAAGATCAGATTGATCGCCTGTTCTTTCTGGATCACGCCCGCCAGGATCACACGGGTGAGAAAGCTCTTGCCCGTACCGCTCTTACCGAACACGCCGCTGGATCGCTCTACCAATCGTTTCAAGTCCAGGTTAACCTGCGTTTCTTCCAGTTCAAGCGGCGTCCCGACGTTGAAGTGGGTCGCGTCTTCCGAGCCGAACACATCATTTACGTCTTCGGCGGTGGCGATCTCAACGGGCATAAAGTGGCTTGGGATCGTTTTGACGGGTTTCGGTTCGCGCGAATCTTCGTCAATGGACAGCATCGGCGCGACGTGAACCGTACCGAAGGCCGCCGTACCAACATAAATATCGCGCAGAAACGGGTCAGATAAATCGGGCGGATCGCTGCGAATGGCCGGATTCGTGCTGTCCAGCACTATATCCGTCACCATACAGAAGAAGCGTTTGTGCTTACCACGTACCACCACGTAACGGCCTACCGCTAAATCTTCAATCTCCGTTTCGCGGTCAAGTTTTACATCCAGACCTTTGTTGAGCGAACCGCCGATCACGACTCCGAGTCGGCGGCTCGATTTTTCTTCAAACAAAGCTTCGACGGGCTGAGTTTCGCCGTCGCCGCGTGGAAACCAGGCGTCTAAACTCTCGGCATCCGATTGCTTTGCCATAGGGATTCTGCCTCAGCTATTCAGGAACAGGCGTTCTAGTGAGAGGGGTTTAGTATAGCGGAAAACGGCACGAAAAGCGAATTTTCACTGCCTATAATGAGTAACTTATTCCGCTAAAAATTATTGATCAAATGGACATGATCGCCTGACTCACTTATCTCAAATACATTGGGTAACGCACGGAAAAGGTGTCCGAGTTGCTTATAGCCATAGGTGCGCGCGTCAAAATCAGGTCGTATTTGGCGCAGGACACTGCCCATTTGAGAGAGCATTGCCCACCCATTTTCTTGCACTGAGACCTGATACGATTCTATTAATAAAGGCACAGGGTCAGGCGTTTCTTGTGGCACTTCAGTTACTCTTTCTAGCCACCCGACACCAGTAGAAAGGGGGATTGAAAGCGCAGCAGAAAGCCGTTAAGGTTAAGTTACTGAAGCTGAACCGGAAACGGAGAAACCGATGCGTTACATTCCCCAGCGCCATTGTACCGCAAT
>JBBSEU010000306.1:0-6377 GCA_038239365.1 Aggregatilineales bacterium
CCAGCAAGCCTTCGCCTTTCGTTTTGTACCAGTCGTCAACAATGACATACAGTGTCGTCAACAGCGTTTCCATATCTAACCGGGTTATACTCGTCATGGGAGTGATACCGATTGTAAGTAGGGGTACTCTCAATCTTGCGTGTCATTCCCTTTTTCGTCAACTCGATTCCACATCAGACGTATTGTATTCAAAGACGTGTTTGCTATCGGTTATTTGCACCCGCACGCGCGTTTCACCGAGTGGCACGCCTTTGCGAGCAAGCCGCGCTTGTGCGCGGCGGATAACCATAAATGGGTAGCGTATCAGTACCCGCTCGACGACACTCACCAAGACCGCTTCATCGCGCTCGATAAGGCTGGTGGTCGTGTGAAACGGACAATCCCAGAATGAGCAGAGGCTATCTACAGTTTCGCCAGCACATTTTCAGTTACCAGATCAACTACGTCTGGATCAGGCAGCCCCAACACGGTAAAGATAAAATGATCGATGCCCAACGCCATCAATGCCTGAATCTGCTGGATAGCCTGTGGCACCGTTCCCACAACGGCATTATCCGGTGTCCATCGCCCTGCGCTCAAGGCAATTGCTTCCGTTTCTGTTTTGGCGACGGCCAGCCGCCCAAACCATGAGAGCCGCAGCGTCTTGGGATCGCGTCCCAGTTCTGCACAATGGCGGTGCAGAATGGCGAGCCGTTCACCATATTTGGCTGCCGTACAATCCGGCAAATTCCATAAATCCGCATGTTGAGCCGCCAACCGCATTGTCTTTTCGCCACCGCCGCCGATCATCAGTGGCGGGATTGGATCGGGCAATGGTTCACAGATCGCATCCACGATCTGATAGTGTTTTCCCTGATACGTCACTTTACCGGGTGTCGTCCACATCCGCTTGACAATTTCAATTGTGTCCTCAAGCTGTTCGATCCGAATTCCGGCGCGGGGAAATTCATACCCATAGGCGCGATACTCGTCTTCCTTCCAGCCCGCGCCCAGCGCCATGATCAGCCGACCATTGCTCAACGTTTGTAAGGTTGCGCCCATTTTCGCCAGAAGTGCCGGATTGCGGTAGCTCTGCCCCAGGACAATTGGCCCGATCTGATGCTGCGGAAAGTGTGCTGCCAGGAAGCTCATCACAGTCCAGGCTTCGTAAGTTGGGTCATCACCCCAGAAAAAATGATCGGTCATCCACAAACTTTTAATCAGCGACCCAAAACGCGGCAAACTAAGGTCAATGTCTTCAATAAAGCGATGAAGCTGGCCTTTGGGTGGACCCGCTAGCAGTCCCAAGCCGAATTCAAGTGTCATCAGGACTCCGTTTTCTAGTGACGAGTAGCTATAGGTTCAGTAGTAGAGTAAACCATGAGCGGCTGCAAACCACAATCGGTAAGATCTCCAGAATCGTAGACATTATTCAGAATGTCCCACAATGTCTGAATCGCTTGATAGTTAACCTGGTTGCGCTCAAGTCAGTCATGTTGTTATTGATGAGTTATAATACGCCAGACACACTAGCCAACAAGGCTTTTTATTCCCAAAAACGCTCTAATCAGGCGTCCTTAGTGGCTTTTTTCATCCGCGTCGTGTTCGCTCTCTTTGGTTGCAAGGGGCAATGCTGGCAGACGGACACGCGGCAGACTAGGCATTCGTGGCCGCGTTTCACGCATGTTCTCAGCAGGGAAATCGCTATCCATGATCGGGATTTGCAGCGTAAAAACAGAGCCTTTGCCCTCTTCGCTCTCCGCGATGATGCGGCCTTTATGCGATTGAGCAATCCACTGAGCAATCGACAAACCTAATCCGGTGCCGCCTAGTTCGCGGGAACGGGCTTTATCCACCCGGTAGAATCGATCAAAGATGAGTGCCAGATCATTCTTGGGAATGCCGATCCCGGTATCGGCCACTCGAACTGCGGCATAACCGTTCCGGTTTGTCAGGCTGAGTGTAACCGTGCCGCCTGCCGGGGTGTATTTGATAGCATTCGTGACCAAATTCAGTAATAGCTGTTTGAGTCGATCCGAGTCGCCGCGCACTCGCGCTGCTTCTATCGTCTCCAGCTTAATCTCAAGTTTATCGGTCAGCAAGCGCGCCTGTCGAAAGACTTCCAGAACCAGGGTATCCAGTTCGACAGTAGTCATCGTGAGTGGCAAATTGCCGGAGTCAGCGTGTGCCAACAGCAGCAGATCGCCGACCATACGCGACATGCGCTTGATTTCGCTGTTCATCGTGTCTACCGAATCCGGGTCTGGCCCCATACGCTTGATTAAATCAAGATTGCCCTGCAAAATGGTGAGCGGCGTTCGCATCTCGTGCGACACATCGGCCACGAAGCGGCGTTGTGCCTTGAACAGTCGTTCAAGCCGTTCAAGCGTCGCGTTGAAGGTGGCCGTCAATTGGCCGAGTTCGTCATTTGGCCCTTCATAGGGGACACGCCGACTCAGATCATCGGCGGCTGTGATCTGTGCGGCAGCCTGGGCAATGGTGTCAATCGGTTGTAAGGCTTGCCCGGCAATCACTGACCCCACCATGAAGGACAGCAGCAGCGCCACCAGCCCCACACCGATCATGATCTTCACCAACCGTTCTGTCGCCAGATCAATCGCATCCAACCGCGTAGCAACCTGAATGCTGCCCGGCGGCGCGTTCGGGCTGGTATAAACGGGCTGCGTCAGGACATACAGGTGAATCTTCCCATTGGTATCGGGCGTGCTGAATAGGCGCTCCGGTGTGCCAATCGTGTACGGATCGAGTGGGTGTTTGAAACTGACATTCGGACTCATGCGAACGGGCGAACCGTCTGAATCCCAGACCTGAATATAAAACGGTGAAATGGTGATTGTATCACCCAGATCGGGCAATTGTGCGATCATATGACCATGTTCGTCCTGACCGATCAGCGCGAAAACCTGATTGGCGACACTGGTCAGGTTCGTTTGTAACTGATCTTTCCATGCCCAGTTGAGGACGCTGAACATCGACAGACCGAACACGAGGATCACGACGGCCAGCAGGCTCGAATACCAGAGCGTGAGGCGGGTACGAATGGTCATGGGAAACGTGGCGTCTTGCTAAAAACGAACAATGATTCCAGTTTATCCCGAAATGCACATTGGATAATGAGAACCAGATGATTACCTTTTTTCCTCACTGAATTCTACCCCTTGACTTAGAGTCGACTCGAAGATGTACACTGTCGAACATGGACACGATACAAACATCTCTCACCATTCAGGAAGCGGCAGAAAAAACAGGATTGACCGTTCACACGCTGCGCTATTACGAACGGATTGGCCTGTTAATGCCAGTTGGACGGGCTGCGAATGGGCATCGGCGCTATTCCCAGCAAGACATTAGCCTCATCCGCACTCTGAACCGTTGGCGACAAACCGGGATGTCCCTCGTTGACGTTCAGCATTACGTGAGGCTGGTTCAGGCAGGTGATGGGACAGCAGGTGAACGACGGGCGTTGTTGGAAGCACATCGGCAAACGGTGGTTAGCCAGATTGAGGAACTGCAAACCACGCTGCAATTGATTGACTTCAAGATTCAGAACTACACAGATATTGAGCAAAAACAGGAGAAAGTGCACGCATGAAAACACGTATCCTCGGTAACAGCGGTATAGCGGTATCGGCAGTCGGTTTGGGCTGCATGGGCATGTCCGATTTCTATGGCAAGTCGGATGATGCCGCATCATTGGCACTGCTCGAAAAAGCGGTTGAGTTGGGTGTCAATTTTTGGGACACTGCCGATATGTACGGGACAGGTCACAATGAGATGTTAATTTCTCAGGTGCTGCGCCAGCATCGTGACGAAATCACTATTGCCACGAAATTCGGCAATATGCGGCGGATTGATGGCGCACACCTGGGCATCAATGGTACACCGGAATATGTAAAATCAGCCTGCGATATGAGCTTGAAGCGGCTGGGCGTTGAGTACATTGATTTGTATTATCAGCACCGGGTTGACCCGAATGTGCCGATTGAAGATACAGTAGGCGCAATGGCGGAACTGGTCAAGGCGGGCAAAGTCCGTTTCCTCGGTCTTTCGGAAGCCTCGGCGCAGACGATTCATCGAGCCAGCGCGGTACATCCGATCACGGCGCTGCAAACCGAATACTCGTTGTGGACACGCGATCCCGAAGGCGAAATTCTGGATACTTGCCGTGAGTTGAACATCGCGTTCGTGGCCTACAGTCCGCTAGGGCGCGGCTTCCTGACCGGACAGGTGACCCAGCTTGATGAACTCGAAGCGACTGACTTCCGGCGCACTAACCCACGTTGGCGCGAGGAAAATCTGGCGCAAAATCTGGCGCTGGTCGATAAGATCAAAGAAATTGCTGCCGCGAAAGGCTGCACTCCGGCACAATTGGCACTGGCCTGGGTGCTCGCGCAGGGCGAGAACATCATTCCGATCCCCGGTACACGACGCGAGCAATATCTGCGCGAAAACATTGGGGCGCTGGACGTGATGCTGACGGCAGATGATTTGACCCACATCAATGATGTTTTGCCGGCTGGCGCGGCGGCTGGGACACGCTACCATGAAACGATGATGAGCCGGGTGAATATATAAATTCACTTACGGAAATTGATTTCACCCCCTTCTATTTACAGAAGGGGGAGTCCCGCGATGATTACGTGAGTCCGCGCCGAATCGTCACGCGCACGGCGTTGGGGATCGGCTGTTCGGCAACGAGGATCAGGTAGCCACCGCCGCCCGCACCCGATAGCTTCCAACCAAGCGCCACATCCCGGTACTGATCGATCAGTGCGTGAACCGTTTCGTTGACCATATGCGGGAACATGGCGATCTGTGCCTCGAAGGAGCGCCGCACGGCTGCACCAAATTCGCGTAGGTTGCAATCCAGAATCGCGTTCCAGCACGACTCAGCGGCATCCGAGAGAGCCTTTGCCCCTTCTTCTGTGATTTGCGTCTCATCCAGCGGATCGTAACCCGTTTCGCGCGGGCCAAGTGGGATCAGGTAGAGCGCCCTCTCAATAAACTGCAAGGTCAATTCGTCCTGCACGCGGTCAATCCGGGTCGGCCAGTAGACGCCCTCATAGTAGGCACGCGCCAGACATGCAAACACGATGCCGATTGAATCCTGAGAGCCGGAAATATGTTGTGTGCCGGGCGGGTTATCGTAGCAAAACAGCACTTTCGCCAGCTTTTCAGGGTTGCCAGCGGGCAGTCTTGTCCCCCACAAATCCAACGCGGCGTTGCGGGTGCTGGTTGCCATGCCGCTGCGCTCATTGAAGGCAATCGTCGGCTCAATTGAAACGGTCAGCACCGGGCCGGAATACAACGTCGAGACAAAGGGCTGATCGAGCCACCCACCTGCCAGATCGATTCGATACGGCATCTGGTCGATATGACGCAGGGCGCTAGTGGAACGTGCGGGCAAATCGGCGTGGGGCTGACGCTTGAGGACGACGTATTCAATGTCCAGTGTTTTGCACAGCGCCGCCTTTTGCGGGATATTGCCTTCCTCATTCACCACAAAATAATCAGGCGCAAGTTCGCGTAGTTCATGCTCAAAATCGAGCATCCCCGATCCGCGCGACACAAAGGCCGACTTGACGCAGCTAATCGACTGCACCATGTACAGGCGTTCGTCCTGATTGTTGACAGGCAAGCGCCCTTTCAGATCGTAGACCGTCGCATCCGAACCAATGGCGACGTATAAATCGCCGTAACCCGCCGCCTCTTTGAAAAAGGCGATGTGACCGCTGTGCAGCATATCGAAGCACCCGCTGACGAAAACCTTCTTAGCCATTTTCTTTGCTCCTGTGATAGTGCGCGATCTGAAACAAGACGATCCCGGCGGCAACGGCGGCATTCAGCGAATCAAAAGAATTCGCCATCGGGATTTTGACGTGCATATCGAAAATTTTGCGCGTCACAGGCCGCGATCCTTCATGTTCGTTGCCGATCACAATCGCCGAACGCCGCGCCCACTTTTCGGTAAAGACATCGCCTTCGCCACCCGCCTCAAGCCCATAAATCCAGAAATCGTTCTGCTTGAGTCGTGCCAAATCCTGTGTCAACGATTGCGATTTGATGATCGGAATATGGAAGATCGCGCCTGCCGAGGCACGAAACACCTGATCGTTGATCAGGCTGCCGCCGCGTGCGCTCATCATCACCGCCGAAGCACCCGCCCCAACCGCCGTTCGGACGATGATCCCGACGTTGCCGGAGTGCTGCAATTGATCCAGCACGACAACCGTCAGCGGATTGACTTCACGGTAGGCCGTCAAAAAAGCGTCCAGTTCAGTATATTCCACCGGGCTGACGACGGCCACCACGTCCTGATGTTCGCCAGTGTGCGCCAATACGTTCAGCTTGGCGATGTCCACAAAGTCGAAGCGCAC
>JBBSEU010000307.1:0-6375 GCA_038239365.1 Aggregatilineales bacterium
GCTGCACAATCCAAGCGAGCATTGCAAAAACGTGATCAAGCAGGATACGGGCTTATCGATCCTGATCCCGCATGATTTGGGCGACGATTGCGCCGATTTGATCAAGCGCGTAATCGGTTTGCCGGGCGAAACGGTTGAGGTCAAAGGCAAGGTGGTTTACGTCAACGGCACACCCCTTGCGGAGCCGTATATCGCTAATCCCTGTGAACGCGGCTGTGAAGGCAAATGGACGTTGGATGCCGATCAATATTTCGTGATGGGTGATAACCGCCCAAACAGCTATGACAGTCGTGGCTTCGGACCGATCAACCATTCGCTGATTGTCGGTGAAGCCTGGGTACGCTACTGGCCTGTTCAGGATATGGCTGTGATTCCACACCCGAACTATGGCACAATCCCCACCGCAGCGGCGACCACGCCAGCCGCCACCGCGACAGAACAGAATTGAGATCAGAGCCTAATCCATCAGGCAAGCTATTATCGGCGGGTTTCTCCGAAATCGAATAGAATTGACGCATATCACAAGGAGAGGGGCTTCATGCCAAAACGTGTCGAGATTCTCCATAAGCAGCGTCTTTTCGATAAGTTTATTTTCCGCATTGATGAAGCACAACTCCGTTTTGAAAAATACAACGGTCAGTTGAGTGAGCCGATCACGCGCTTGAATCTGGATCGGGGTGATAGTGCCGCCGCCGTTGTATATGACCCGGACTCCAAGAGTGTGTTCTTGACGGAACAATTCCGCTTTTCGACTTACGAGAAGGGGCCGGGCTGGTTGTTGGAAATTCCGGCGGGGATGGTTGAAACCAAAGAGGACGAGAACGCTTCGATCAAGCGTGAATTGGAAGAAGAAATCGGTTATCGCGTAACCGAAGTCCGAAAAATTATGACGTTTTATCTGAGTCCGGGTGGCACCTCAGAACGTATCCACCTGTTTTATGCCAAAGTTTCCAGCACTCATAAGGTGTCGCAAGGCGGCGGGCTGGCTGCCGAGGGTGAAGACATCCGCACAGTGAAGCTGACCTTGAAAGAAGCGTTAGCAAAGATCGACTCAGGCGAAATTTGCGACGCCAAGACGATCATCGGTTTGCAATGGCTTCAGGCGGGCAATGCCACTTAGCAGGTGGCAACTTGTGCCTGAGCCGGGATAAGCGCCTCGAAAAGCGTCAGCAGCCGATCCGCGATCTCTGACCAGCCGTAATCGCGTGCCATCTGAGCAGCATTGGCGGCCAACCGCTCACGTTCACCGGGTATCGAGAGCAGTTGCAAAATGCGGTCTGCCAATGCCCCCGGTTCGCGTACCGGCACATGATAACCGTTCACGCCATCGCGTACCAGGAAGGCCAGCCCGCCCACCTGCGACGCGATAACAGGCGTGCCGCTTGCCATCGCTTCGAGCGCCACCATACCAAAACTTTCGTAATCGGACGGCATGATCAGGGCTTCGGCGGCAGCGTAATAATCGCTGAGCGAGTCCTGATCCTTCGCGCCCAAAAACGTGACCAGACCATCCAACCCCAACGAAATTCGCATCGCTTTCAGCCGTTCCATTTCGGCGTTTTCGTGAGCCGGATCGTCCGGGTTGCCGCCGATGATGCTCAGCACAAGGTCATCGAGCAAGGCGGGCTGCTGATCTTTGATGATCGCCAACGCCTGAAGGATCGTATCAACGGCTTTGAGTGGTTCGATGCGTCCTACAAATAAGAGCATTTTCTGATCGGGGCGCAACCCGATCCTGGCTTTGGCGTCGTTCGGTGCTTTTGGCCGAAAACGTGTCAGGTCAACCCCCGGCGGTACGATCTCAATCGTGCGGCGCTGCGCGCGGTACAGCCATAACATCTGGGCACGTTCGGCGGGCGTGGCCGCGATCAATCGATCTGCCCAGGACATAATGTCTGTTTCAACCAGATCGCGCATATCGCCGCCGACGGGTTGGTTGGCGATGCGCTCTTTCATCAGGCCAAGCGTGTGAAACATCTGGACAACGGGCGCGTTCCAGGCTTCACGCAGTTCGTGCGCTACCCATCCGCTCAACCAATAGTGACTGTAGATCACATCATAACCATGCCCTTCGCGCTCGGCAAAGGCACGGACGTTGGCGACAAACTCCGGCAAATGGGGAAACACTTCGTCGGTTTCAAGTGGACCCTCCGGCCCTGCCGGAATGTGAATCACGCGCGCATTTTCACCCAACATGTCATTGATATGCGGGATACAGGGATTCTGGCTGCGTGTGAACACATCAACCTTGATGCCGCGCCGCCCGAATTCGCGGCTCAGTTCGCGCACGTAAACGTTCATACCGCCTGTCTTTTTGCCGCCGAGTACGGCCAGCGGGCAGGTATGAACGCTGAGCATCGCAATGCGTTTTATCGGTTTTTGTGGGAACATTGCTTTCCTTAACTATAAATCCATGCCTACTGGCTCAATGTCGCTTTCAGTTCCATCACTGGCGCATCCTGCGCGCCCATACGATATTTGTAGTCTTCGTTGCCGCGCAAGAAATCGAAAGTTGTCTTGTGCTGTTCAATGGCGTGCTGAATGATATAGGCCAGCAGCACGATCCCCGGACTGAGGTGCGCGTAGGTTTGTGGCAGCAGCCCGGAGTTATAAACCTGAATTCGGTTGTCATAGTCAAAATTCATATAGGCCGCCGCTGCCTGATCGTTCACTGTTAGAAACGCCAGTTGCAGCCAACCACAGGCAGCCACTTTGGGCACTACGGCGCGGAAAAAGGCGGCGTTCTGAGGGTCTTGCAAAAACTGTGCCTTGTCGGGGTGGCTGGCCGCCATGAGCGCGACAAAACGTTCCACTTCGGCGCTCAGATCATGCTCATTCCCGACGATGTACCAGCCTACTTTCTCATCATCATCTTCGGCGCGGCGCAGCTTACGGCGCAGTTCGTGGCGATTCTTCTTGTCAAGCGTGCCCAGGTAATCTTCAAACGTCGCGGGCAGTTGGATGATCGGGCAAACTTCCTGCTGAGTAAACTCCACAAAAAAGCCCCGCTCGGTCAGGAGTCGGGGCAGTTTTTCGGCGGTTGGGGAGTGTGACGGGATATTACACAAGCTGATGCGGGTGTATTGATCGGCGTGCCCGGCCAGCCAATCGGCCAGTGCCGCCAAAAATGCCTCTCGTTGATCGTCCGCCGCGATTACATCCAGGTAATCGGTCACTTCCACACAGCCCACCGTCCGTACCGTGCGCGATGGCTGCTCCCGAAACCAGGGCGCGATCCCTACCAGACGGCCATTCTCATCACGCGCGGTCACTAACCACAGATCACCGGGCTGATAGACACTCCACCAGGTCGATTGCCATTCCCACGTCAGAAAAATTTGATTATTGGCGCTGCCGTATAACAGCGCGTTCCATTCTTCACGTAAGGCGTCAAAGCCCTCATTTGTTTCGTAAACTTGAAGTTTCACAGGCAACTCAATCCTTTACAACGCCAACTCAGATCGGCCTTGCACCCTGCTTCTTACCTTACCGATTATGACAAACTCAGCGCGATCAAACCATTTTCCGTTCCGGCAATAGCGAACCTGACGCGGCTGTAGAGCTATCGTGTGAATGCCTGCTCACCACCTGACAAAAACAGGTTAATTCCCAAAACAGTCGTATCATGCAGCCATCGACATATAACTCACTTCAAAAGAAAACAAACTATGCTTAGTAAAAAGTCACTCATTTTGTTTGTGTTGTTGACACTGGCTTACACCAGCGCGCCGCGCTCCACCTTTGCAGCAAGCACGACTATTAGCCGCTTTTATGCAGGGTGTGCTAACTTTAGCGTCGATGTGGATGTGAGCGGCGTCACCAATGACAGCAACGGGATCGATCAATTCCGTTATGTGATCAGTGATGGCAATGGTAAACGGTTATTTCAGGAAGATGGTACACGCGCAGTTGGATCGCTGGTTGGAAACGTGGTTATCAACGTATCATACACCGCACCGAGCAAAAATCCGGTCACGTTCGCCGTTCTTGATCTGGATGTAACCGGAAATGAAATCGGCATCATTCGTCAGGTGAGCTATGATGCAAACTGCCTGCCTGCATCGGGAGCAGCGACGCGAGATGGATTTTTTGGTGCACCAGAAACGTTTGATGTGGTCACGACGGCGGCTTCACCACTGTATGATGCGCCAAATGGCAAGCTGTTGACCACCACGACACCGACTCATCAGCACTGGCTGGGCGTTTACCGTACCGTCGATAATCAATGGGTGGCCGTCTATGCCAATGGTAACCAGGTGGCATGGCTGCCCAGCGGAGTACTCAGTAGCAATTTTACGCTGCTTCCTGTACGCCCAAATATCATCGAAAGCGGCATTGCCTCACGAACGGTCACGATCCGGCCACTATCCGATATTCATGCCCGCAAAGGGCCATCGGCCTGGGCTGAGAGCATCGGACGTGCCAGCGCCAATACGATTTATGTGGTCATTGGGCGCAGCACATCCGGCAGTTGGGTGCAAATTCAGTTTGAAGGTGGTACGGCCTGGATTTCGTCGGACTTCGCGTGTCTGATGAATGGCGAATTGTTCAATCTACCGGTTGTTGGCTAACGAAAATTAGGCGGTAGTTCCGCATCTATCGCCGCAGCCCATCGAACCGGACTGCGGCGATTATGTTTATAAACGCTATGCCGTAACGACGGGTACAGGCACAGCCGCGATCACATCTGTGACAACTTCTTCAGGTGTGCGACCACGAACGCGCATTTGCGGGCTGATCATAATGCGGTGAGTCAGCACATAAGGCGCAATGAACTTCACATCATCGGGCGTTACGAAGGCCGCGCCATGAATAGCTGCCCAGGCCTGCGCCGTCCGATATAAGGCCAATGTTGCGCGGGGGCTTGCCCCAAGTGAAATCTCGTTATGTTCACGAGTTCGGCGCGCGATCTGCACCATGTACTGCTGCACCGAGTCTTCCACCCGAATATCGCGTACCTGCTCGATCATGGCTTTGATCTCGGCGGGATCAACAACAGCGTTCAGGGTTGCCAGCGGATCATCGTGGCGAAAGCGTTTCAGGATCGCGTTCTCGTCCAGTTCGGAAGGGTAGCCAATGCTCACCCGAAGCAGAAAACGATCTAGCTGCGCTTCGGGCAGCGGGAATGTCCCTTCCAGTTCAACCGGATTCTGAGTCGCCAGTATCAGAAAAGGGCGTGGCAGCGCGCGGGTTTCGCCATCGGCGGTGATCTGTCGTTCCTGCATCGCTTCAAGCAGGGCGCTTTGCGTGCGCGGCGTGGCACGGTTGATCTCGTCGGCCAGCACGATCTGACTCAGGATCGGGCCGGGGCGAAACTCGAATTCCTGAGTCTTTTGGTTATAAATACTCAGCCCGGTCACATCGCTGGGCAGCAGATCGGGCGTGAACTGAATGCGCTTGAACGTACAACCAAGCGACTGGGCAAGCGACTTTGCCAGTGTCGTTTTGCCCCTGCCGGGCCCATCTTCGAGCAGCACATGGCCTTCGCACAAGACCGCCACTAACATCAGGTTGATCGCATCATCTTTGCCGACAATTACGCGCTGCACATTCTGACGCACGCGGGCGGCCATGTCTTCAATCATGGGGGACTCCAAAGTGGACTTTGCTAATGCTCTCCACCAAGAATACCCCGCTTTGGCGGCAACGGTTCATGCCCGGCTGGTATGAATATTGCTTAGACAAAGCCTGACGGATACTTAAGCGGAACAACGATCATGGCCTCAATTCAAAAGTCGATTGATGTGGATGTCCCGGTCAAGCGTGCCTATAACCAGTGGACACAGTTTGAAGAATTTCCCAAATTCATGGATGGTATCGAATCCATCAAGCAACTGGACGATAAACGCCTGCACTGGAAAGCCAACCTATACGGCAAAGTCGAGGAGTGGGACGCCGTGATCACGGAGCAGCACCCGGACGAGCGGATCGCCTGGAAAAACACATCGGGGGCTGAGAATGCGGGCGTTGTCACATTCCACTATCTGGATGACAACAAGACACGGCTCATGCTCCAGATCGACTACGATCCCGATGGTTTTATCGAAACAATTGGCGATAAACTCGGTTTTGTTAGCCGTCGAGTCGAAGGCGACTTGAAGCGATTCAAGGAATTTATCGAAGCACGCGGGCGCGAAACGGGCGCATGGCGCGGTGACATCGAAAACGCAAAGGTCTAAACAATCTGACGCCTCGGCCTCAAAATCCGGGCGTCATTACCACCATCTTCACTCGTGTTCAGCCTGTTTCAAACTCGACTTTGCAACGATTTCCATAATTGGCTGGCCGTCTTGGTTGACCCACACACCACACGTTGTGCTGTTTTCGCTGATACCTAATTCGACAACGCTGCCATCCATTCGCAGTGCCGTGTGA
>JBBSEU010000308.1:0-6353 GCA_038239365.1 Aggregatilineales bacterium
ATCGGCTTGCGTCATTTTCGGTACATTTTCCATCAGCGGGCAGGCGTGATAATGCCCAGGTCGTTGACGCGCGTCGGCGTAGCAGCGGGCGTCGTGTTGATCGGCGCGGCGGTAGCTGCTACATTACCCGCTGTCGGCACAATCGGCTGACCGGATGAATCAACCGGGGCGGCGGTTGCGTCTACTGCACCGGGCGTCACGGCGATGATCGTGGGCGTGCCTAATCCGGTGCGGAAACCCGGCCAGGGATTCTGACTCTGCTGGTTAGGTCGAAACAGGCCTGGCTGCTTGCCGCTCAACACATTCCCCATGAATGACCAGACTTCGCCCCAGTCATTGGGCAGGTTGCCCAGCAAGCGCACAAACGGATCGAGCAGCAGTCGCAATTGATCGAATGGATCGTGTAGCTGTGTATCTTTCAACCGAATATTGACCGGGACACTCAGGTTGATCGGCAGCTTATCATCGACTGGAACGGTAATGCTGAGCGCAATCGGCAGCTTTAACCCGGTGGGCAGCACAATGTTCACCGAACCGTTGATCGTGCCACCACCGCCCGGCAAATTGAACGTCGCATTAGCCCGGAGCGGAACGTTATCAGTAAGCTGCACAACGGTATTGGTCGAGAAAGGAATCGAGAGCCTGACCGGAACCGTATCTTTTACATTGATCGTGGTGATGATCGTCGCTTCGTCCAGGCCAACGAAGCTGCTATGCAGGCCGTTGACCAATGGCTGCACCAGACCACGCTTCAGATCGAAAATGAAGATCACCAGGACGATCACGGTGACCAAGAAAATAAAATTCATAATGAAAGAGAAAACAACGGCGAAATTGATGAAGCCTCGCCAGAATGCTTTTAGTCGTACCATGCGACCCCCTCCTCTTCAAAGCGTATGTAAATGAGTACAAAAGCATTTAGATGTAGATCAACCCATCAAAACGCCAGAGTAACTGAGCTTTGCGATAAGCGACCGGGAAATTATCATTCCAGGCCGTTCGCAAGGTGAGTGCGTCTTTCTTTAAGCTTCGAACACAGCCGATCACCTGACCGCGCGTGCGATGCGCCGCTTTCACCAAATCCCAGTACCGAAAACCATTCTTTTCAGTGCAGGTTTTGGTGGGGTTGGTATCCCACACCTTTTTGCGCTTGGGTAGAATGTGGAAGTGCCGAGCCTTGAGGCGTGGCGGCGCGCCACGGCAGACCATGGCTATGGCGTCGTTGGCATGGGTCTTTTCGAGTTCAAGAGCTTGTCGCCAGTAGCTGGTCATCCAGCCCAGGCAAGTCTCAACAGTTAAGTTCAAAGAGGTGAGCTGCTCAACCAGATAGTGCTTACCAATTTGCAGATGTGCCGGGTACTGAAATTGTCGGAGTTTACCTGTCCATTGCCACTGTCCATTGTGCAAAGCGGCATGGCAGGCCACACATAATGTCAAGCCGTTTTCGGGTGTGTCTGAGCCGCCTTCTGAACGGTAACGGATGTGATGCGCCTGCAACTGCGACTTGCTATCACAATGCTGGCAGGTGTAATGATCGCGCCATAACACCTTTGCCCGAAAATCGCGGCCCGGCGCATTCGGAATTTGATACTCGACGCCGCTTAACTGCCGTCCGGCCACTAACGAGGCAATGTCGAATTGACCTTGCTCAACAACGGCGGCGGTGATGTGGATGACCTTCTGTAAATCTTGGACCACCCGCACGATGCTGTCTTTCTTCTGGCGAATGGTCGGCGCTAACCAGCCCTCAGCGCGCTTCCGATGCGGGCGCGGCGCACGATAGCGCAGTGTGCGTGAACGGCGCGTGCGCCGATAGCTCTTGCGTTGCTCCACTTTGCGGGGTACATCCTGTCGTAGGTCAATCTCAGCCGTCAGCACCACTTCACCGCTGCGTGCATCAACAACCGCTATTCCCACCGTCTTTGCGCCATCATCGACACCAATAGTGAACTTACCGGCGGGTGCTTCCACGACATGCTGCAATTGAAGCGTGAAAGGCACCATCTGTGCAACGGTGGCTTTCCCTTCGCTCAACAATTTGCGCGCTCGTGCCGGATGCGTCGGCAGCAGCGGCGTACCTTCCAGATCGATCACAAACACACTCTCGCTCACCATTTAAGGTCTTCTCCTTGCGGGTTATCGTCCCTCTCGGCAATGTTGATCCGTGTCTGCTTGTCTCGTAGATGTTCCAACCCTCTCAGGTGTGTTATCGTTCCACAAGACCACTGTTGCCACGCGCTGAGGACACGACCGGGCAGCTGCTCTGCTGAGCAACGGATCAACGTAGGCGTCTCACCTTCAGGTCTGATGTTCAGTTTCATCAGTTCCCCTTAAACACTCCGCCTTAGCCTCAGAGCCGCTCAAATAGTATTCACCTGTATGCTTTCGCATATAGTTGCTCACTTTTCTGGAAGCTCCGCCTGTGAAAACCGACATATGACGCGGCAACACTATAGCATCGCGCGTGCATCTGGTCAACAAACGTGCGCCTGAGTTACAATCCGATGATTGACTGTCCCCATGTTGAGAGATCACAGCTATGCAGCAAATGTCGCCGGAACAATACCGCGCCTTCATGCTTGATACGGCCCGCACCGGGAAACTGGCAACCGTTCGAGAGGATGGCCGCCCGCACATCGCGCCTTTCTGGTTCGATCTGGATGGGGATGTGCTGGTTTTCACGACGGCTGAAACGTCCGTGAAAGGTAAAAACATCCTGCGCGATCCACGCCTGAGCATTTGCGTCGATGACGAGAAACCGCCATTCGCGTTTGTTGTCATTCAGGGCGTTGCAGAGATCGTGTCGACAACGCCAGCCGAGTTTCTGGCGTGGGGGACACGCATCGCCGGGCGCTACATGGGCGCGGATCAGGCGGATGCTTATGGCCGCCGTAACGCTGTTCCGGGTGAACTGCTGGTGCGCGTCACGCCGACCAAGATTCTGGCGCAAATGGGTATCTCTGATTGGTGATCGATTGATGACGACCCTACGCTGCGTTTCCTATCTCTCACCAAGTTTGATGTGGTTATATCAGGCGTTGGCCGATCAGATGGCCGCGACCTTGAACACCACTGCCCAGGTCACACAAAGCCAGTATGATCCAATGGATGACCCGGCGCTGCTCACTGGCGAAATCGACGTTGCGTTTATGTGCGGTTTGCCGCTCGTGCGCCGCGAACGTGCCGCGCCGGGTAAATTGCTGCCGCTTGTTGCGCCTGTGATGCGTGCCGAACGCTACGCCGATCAACCGATCTATTTTTCGGATGTGATCGTTCGGGCAGACAGCCGCGCCCAAACCTTCGAGGATTTGGCCGGGCTGACGCTGTGCTATAACGACCCCGGATCGAACAGTGGTTATAACACGCTGCGTTACCGCCTGCTCAAAAGCGGTCACACGAATGGCTTTTTCGGCAAGGTAATACCGTCCGGCGGACACTTACGCTCGATTGAATGGGTGGTCAGTGGGCACTCGGATTGTTCAGCGATTGATAGTCTGGTGCTGGCGCAAGCGTTTCGCGCCGACCTGGCTTTAGCTGATCAACTGCGCGTCGTCGAGTCGCTTGGGCCAACCACCAATCCGCCCGTTGTGGCGGCGGCACATCTTGGCATCGAGGCGATCCAAAAAATGATCGATGCGCTGCTGCACATGGAAAATGCAGTATTGGAACACGCTGCTATTAGCCGTTACACCCCTGTCAAGTTGAGCGATTACGCATCAGTGGCCGATATGTACGATGAAGCCGAACGCGCCGGGTTTATGACGATCCGCTAGGCTACTGCTGCGTAATTAAAACTGTATCACGGTAGCGTCGGCGTGCCGTTAAAGTTATATCGTTCATGACCGGATGGCTACTATAGTGCCAGCGATCCCGCCAGACCATACGCCGTCGTGATTTGAGTCGCTCAATGGCCTGCATCTGACCATTGCCCATCGGGATCGGCTGTTCCGGCTGGGTACGCCACACGGCGAAGATCGTGCCGGGTACGGGGCAAAATGCCTCGCAAATGCCGCAGCCCGTACAAATATCGGCCAGAATGGTGTGTTGATACTCCTGACTGATGATGATCGCGCCCGCGACAGGGCAATAACGGCGGCAGTTGCCACACTCGATGCACGTATCTTCATCGATCTTGTAAACCAGTTCGGCCATCGGTCAACGCGCCGCCAGATCGCCGCGCAACTGAGCCACTTCCTGCGCGGCTTGCTGCAAACCACCGAAATGTTCGCGCTCGGTTTGCTCCCGGTAGGCCATCACCGCCGCGCGATAAGCTGGATCATTGGCGGTGATCTTCGGAATCCAGTCTGCGCCGATCTTGATGTGCAGCCATTCGTCCGCGATCAGATACTCGAACAGGTGGGCGCTGCGTTCATCGCCCAGTCCCCGGCAAATATCCACGACCATCGCAAAATCATCGGTGACCCAACCCTCGATCACCTGATTCAAGTGAACCAGCCGTCGTCCCAAATCGTCATTTTTGGAGGGTCCCCAATAGAGCGGGAACGTATCGCGTACTGGCAGCATATCCAGTTTGCCGCCCATCTCGAAAAAGCGTTGCAAACTGGCCTCGGCGTGGCGTGCCTCGTCCCATAATTGGCGCGCGACCAAAAAGCGCAGTTCCCAGGGCGCATCCGGGAAATCGTATAAGGTGCGCCCGCAGCATTCCGTCGCTTCGATCTCCCCTTCGACGTTCATAAACATATATTTGAGCAGCGTATCCTGATCCCAAATATCAGTGGCCGCGCGTCCTTCGTGGCGTTCATACGAACTCACCCGGAAACGAGAGTCGCGTACCGGGTTTTCGCGGCGGAAGCGTTTGCCGGAGCTATCATCGCGGGTGATGGGTGTTGGCTGCACAGTGCCAGGGGGCAAAATACCGCCCGCGCAGCCCGCATCCGTCAGCAATTCAAGCAGATGATTGCGCCATGCCAGCGCGCGATCCATTTCGTCGGGCGTTTCGATCAACTGCCGTAGTAAAGCATCACCCCAGGCGCTAAACGTTTCATGATCGGCGGCGGCACGTTCCAGAAGGCGCACGGTTGGGTTATTGCCAACGCTGTCGTCGTCTTCGATCTGAGCGTGATAGCTGGCTGCCAGATGCGGACGCAGCACCCAAAACAGGCCGACCAACCGCTCAATCGTATCTTCGGCGTTGGTCAGTTCGTTGCAGAAGCGGATGAATTGAACATTCGGTGGCAATACCTGCTTATCGAACGCGCCCACTTCCGGTAAACGATTTCTCATGGCGTCTACATGGCCGGCGTCTTCAAAAAGCTGATAGGAAAGCTCAATTTTCAGTTCGGGTTGTGGAATAGAAACCAACCAACCCGCCTGAGCTTCCATCAAACGTAGTTCAGCATAGGCATAGTGGCGCAGGCGACGCGCAACTTCCTGATAATTGAGGGTGTCCGCGATACGACGCGGCGTTCGTGGAGTGATAATCACATCGCGCATGAGTGGGTGCTTCTTGGCTAGGGCGTAATCTTTTCGTAATCATTGTATCCAAAAAAACTCGAATCGATATTATAAAGATGAGATAGATATGTGATATTTGCCAAGTGGCTGTTCACACAGGTTCACAAAACCTATCAAACTGACTTGCGATAGTTGGTTACTTCGTACTGACGTTTGAAGCCAACTGAATGATAGAGCGCCAGGGCTGCCACGTTATCGGCATTCGTTTTGACCTGTGCTTTGGTCATGCCCTGAGCGAGCATACGGCGCATTCCCTCAAACATGAGCGCCTTCGTCAAACCCCGGCGCCGGAAATCGCTGTGACAACCGACTGGTTCAAACAATCCGCACTTGCTGATGGGATCGATCCAATAAATCAGGAATGCGGCAAAGCGGCCATCGGGCGCTACAACGATTAATTCACGATTGATGTGGAAGCCGTGTGTTCGCATCACTTTAATATATTCACCGGGCGGCCAGTTCGAGCCGAATGCGCCGCTGTGTACCATCCCCAAAAGATCGGCTTCCTGTTCACCGTCGGCGTTGCGAATGGTGAAACCATCCGGCATTGTTGATGCCGGGATCGACTCTGGCAAGGTGCAGAGGTTATGGATCATCGCAGCGTGATCTTCGGGCGCATAGCAAAGTTGAAGCAGCAGTTCGCGCTGTGCTGCATCACAATCGAGTACGGCGCTGCTTAACTCGTTGATAACAGCACCTTTGGCAGCTGCCAATACTTGCAATGCCTGTTCACACCAGGCGATGCCAGACTGGGCCAGATCAGGTGTTTGATCGCTCGGATGAATGACCAGATCATAAGCGCCTGTCGTCTTGTAAACCGATAATAAAACGAGCGCCCGAATTTGGCCGTTGTTATCTGCCCACACAAAAACGGAGTC
>JBBSEU010000309.1:0-6328 GCA_038239365.1 Aggregatilineales bacterium
CCCGTACCTTTACACCTGTACCGCCAACGGCAGTACCACCAACCCGTACCAATACACCCGTACCGCCGACACCTATCCCACCAACGGCAGTACCACCTACCAAAGTGCCACCAACACCCGTACCGCCCACCGCGACGAATACTCCGATCCCACCTGCTGCGCGACTCGCAGTGGTTGGCCTCACGCTGGCACAAGAACCTATCGTGATCGACCCGGCGAATCCGAACACGGTGCTGACTGTAGTCGTCGCCAATCAGGGTAATGCAGTATCTGCGCCATTTGCGCTGCTTGTCCAGGTGAACAGCAACCCGGCGCAGCGTATCCCGGTGGCAACGCCGATTCAACCCGGTCAGCAGATTCCAGTTCCGGTTAACGTGCAAGTTACGCAGCCGGGGCCGGTACGCTTCACGGTGACGCTGGAGATTCCTCCGGTTGCGGCGGGTGCGGCAGCGGTGCCTGCGCCAGTGGTGAAAGATACAACTGCTGTCGCCAAGCCAACGGCAATACCACCTACCAAAGTACCACCAACGCCTGTGCCACCGACACCTGTCCCGCCAACGGCAGTGCCACCCACCAAAGTGCCACCGACGCCCATCCCACCAACACCTGTTCCACCCACCACCGTGCCACCTACAAAAGTGCCACCAACGGCAGTGCCGCCGACGCCTGTCCCGCCAACAGCCGTTCCGCCCACCGCTGTACCTGCTGTACCACCAACGGTTGCACCACCGCCGCCCGGTGGAGCGCCAGACTTCCTGACACTGGCCGCCGTACCCAACCTCGCAGGAGATCAGGCCGTTTTGAACGCGATCAAGGCGTTGCACGCCAACGGCAAAGGTGCGGGCATCACGGCCAATATGTTCGCCGTCGTAGGTGATAACGTATTGGCAGGTGTTAAGGCTTTGAAGCCAAATCAGTTGAAGCTGACACCGCAGGATGAAAAACTACGTGAGACTGCTGCCTTCTTCAGTGCGGGATTGGCGAATGCCTTCAAGGTGTCCACAACTGCACCCTCAATGACCGCAGCAGGTCTTCTCGATCCGGCACTGCCGCCTACGCAACCCGCTTGTCAGGGCAAAGCGGCTTTGATCTGTGCGCTGGATGCCAAACCGGGCGTGTTGTTCATTGCAGTTGGGCGTGACGACATTGCCGCCCAAACACCCGGTGACGCATTCACAGCAGCACTTATCGCCGCTATCGATCAGGCGACGGCACGCGGTGTGATTCCGGTGCTGGTCACAATCCCGCAAGCAACCAATCCGGCACAAGAGCCGCTGGTTGTGGCCTACAACACGGTTATCTACAACGTCGCAAAGGCCAAGAACATTCCGCTGTTCAACCTGTACGGGGCGTTGCACGCCAACAATCCGAATCCGCCGCTCCTGGCGAACGGCATACCGACAACAGGCGGTGATGATCCGGGTAACAACTTCACACCGGAAGGCTTGAAGTTCGGCGTTAATCTTGTAAATGGGTACACCCTGCAAATACTCGATGCACTACGACGGCTTGTGCTGGCGACGTAGTTGTTAAACCTGACCCCTCTCCAATTCTGGAGAGGGGTTTTTTGTATCAGGTGAATCAAAGGTGACTGAGCAGACGGAAAACCGCTCCGAGTATCTATACTTAACAACGATGGGCTGGAAAACAGGCAAACAGCACGAGATCGAAATCTGGTACGTGCCGTTTGATGGACGCTATTACCTGATTGCAGAACATGGACACGGCGCTCACTGGGTGCAGAACATCGAGCATCACCCGGCGATCACGTTTCGCGTTGGAGATCAGCATTTTAGCGGTGCTGGCCGCGTTGTTGAACGTGATGCCGAACCCGATTTGGCGTCGGCAGTGTCCGCACTGATGGATGCTAAGTACGATTGGAGTGACGGCCTGATTGTAGAACTTGCGCCGGAAGTCACCCATTAAATCCCTTGATCTTCTGCACACATTCTATTTGGCAAATGCCGTCTCAAAGGTCTATGATCTGCCTATCGTGATGTTTATCACTAATGGTGCCGATCATGGAACAGCGTACCCAGAATAATAGCCAGTATGATGTGATCATCGTGGGTGGACGCCCAGCCGGGGCGACACTCGCCGCGCGACTCGGTCAGCAAGGCATAAGCGTGCTGCTCGTGGATCGGGCGACGTTTCCGAGTTTGCCGCCAGTTTCCAGCCCGGTGATTTATGCCTGTACGATGGCAATGCTCGATGAGATCGGCGCAGATGAAGCCGAGTACGCGCGCGCGACTCCCCGAATCCACAAAGTCGCAACTGAGGCACGTGATTACTATCGCGGCGTCGGTCAAATCCCAATGGATCGCGGACGTGACTATGCCTACGCAGTGGATCGGGCGCGCTTCGATGATGCGCTGTGGCGACATGCGGCCAGTTTTCCGAGCGTCACAGTCTATCAGGAATTTGGCGTGCTTGATCTGCTCTGGGAAGGCGACAAAGTGGTTGGCGTCGTGGGTAAGCCGCACGGCGAACAAGCGCAACCCTATTATGCCGATGTCGTAATCGGCGCAGACGGGAAGCAGTCCGTCGTGGCGCGAAAGGTCGAAGCCCCGATCTACAATGAGATTAAAGGTATTCCCGTCTCCTATTATTATGCCTATTGGAAAAACGTGAGCGCCTACGACATCGACGAACCGTTGCTGCTCACACACGGCACACTGGATGGTCACGGCTACCTGATTATGAGCAGCGCCGAAGGGACAACCGCCGTCACGATTGGCGGCTATACCGAAAACTTTGAGAACATTCCGCACGAAAGCGTTGAAGATTTGTATTTGAAGGTGCTGCGGAAAGCGCCGCGTATCTGGGATCGCCTCAAAAATGCAGAGCGCGTCACGTCGGTTCGCGGCTTGAAAAATGTACCGAATTATTATCGTCAACCGGGCGGGGGAGGCTGGGCGCTGGTTGGCGACGCAGCACATCACAAAGACCCATTGGGCGGCCAGGGTATCTATGATGCGGTGTTCGGCGCACGCGCTTTTGCTGCCGAATATCTGGCCTATTACCGGGGCGAAATACCCTGGGAGACCACGATCATTCGGTATAAGCAGGCGCTTGAAGCCGAAACGCTGGATATGTATCGCAACACGACGGCGGCCACCAGTAACTACGGCCCATCCAATGCGCTGATGCAAACGGTTGCCCGCTATGCCTGCGAAAACCCGGAGTTCATCGGGCGAATGCTGCGCGTACCAACTCGCACATTGCCGCCGACAGATGTTGTGGGTGCGCCGCTGCTCGCTCAAACATTGGTCAAGGGTGTGACCAGCGATGTTCGGCGGGCTGTAACGGGCGAATACAGCCCGGCGCACGTACCGCCGCTGCCCGGCAACACAGCCGATAAAAACGATGTGCGTTTGGGCTGTTTGGGCTGGATGCTGCTGCTCCCATTTCTGATGGCGGCAAATGGCTTGCGGCTGCGTCCTGGATCGCGTCGCTCCTAGTTATCAAGTACCGGAACTTCCCGTGTCAGTTCGTTATAGCGTTCCAGATCGGCAGGCGTGTCAATGTCCAGACTCATGCGCGGCGAGTCATAAACCTGAATCGTCGCGTTGACACTCTCGGCCAACGCCTTGTGCCGCGCGAAACTGCCCACGCCGAATGAAAATGGAATCAATGCCGGGGGTGCAACCAGCAGCCCATTGGTGCCATCGCCATGTCGATCTGGCACCAGAACCACTGATTGTTTATAGCGCCCCAGATGCAATATCTGGTCAATATCGCCCGTCGTGACAAAAGGCACATCGGCGGGCATCACGAACACGCCATCCGCGCCGAAACCATTGACCACCTGTGAGGCGCGCAGCAGCGCCGCGTTCAGCTCCGGTGCGCCACTTTCCTGCACAGTCTGTACGCCATAATCGCGGGCAATGGCAAGCGCCTTTGTATCGCGGCTGATCACGATCACACCCGCAAAACGGCGCACGCTAGCCAGCAATCCGACGGTATGCCGAAACATCGACGTTGCCAGGGCTTCGCGTTCTTCGGGCGTCAACGCTTTGGCGAGTCGGCTTTTGGCACGGTTAAACGGCTTGACCGGGATAATCGCCCATATTTTGAGGTACGGTGCTGCGGCGTTTAATAACGTCAACGAGTCCAGCTTGTCATCCATTCCAAAATTTCTCCTGCGAGTCGTGCGCGATCTTCAACATTACGCATTAAAATATCAGCGGGTAACACTTTCAAAGCACGGTCAGCATCGACTTGATCGGCTCTATCAACAACGATGCCGTCGATCAACCCTTCATAGTAGTGGGCAATGCTATTAGACGACACTTCCATACCCAGTTCTTTCATCAATTTAGCGGCGGGGCCTTTCACGGCCTGACCGCCGATCAATGGGCTGACGGCCACACAGGGCACGCTCCGATTTTCGATCAGGTCGCGGCATGGTTCGGCGTTCAGGATCGGATCAATAGAGAGCATCGGATTCGATGGGCAAAACACGATCAGATCGGCATTTTGCAGTGCGCTCACGCCTTCATCCGTCATGATCGCTTCGCCATCGTACATGATCGGTGAGGTAGATTCGCCCCTGATCACGATGGGCGCGACGGTAGGCTGCCAGCGATAGCGCACGAAATATTCCTGAAACGTTAATTCGCCATATTCTGCTGTATTGATCACCGTTGGGATCGAGTTATCGGACATGGGCAAAATGCGCGATTGAATGCCTAACGCTTTCGACAATCGCTGTGTCACTTCGGTGAGCGTTATGTCTTCCTCAAGCCATTGGGTACGCAGCAAATGCGTCGCCAGGTCTTTATCGCCCAGGCCGAACCAGGCATCATCCCCATATTGACGCATCATGCCGAGCATTTGCTGCGAATCGCCTTCCAAGCCCCAACCATTGACAATATTAGCGACACCGCCCAACGTATACATGACCGTATCCAGATCGGGTGAAATAGCTAACCCATAATGCCGGAAATCATCCCCGGTATTGACGATGACGGTGAGCGCACCGGGCGGCAAAAGTCGTGCAAGGCCATCGGCCAGCTTTGCGCCGCCGACTCCGCCTGCCAGCGCCACAACAGACTTATACGTATCTAACGCCATAATGTTCTCGTTTCGAGAGGAAACCGTGTTTTTGTCTTTGATTCAGCGGGATAACCCAGCGTGATCAGGGCTTGCGGTTGCCAGTCGGCGGGCAAGTCCAGTTCACACAAGACCACATCCGGGCAAAAGAGCGGCGCACACATCCAGCACGCGCCCAAGCCCTGATTGTGTGCCGCAAGCAGCAAGTTTTGAACCGCCATTGCTGTGCTTTGGACGGCCATCAGGTGTTCGGCGGTGGCGCGTTTTTCATCGGGATAATGATCCATATCTTCCATACTTATACATGTCAGGATGAGTACCGCTGCACCCGTAATCCGCGCATAAGATCGTGCGGTATCTTTTTCGATCAGATTAGGCGGTGCATTATCGGCAGTCAGATCAGCGCGCAGCCGTTCACCCATCGCCCGCGCCAAGCGTTCGCGCACTTCCGGCGATGTGACCACGGCAAAACGCCAGGGCTGCCGATTATGTGCCGAGGGTGCCCAGCTTGCCGCCGTCAGGATGCGCTCAATCACTTCACGCGCGACAGGTTGATCCGTGTAGCGCCGAATCGAGCGTCTATTGATCAGCCCGTTGATCAGTGTATCGTGATTCATGTGGATTGTGTTTAACGATAGAGATCGAATTCGGGTGGACGTACCAGATCGGTGGCGCGGCCTTCTGTGGGCGTTAAATTGAGGCCACGCAGCAGCGTGACGGGCAGCCCTTCATTCGCCTGACCACTGAGCAGATCGGCGGCGGCGGCGATTTGATCTGCCAAACCAATATCGGAGTGCTGCAAGGTGCGCCCAAACAGATCGGGTTTACCCCGCAGGTCAAGCCACGCGGTGATTCCGGCCACACCCACCGCAATCCCGACATTGCCAAGTCGATGCGGGCGGCCATGGGTATCACTGATCACAACGCCAATCGCCTCCCCGGTCATCTCCTTGAGCCGATCCCGAATGCGCCGCGCCGAATCATCAGGATCGACAGGCAACAGCAGTACCCAGTCTTCACCATCGGCACCCACATTGGAATGATCAATCCCAGCATTGGCGGAGGTGAAGCCAAGTTTGTGGCGCACGATGATCGCGCCTTTCCGCACGCGCGACACTTCGACAGATTCTTGCAGAACCAGTTCGACTTCACGCGGGTCTTTATCGGTTTGGGCCGCCAGATCAAACGCGCGTGCCGATGGCGTAATGGTGCGAAGATCGACGCGCCGCCCTTCGGCTTTGGAGACGATCTTGGAGGTGACGATCAGAATATC
>JBBSEU010000310.1:0-6267 GCA_038239365.1 Aggregatilineales bacterium
CTGGGTGTGTCGCTGCTGCTTCTACGCTGCTGAACACCTTTTGCGCGGCTACCAGAAAGTGAATATAGTCTTGTTCATCGCATTTGGCTTTGTTCATGCCCTCTATTTTATCGCCCCTACCCCAACTGCGTAACGTCTAGCTCCATAAGCCGCCAAGAAATAAACCACCGGCAAGCCGAAAATGATTGGTATGCAACAAGACATAGCATAGGCCAAGCAGCAGCACCACAGCGGGAATATAGACAAGTTGTACAGGTGAACTTGTAAACGGCAGAAAGATCACTGCTACTCCGATGAGCAGCAGCAGCGTATAGTGAAGCACGCGGAAGGAGAAGGTTAAATACTCGTCCTCGAAGGTCGGCGTCGCAAACCAGGCGCGCATCATTTTGTTGACCTTATTCACTCGAATCGAATAACGACAGACAGACTACCTAGCATAATTTCATCGCCATGTTTCAGGGCGCGCGGCTCATTCGGTTTGAGCTTTTGCGCGTTGATGAACGTGCCGTTGGAACTATTCAAATCAGTCAACATGAGTTGATCCTGATTGAAGCGCAGCACCGCATGACTGCGCGATACGCCCCGATCATGGCCGCCGTAGCGCGTCAGATCGAAATGGCCGGGATCGGACGATAGCAGATCGGTTCGCCCCAGTATGATCTCAGTCCCTTCCTCGAAGATGAACCGCTCCGCCATGCCGCGAATGAGCAGTGACACCGCTTTCTCAGGCCGTGCCGAGTCCTGCTCACCTTCTGCCGCTTTCACCGCACGGTTGTGACGCAGCCGTAGCAAAGACGGATCAACTTGCAGCGATACTGTATTGACGCGCGTATCAAACAGCACATGCCCACATTTGTCGCAGACAGCATCATTGATTTTGTAGGGCGTACCGCAGTTAGAACATTTCATAGTCACTCCAAGTTCGCAACGCTACAATCTTATCAGAAAACATGAGGGACTACATGAATATTGCGATCCTTGGGGCGGGCATTGCCGGGTTAACAGCGGCTTATGATCTGCGCGAAAAACATACCGTCACGCTCTATGAGAAAAGCCGGGGACTCACCGGACGCGCGGCGACTCGCTGGCACGATTTGCCTGATGGGCAACGAGTGTATATCGATCATGGCGCGCAATATCTGCGTGACGAGTCGCCTGCGCTGCACGAACTGATCTTGAATACATTGCCACAAACAGATTTGGTGGATATTGGGCGTCCGGTCTGGACATTCGACGGCGCAAATACCATCTCCGAAGGCGATTCGGCGCGTTATTCGGGCGCGCAGTGGGTCTACCGTCGCGGCTTATCGACATTGGGCGGGCTGATTGTGCAGGCCGGATCGCTCGATGTGCGCCTGCAAACCCGAATCGGCAAGCTGCTTTACGCGAATGGGCGCTACCAGTTGTTTGATGATCAGGGCGCTTCGGTTGGGGAGGCTGATCAAATTCTGATCACGATTCCAGCCGGGCAAGCGGTAGACCTGATCGCGGCCAGTGATTTGCCCACGCCTGAGCGGGATACACTTGAAACAGCGTTACGCGGCGCGGTCTATCGGCGTTGCCTTTCGGTGACGCTCGGCTTTGATCGGGTAATCACGGAGCGGCCTTACTACGCACTGGTCAACACAGATCGGACACATGCACTTTCCTGGCTGGCTTTTGAACACCTGAAAGCGGGTCATGTTCCGGCAGGGTACAGCGTCGTGATCGCGCAAATGGCCGGACGTTACAGCCTCGACGCCTGGGAACGGGATCGTGCGAATGTGATCAGCGAAGCCGCCGAAATGGTCAGCACTTTGTTGGGTGAAGATTTGCGGCAACCAACCTGGACAGAGTATCAAAAATGGCGCTATTCGCAGCCCGATACGCTCATTTCTGAATCGGCAGTCAACGGTGTATGTGCGGGGTTATGGTTTGCCGGGGATTATCTGCGCGGCGGACGGGTTCACCTGGCCGCGCAGAGTGGGAAAGATGTGGCCGCGCAAATGGGCTAAACTGCCGTGATAACGCCCTTTTTAGCGTCGGATCGGCGCGCTGCATCCAACACTGCCTGAATCTGCAAGCCATCGACAAACGTTGCAGCCGGATTGATCGGTGCGTGATCGCCTTCAAAGTAGGCGCGCAAGGCATGACCCAGATAGATCGTGGCGTGCGGAAAATCACCAGTAAGTCCGGCGGGCGCTTCATAGACATGCGGCGGCGTGATGTCCTGAAACGGCTGACCAGCGGCAGCGTATAACAAGCCGCCAGAGCCACCAAGCCAGCGCAGGGTTCCGTTTTCACCGAAGATCGTCACACTTTGCGGTTCGTCGATCCCGGTTGTTGAGTTGTTTTCCAATGTCGCCAGCGTCTCATTCTGAAAATTGAGGCGCAAACTGTAATAATCGTCGCTGGTCACAGGTTTGAGTCCATCGGGACTGTTACGTTCCCTGACGAATGTGTTGAGCAAGGCGCTCACGCTGGCAACTTCCGCGTTCAGCATGAACCGCAACAGATCGATCTGATGTGATGCGACTGCGCCAAGCAAGCCGCCGCCCTGTGACGCATCGCTCCACCAATTCCAGGGACGCGCCAACCCTGCCCGACTCGATCCCATCAGCACGAAATGAGCGTAGCGCACCGCGCCAATCAGTCCATCAGCGATTCGCTGTTTCGCGTGCTGCATAACGGGTGCAAAACGCATCTCATGGTCAATTAATGCCAATAAATCAGGATGAGCCGCCGCCGCATCGCTCATTTGCTGCGCTTCGTGGCGATCCATCGCGGTAGGTTTTTCGCACAGGACATGCTTACCCGCTTCAAGCGCCGCGATTGACATTTCGCTGTGCAGATGCGGCGGTGTGACGATGCTCACCAGTTGAACATCCTCACGACTGAGCAACGCCCGCCAATCGGTGAGTGCCGCGTCCACCTCTAAAGCCGAAGCGATTTGTTCTGTTTTCGTCTGATCCTGTCCAACTAAAGCAGTCACCTTCAGACCCGCCGCGCGAAAAGCGGGCACTTGAATGCGTGCGCCCCAGCCCGTCCCGATAATGCCAATCGTCATCCGTTGATCTCCATGCAACCATTCAACTTGTTCGTGATTATTCTGTATCGGACAGTGCGATATTGTCATACAGTTTCGGGAGTTTATCCAACCATCGATCCGGCACGCCAAGCGTCAACAACTGCTCGATATGCGACGCGGTTTTCTGTTGCAGCATGGCGTATTCGCGGAGCATCCCATCCCAACGACTAAAATCCCCATCGGCGCGGGTTAGAGCGCGCATCGACACGCCCGCATCACGCATCAAGAGCCAGCCACGCTCCTTGTCCAGTGCGATTACTGCCGGGATCGACTGCGGAAACCATTCCGCCAATGCTGCGGTTAGCGCCGCCTCAAAGGCAAAGGCGGACATCGCAGTTTTGAAGTAGAGATGACCGGAGTCCGTCAGAACGCGCAGCACCACCGCCGTATAGGCGACTCTGATTTCTTCAAAATCGCTGATAAGCCGCAACCCTGCGCGCCGAACCTGTTCAGCGATCCAATCTTTATAGATTTCCATGCTCATCCGAAGAGATAAAATGCGAATGAATCGCGTATCACCAACTCACAGCGGAGTAGATTTCGTCTAAAAATCGACTTGGCCGCGCGCTGACCTGTCTCGTGTTTGCAAACCCACAACGTGCGGCTAATGCAGCCCAGGTCGAATACGATAACGGATGGGGCACCCATTGGTTGCCCTGATCCGTGTTGTACTCGACAAGGGCTAGCCTGCTGCTATCGCCTAGATAACGCTTTAGCTGGCGCACAACCCGCTCTTGATCCGTTACAAAGTGCAGCGAATTTGCCATGAGAAGCCCATCCAACGCTGGCAACGCGAGCGGCTGCGTGAAATCGGCGGTCAAATAGCGCATTGTGATCGCCGGGTAGCGCGTGCGACTCATCTCCGTGTGCTGGCGAAGGGCGGCACTATCTCGATCTACTGCATAGATCGTGCCCGCGCTGCCGAGCAGTTCGGCGATTGCGAGTGTGAATGCGCCCGTACCTGCGCCCAGATCAGCCCATGTTTGACCAGATGCGATCCCGACATCGCGCAGCAGGTTTACATGATCAACATGATTCATGTGCGGCATTGTAACATAGGCGGCCACGACCCCACCAATCCCGAAGATCTCATCTGAAGTCGAAGCGCCGACGTGATCAACGAGGCTTAGCAACCTTCCAAGAAGTGTGCGCCCTGGAGGATGCCGAGTTTTTCCCCGGCTTCCGTGCCATTGAAGTTCATATCTTCCAGTTCAATCGAAACACAACCGGCGTAGCCCGCGTCTTTCAAAATACTGAAAATTTGTGTCCAGCTTGTGACCCCGTGACCGGGTATTGTGTAGCGCCAGGCCATCGAGCCGAAGGGCATTTCCTGAGCGAACGTAGGTGGTTGTTCGTGGCCGTATTCATACAGGTTGTCCGCGAATAACTCAGTGTCTTTGCCATGCACATGATAGACCCGCCTAACAAACTCTTTCAGGAAGCGCAGCGGGTCGATGCCCATACGAATTAGATGCGAAGGGTCATAGTTGACGCCCATCGCTTTGGAAGGACACGCCTTGAAAAATGCTCGGTAGCCTTCCGGCGTGCAGCACAGCGCGCCCGGTCCCGGCCAGCCCTCAATAACGAGGCGCGCATTATTCTTTTCCAGGGTTGGCGCGAGTTGGTTAAAGCTGTCCACCAGGTAGCCGAAATTTTCCGCGCGAGGCAAATCCTTGTTCTCTGGCAGCATCACCAGAAAGTGATTTACCAGACCGTAGGCGGCGCAAGCGGTAACATACTCGGTGTTCCGGGCGATGGCATCGGCACGCTGGGCCTTGTCCGCCGCGATCATGTTGGTCATATCAAACAAGTCAACCGAGCCGATACGCAGGCCAGCATCGACAACCTGACGCCCCACACTGTCACCATCGCGCCCCACATCGAACACTTCCAAACCAGACTGCTTTGCCCAGGCGATAGTTCCGGCGAGGTCTTTTTGCCAGCCCGACCAACCGCGACGTAATCCGATTGGGAAGTTGCCTGTTCTTGTCTTCATGATGAAATTTCCTTTTTGTAGAGTCTGGAATGCTGTCGCAAAACCTGAAAGCTGTCATTTCCACAATTTATCTTGTTCACGTAAAGCATATCGAAATTATATCATGCAAAAATTGCCCCTTGATCCCATTTGAAACAATGCTATACTAGACACAAACCCCACCCCAGGGGGGATGGGGTAGAAAGTGAAAACGTATGAATGCACAAGACAAAGCTGCACTGGTTAATCGCCTGAGAAGTACCGCCGGGCACGTCAGCGGGATCGCCGCGATGGTGGAACAGGATCGCTACTGCATTGACCTGATCAAACAGATTCAGGCGGCGCAAGCGGCACTGGCAAAGGCCAGCGAAATCATCCTCGAAAACCACCTGCATACCTGTGTCACAACGGCCATTCGCGGCGACGACCCGGACGAACGCGAACGTGTGCTGTCCGAGATTACCGATATTTTTTCGGTTTCAAGCCGAAAGTAAGGAGATTCTATGCGTCAATGGAAGTGGCTGGGGTTGCTGATCGCATCTTTATGGATAGTAAGTTTCGCTCATAATGCCTGGGCTATCCCGGCGAGTGCAGTAACCGATAGGGCAACACGCGCCGAAGTTCGCTTTTTAGAAGGCATGATGGATCACCATATGATGGCGGTGGATATGGCGAATGACTGTACTCACAAAGCACATACTGAGGCGGTTCGCACGCTTTGTCAGAATATCATCACCGCACAAACTGCCGAAATAAAGACCATGCAGGGCTGGCTCAAGGACTGGTACAAAATCGACTATCAGCCCACATCGAGCATGAAAGATGGCATGGCCGGGATGGATATGACAACGGATGCACCCGGTATGATGGGCATGATGGCCGGACTCAATGCGTTGCAAGGCAAGGAGTACGAGATAGCCTGGCTCGAATCGATGATCGATCATCATGATGATGCACTGCATATGGCGGCTCGCATTTTGAAGCAGTCCACGCATCAGCCACTCACTGATTTAGCCGTCAAAATCACCAAAGATCAATCATCAGAAATTCAACTGATGGAAAAACTCATAACGGATCTGGATAAGGCCTAAAGAGGAGAAAACTCGTGACCACTCTCCCCGATACATCTGGGGAGCTTCTCAGGCTACGCATGACTCGCTCGTCTAGGTTAGCGCCTGACGGCTCGATCCAAGCCGACTTGAGTGTCCTTAAAGCGTTTCAAATC